>JAFTTA010000199.1 GCA_017467015.1 Bacteroidaceae bacterium
CCATAATAATGACATCACTGTCACAAATATCAGAAACCTTGTGCCTGCTGCTAATACCATTCTTTCTCACTCGCTACGGCATAAAAAAGGTGATGATAATGGCCATGACTGCATGGGCTCTGCGCTTCTGTTTTCTGGCCATGGGTAACCCGGGTGATGGTGTATGGCTGTTTGTGCTGTCGATGTTAGTCTATGGCATTGCATTTGACTTTTTCAATATCTCCGGGTCGCTTTCTGTAAACAGAACCTTTGACAAGAATGTGCGTTCAAGTGCACAAGGATTGTTTATGTTTGCCACAAACGGGCTTGGAGCGTCTGTAGGCATGCTTCTTGCACAAAAGGTAGTGGACTATTCGCTGGCACACAGTGGCTGGAGCACTGCATGGTACATTTTTGCAACATACACAGTGGCAATAACCCTGTTGTTTGCATTGTTTTTCAAGGAAAAGAGAAATATTGAAGATTAAAACAGATAGAGGAGATTATGGTAGAGTTGTATGTATCGGAAATATTAAGTCGTGCATCGGGTGACCGCGTGTTCATAATGATACTTCATGAGAAAGACGGCATGCGCAAACTGCCTGTGCTGATAGGAGCATTTGAAGCACAGTCAATAACATTTGCAAAGCGCAACATACATTTCGAGCGCCCCATCACACACGACCTTTTTAAGAATTTTGCTGAAGCATACGGTGTCACATTGAAATGTGCCACAATATATAAAATATCGGAAGGCACATTCTACTCACACCTTATTTTCCGCGACGAGGAGAGAGAAATGAAGATTGACGCACGTACATCGGATGCCGTAGCCATAGCCATGCGCTTTGGCGCACCTATATACATTGAGGATGAACTGTTGAACACCCTCTGCATAAAAGAGGAGTGGGAAAATGCCTTTTCCATTCCCATTACATTAGCAGGCACAGAGACACTGCGCGAAGTTATGGAACGTGCCGTCAAGGATGAGAATTATGAACTTGCGATGAAATTGAAACAAGAACTCGACCTACGCACAAAAAGTAACGACAAACACGAAAATACTCCTGAAGGTATAAATAATTAAAATGCTGTGTGATTTTACCAGGAGAGGGAGACACCTTCTTCATTGTAAAAACATTTCAACAACTAAATATAAAACTATGTCACTATTTTATGCCCCTGATATAGAAAAAACATGGGAACTGCCCGAAGAAGAGGCTGCACACTGCCTACGTGTATTGCGTTTAGGCGTAGGCGACCAACTTGAAGTAACAGACGGCAAAGGAAAACTGTTCAAGATGTCGATAACCTCTGTTACCGGCAAGCGTTGCAAAGTGGAGCCACTCGAAACAACAGAGACGCCCAAAGGGTGGCAAGGCTGCCTGACATTAGCCATTGCCCCTACAAAAAACATGGACCGCATGGAATGGCTTGCCGAGAAAGCCACAGAGATTGGTTGGGACAAAGTGGTGTTTCTTAATTGTCGTTTCTCGGAACGTAAAGTAATAAAAACAGAAAGGATTGAACGCATAGTAGTGTCGGGGATGAAACAATCGCTTAAATTCAACAAACCTATTGTAGAGGAAATGACCGATTTTGAGCGCTTCATAAAAGCCGAGCACAAAGGTGCAAAATTCATCGCCCACTGCTACGAAGGAGAAAAGCAGAGACTATTCGACTGTCTGAAAACCGGAGAAGATGCTACCATCCTCATCGGTCCCGAAGGCGACTTCAGTAAAGAGGAGGTAGAGAAGGCAATAAAAGCAGGATTTACCCCTGTTAGTCTCGGCAAAGCACGTCTGCGCACAGAAACAGCAGGCTTGGTTGCATGCCATACATTTATAATGAAAAACGAACTCTGATGCCAAGATATTTCATATATCTATCATACGACGGTTGCAACTATCACGGTTGGCAAATACAGCCTAACGCACCGACAGTGCAGGAAACCATTGAAAAGGCTCTTACGCTGTTGATGCGCTACCCGGTAAGCATTACCGGCGCAGGACGCACCGACAGCGGAGTGAACGCTTCGCAAATGGTGGCACATGTCGATTTTCCCGAACCGATAGACACGCAACAGACCACATATCGTCTGAACAAGATGCTGCCGCCCGACATTGCCATACATAAGATTGTAGAGGTGCGTACCGATGCACACGCACGTTTCGATGCCACATCGCGCCGCTACCGTTACTACATTTCTACCGCCAAAGAACCCTTCAGCCGCAGATATAGTTGTCGTGTAATGGGAGATATTGATTTTGAAGCAATGAACAACGCGGCAGCCACGCTGCTCCACTACACCGACTTCACAAGTTTCAGCAAACTGCACACCGACACCAAGACCAATAATTGCAAAGTGACATCGGCACAATGGCGACAGGTGTCACCCACACAATGGGTATTCGAGATTGAGGCAGACAGATTTCTCAGAAACATGGTGCGAGCCATAGTGGGAACACTGCTGATGGTGGGCAGAGGCAAAATAACATTAGAGAGATTTAAAGAAATAATAGAAAAAAAAGAACGCTCCGAAGCCGGAGACTCTGCCATGGGGCAGGCTCTCTTCCTTGAGGAGGTAAAATATCCGGAGGAGATATTCATATGATGTGGGTAGCACTTGCATTTACATCAGCAGCCCTGCTTGGTTGCTACGACCTTTTTAAAAAAGTGTCACTGAAAGAGAACGCCGTAATACCGGTGCTCTTTCTGAACACTCTATTCTCGGCACTGCTTTTCCTGCCCTTCATCGTTATGTCACAAGCTGGCATCATTGACGAAGGAATGTTTCATGTGCCTACAGCAGGAGTCAAAGAGCACCTGTTTCTTGTACTGAAAGCAATAATAGTACTCAGTTCGTGGATATGCGGATATTTCGCCATGAAACATCTGCCAATAACTATCGTTGCACCAATACAGGCGACACGCCCGGTGATGGTGCTGCTGGGAGCCCTACTAATTTTTGGCGAGCAGCTGAACCTTTATCAGTGGATAGGTGTCACCGTGGCAATAGCATCATTTCTTCTGCTAAGCAAGAGCGGTAAACGAGAAGGAATAGACTTCAGCCACAACCGTTGGGTGATGTTGGTGGTGGCTGCTGCCATGTTGGGCGCAGTGAGCGCACTCTACGACAAATTTCTGATGAGTTTTCTTAATCCCATGCTCGTGCAATCGTGGTTCAATATCTACCAAGCAACAATGATGGCAATGGTCATGGTGCTTCTGTGGATGCCAATACGCAAGAAAAGTACCCCTTTCAAATGGCGATGGAGTATATTATTGATATCCCTCTTTTTAGGAGCTGCAGATTTTTGTTACTTCTCAGCGTTGGCAGAAGAGGATGCCCTTATTGCAGTTGTATCCATGATACGACGCGGAAGTGTAATCGTCTCGTTTACATTCGGAGCACTCATTCTGCGTGAAAAGAACTTGAAAAACAAGGCTATCGACCTGCTTTTGATATTAATAGGATTGTTCTTCTTATATTTAGGTTCAAAATGAAAAAATTAATAAATATATTATTCGTAGCCATACTGCTATTCGCTGCGAAAGCCGAAGCACAGAACATGCGAACCATATTTCTGGAGATGCCCGACAGCATACTGCCGTTGCTCACATCCACTAACCGTGCCGACTGCACAGACTTCATTGAGGCAGGCATGAAGGCACGCGTGACCAACCGTTTTGACGGTCATTCGGAACTATTGGAACTGACCACTGACTATCTGAAAATGAAGATGACATCGCACACAGAACTACAGATGAAATTACTGCCAATATCAAACGGCGATACCATCATCTGCATGATAAATACCGTATGTGCCGAAGCATGCGACAGCCACATCCGGTTCTTCACAAAAGGATGGAAAGAGCTCACACCACAAAAAAAGTATTTTACATCGCCGACAATAAATGATTTTTTTACAGCAAACACATCAATTAACAAAAAATTGATGATTGC
>JAFTTA010000200.1 GCA_017467015.1 Bacteroidaceae bacterium
AGCGTAAACCCCGATGAGCTAATACATGAGTGGGCCGTATGTGCCATAGGCAACCAATATCCGGTACCCGACCGCATACTGAAACATACAGAAACCATAGTTCGCGACTACCTTGCTCAAGAGCTGTGCGCCGGACGACCGCCACAAGGCGACTTCGACCTTTTTGCCACCGAGGGGGGCACGGCAGCCATGTGCTACATTTTCGACTCGCTGGAGCAAAACTTCTTGCTGAACAAAGGCGACCAAGTAGCATTGATGACCCCCGTATTCACCCCCTACATAGAAATCCCCGAACTATCGCGATACAGTTTCAAAGTGACAGAAATTCCGGCAGACCGCATGAGCGACGACGGGTTGCATCTGTGGCAATACAGCGAAAAAGCAATAAACAAATTGCGCGACCCATCATATAAAGCACTCTTTGTAGTTAACCCCAGCAACCCTCCAAGCTACATGATTGACGAAAAGAGCATTGCACTAATCGTAGACATTGTGAAACGCTGGAACCCCAATCTGATGATTATCACCGACGATGTCTATGCCACCTACGTACCCGGTTTCCAATCGTTGATGGCACAGCTGCCACATAATACCATCTGCGTCTATTCATTCTCGAAATATTTCGGTGCCACAGGTTGGCGACTCGCCGTTGCCGCCTTGCATCGCGACAACATATTCGACGAACTGCTGAAACGCTTGCCACGCAAGCGCAAAAGCGAGCTGCAAAAACGCTACGGCAGCATACGCAACGATGTAGAGAGCATGCGCTTCATCGACCGCATGGTAGCCGACAGCCGTCAGGTAGCACTCAACCACACCAGCGGACTATCGTTGCCACAACAACTACAAATGAGCCTTTTCGCCCTCTATTCAATTATAGACACTCAACATGGCGACAAGTTCCGTCAAGGCATGTTGCAGATAATAGACTCGCGTCTGCAAGCATTATGGAAAAGCATGGGCTTCACGCTGATGCCCGACCCCACCCGCGCCGGCTACTACTCCGAGATTGACCTGCTTGTCTGGGCAAAGAAATTCTACGGCGACGACTTTGTAGAATACCTTAAATACAACTACAGCCCTCTCGATATTGTTTTTCGTCTGGCAACAGAGACCTCGCTTGTAGTACTCAACGGCGGCGGTTTCGACGGACCGGAATGGAGCGTACGCGTGTCACTCGCCAACCTCAACGAGGAAAGCTACACTACCATTGGGAAATACATACGCAACGTGCTTGACAGCTATGCCGAAAAATGGAAAAATTCTTTACCCGTAGAAGTTTAAAAGAAGATGGCGACCCGAAGGTCGCCATCTTTATCTAGTAGAGTGAATGAATGACATATTTAACTCAATCCTTCAATATTTCCATCAACAATATCTATCTTCTGCGCCTGAGGCACCTTAGGCAATCCGGGCATACGCATGATGTCGCCCATGATAATAACTATCATCTCAGCACCATTGTTGATAACAACATCGCGAACATTCAGTTCAAAGTTCTTTGCCACACCATAAGCCTTGGCATCTGCCGAGAATGAATATTGTGTCTTGGCGATACAGATAGGATAGTGAGAAATACCAAGCTCCTCAATCTGCTTGATTTTCTTGACGGCAGCAGGTGAATATGTAACACCTTTTGCGCCATAAATCTGAGAAGCAACCTTCTCTATTTTTGTACGAACAGAGTCACCATCCTCATAAATAAACTTCAAGGGAGCAGAAGGTGATTTTTCGATAGTATCAACCACCAATTTCGCAAGTTCCTCGCCACCCTTGCCACCATCGGCAAAGACATTGTTCATGCAGAAGCCAACGCCAATCTCGCGACAGTGCTCGGCAACCATAGCTATCTCCTCGTCGGTGTCTGTAGCATATCTGTTAAAGGTAACGATAACCTCTTGACCGAAACGCTTCATATTCTCGACATGCTTGTCGAGGTTGGGCAGACCATTTTTCAAGCCCTCGACATTCTGCTCCTTAATTTTATCCTCGGGCACACCACCATGCAGTTTCAAGCTCTGCGCAGTAGCAACAATCACTGTAAGTTTGGGAGAGAGACCCGCCTTGCGACATTTTATATCGAAGAACTTCTCGGCACCAAGGTCGGCACCGAAGCCAGCCTCTGTGATTACATAGTCGCCATAGCTGAGAGCCATTTTTGTTGCAAGTATTGAGTTACATCCGTGAGCGATGTTGGCAAAAGGACCACCATGAACAAAGGCAGCTGTATTTTCTGTTGTCTGCACAAGGTTAGGCTGAATGGCATCTTTCAGCAACACAGTTATTGCACCGGCAACACCGAGGTCGTTAACTGTAAAAGGCTGGTTGTCGAATGTGTAACCAAGCAGAATGTTACCAACGCGACGACGAAGGTCGTCAAGATCTTTCGACAAGCAGAGGATAGCCATAATCTCCGAAGCAGGAGTAATGTCAAAGCCACTCTCTGTGGGCAATCCGTTGGCAGAGCCACCAAGACCGGTTACAATATTACGCAGACTGCGGTCGTTAACATCGAGCACACGTTTCCACTTTATTTCCTTGAGAGCAAGCCCTGTCTTTCTATTCTGATAAATATAGTT
This sequence comes from Bacteroidaceae bacterium, assembly GCA_017467015.1. GTDB lineage: Bacteria > Bacteroidota > Bacteroidia > Bacteroidales > Bacteroidaceae > HGM04593. The sequence continues at coordinate 2,580 of JAFTTA010000200.1, forward strand.
ATCGAGCAAAGCAGTTATCATGTTGTGCGCCGATGTAATAGCATGGAAGTCACCTGTAAAATGCAGATTGATATTCTCCATGGGCAACACCTGTGAATAGCCGCCACCCGCTGCGCCACCCTTCATTCCGAAGCAAGGGCCCAGAGAAGGCTCACGCAAAGCAACAACCGCTTTTTTGCCTATTCTGTTAAGACCTAAAGTAAGACCTATGGAAACAGTTGTTTTTCCAATACCTGCCTTAGTAGGAGTGATGGCTGTAACAAGAATAAGGTTACTCTTTTTCACTTTCTCCTCGTCGATGAGAGAAATAGGCAACTTGGCAATATATTTACCATAATTGTCAATTTCATCAACCGGCACACCAATGCTGCCGGCAATCTCCTCAATTTTTTTCAGAGAGGTCTCTCTTGCAATTTCTATGTCCGATTTCATATTATATAGATTTTATAAATACTCTTTAAAACTATAGCCCAAACATTCAACATTATTATCGGCAATAGCCAAAACAGCTATTTATTATCAAAATTCTCTGTTTTCGGCAAAGATAATAACAAACGAGCGAGAAATATGAAGTTTACTTCATTATTTTTCAAAGCGGCAACGCGAAATTAGCGTTGCTTGCGACGACTGAACCTTTAGGTTCATAAAGGATTGCAGCTTGCTGCCCCAAAGTTTATCTTCGAGTCCATCTCAAAGATAATAACAAACGAGCGAGAAAGATGAAGTTTACTTCATTATTTTTCAAAAATACTAAGAACATTTGCAAGAACAATATTATAGAGAGAATATTTCAACCATCTTAAGAAGTCCCATCATTCGTATCAAATTCAAATAATTCTCATTCATAATAAAAGAAAAATAGCCACCATTTAAGTTGTCATTAAGTAAATTTTGATATTTTTGCAAAAGCATGGAATGTTCCTCGCTGTTAACATAAGCTGAACACATCGAAATACTTGTCTCAATAAAAGAAATAAATTACAAAGGAAAACTTATTACCACATGAAAATAGGAATAAGACAATTATTTGACCGTTGGTTACATGGCACCTGGTGGATTAAAATCATAATTATTTTAGGCATTGCATTATCCATATTCTTTGTTTCGGCAACCATACTGATAATAATCGACGACAAGACCGAATTCGACAAAGAAAACTGGTGGAGACTATATTACTACTTTTCCGACCCAGGTGTACAAGCCGAGCTCATGACAAATAATAATCTACCGAAATATGTAGGTTTGATAATGAGTACCCTCGGTGCAATATTCCTGTCTGGACTGCTCATTTCAACCATCACAAACATGTTCGAGCGCAAGTCGGACAAATGGCGTATGGGTTTCAGCTACTACAAGTTGGAAGATCACATAGTAATTATCGGCTCCGACCAAATGGTACATGGCTTGGTTAATCAGCTTTGCGAAGAGCAGAACAATAACATTGTTGTCATGACATCAGCAGATGTTGAGCAAATGAGAAACTCGTTACATGCAAGTCTCAAGAACAAAAAAGACAAAAAAAGAATCATCGTCAATTACGGACAGAGAGACTCCGAAAATTATTTAAGCAAGATAAACATAGCACACGCAAAAGAGGTGTATATTTTGGGAGATACCAGTGAATTCGACGACATCGAAAGTTTCCACGACTCATTGAACGTGCAATGCGTGACACTGATAGCAAATCAATGCAAAAGATGTGGTCGCAAAGGACTTCCATGCCATGTATTGTTTGACTACAAAACCACATACCACGTTTTCCAATATGCCGACCTGGGTCCTGAGATAACAGAACATATCGATTTCCATCCATTCAATTTCTACGATTTCTGGGCACGTAAAGTATTTGTAGTCGGAGCAAGCAAAAACGAAGATATAACCTACAAGCCATTGGACTACATTCCCATTACAGACAGAGAGAGCAATAAATATGTCCATCTGATAGTTTTAGGAATGTCAAAAATGGGACAAGCAATGGCATTGCAGGCCGCCCACATTGCCCACTTCCCCAATTATCGTAAAAGAAAGACAAAGATAACATTCATCGATCGCAACGGAAAGGTTGAGATGGGTGAGTTCAAGCAGAAATGTGGTGAGTTGTTCAAGGTGTCACGCTCCACATATATCGATGCCGACGCGTGGGCCGAAGCCGAAGAACGTCGCATCGATGGCGAAGCCCCCATCGAAAAGGAACGATATATCACCACCACCGGATTAGTCGATGAATACAAGCACCTTGTGGAAGAAGGAGACACAGACAAAGATTTCATCGACATTGAATGGCAATTCATAAAAGGAGACGATCACAATCCCATAGTACAGGAACTTCTTAAGCAGTATGCCAAAGACGATGATGCAATGATTACCGTAGCCATATGTCTGAACCTCACACACATATCCCTGCGTTCGGCAATGTACCTGCCCAAGGAATACTACGAAAAAGATATACCGATACTTGTGCAACAAAGAAAAACTTCGACCATTGCTTCAACCCTCAACGGCAAAGGTTTCGACAAGGAAAAACGAAAAAAACTTTTATACAAGAACATTACCCCATTTGGAATGGTCTACGACTGCTACGACCTGCACATTGTATCATCTGTAGAGACATGCAAAAGAATAAGCAGCGTATATGATTATTATTTCAAAAACGGCACCACTCCCACCTACATTAAGCCCGAAGAAGCCGACGAAGTGTGGAAAAGCAAAATAATCACAAAACGGTGGTCAAACATCTTTGCAGCAGCATCTATCCCCACAAAACTGCGTTGCATAGGCTCCAAGTGGAGCATAAACAACAATTGTTTCCTGGAAAACCTTACAAACGACCAGATAGAACTACTTGCAGAGATAGAGCACAACCGTTGGAATGTCGAAGAACTGCTGCTCGGTTATCGCCCCGTAAAAAAAGAAGAGGACAATGACATCTTTGCCAACAGGAGCAAGAAACAGGAGTACAAAGAAAAATTCATACACTACGACATACGCCCCTACAATGGACTGAAGGAGGATGAGAAAGGAAATCTTGCATCAGTATATGACATGGTAATTGTAAAATCATTACCATTGATACTAAATCATCCACAAACGACTATGAATAACGATAAAAGCTGATAAAAAACAGCCATCAACCACGAAACAGCACTCAAAGTGAGGGATATTGAGAAGAAATAGCCGGCAAGAAAAAACGTCTAAAGACACAGACACAAACAAAAGAATGACCGATAAACAAATAATAGAAGCCCTGATTGCCCGTGACGAGAAGGTGACAAAAGAGTTCTTCTTCGAGAACTGCCGTCCCCTTTTCATGAGCATCATTCGCTACGTATTTTCATACGAGGTCGATTACGATGAATTTGTAAACGAATTCTATCTGCACCTAATGGAAAACAATGCTTACAGATTGAAACAGTTTCAGGGGCGCAGCACCATATATCAGTGGATGAAAGTTATAGCCATCCGCTACTTCATATCAAAACGTAAAAGCATGATAGATATGGAGCCCAAAGAGACTCTCTCAGACAATTTTATACAGAATGAAGTTGTCGACGACGAGAGCAAAACTACAGCCAAAATAGACATAGAACATCTATTCTCGCTGATGCCCAACAGACGCTATGTCCACGTCATCAGAAGACTGATGCTGCAAGAGGCAGAGCCCAAAGTGGTGGCACGAGAGCTGAACACCAATGTCGATAATTTGTATAACATAAAAAAACGTGCTCAGGCTGCATTGACAGAGATAGCACTTAAAGAAATTGGGAAATATGAAAGAAAAATCAATAAATAACATCTCGGAAGAGGCCTTGGCAGCATTCCTCGATGGCAATGCCACTTCACAAGAGAGCAGAGAGATATTCAATGCCATCTCCGATGATGCCGAATTGAGAGAATTACTGCATATTTCTCAATCGGTAGATGCCGAATTAGGCATGATGCCACAGACACAAGAATATGAATTCATACCCATGACAGCCATGGCACCCACCTGCAACGAGGAGAGCTATTGCTGCATGGAGTGCGAGAAATACATTCTTCGAAGTAGAAACATAGAATTCGACGAGCAGCAACTGCTGCAAGAAGCAATTGACAACGGCTGGCAAAAAGAGAAAGGCACAGCACTTCACAATGTAGGAAGACATCTGGAGAAGAAAGGCCTTGTAGCAACACGCCAATACAAAGCCTCAATTGATGATATAAAAGCAGCCCTTGATGCCAACGACAACGTAATTGTTGCAGTCGACGGTGGCGAGTTGCTGAACAACAGAGAGGAAGAGAAAAAGGAGGAC
>JAFTTA010000201.1 GCA_017467015.1 Bacteroidaceae bacterium
GCCGGGCGTGGAAAATAGCTCAAGAACCATATTATGACTGTAGCTGTCAGTACTACGGTTCCTATTTTTTTTATGTACTGTTCGCACTTTTCCCACATATGGCGCAGGGTGGAGCGCAGAGTGGGCATACGGTAGGGAGGCAGCTCCATAACAAAAGGTGTCTCGTCGGTTTTGTATTTCACTATTCTCAGCAGTCGCGCTGTGAGCGCGGCTACCAGAATTCCGAATAGGTATAGCCCTATCATTACCAATGGAGCATATTGGGGGAAGAATGTTCCTGCCAAAAGGATAAACACCGGCAGTCGGGCACTGCACGACATGAACGGGGTTATCAGAATGGTTATCAGTCGGCTACTGCGACTTTCTATAGTGCGTGTTGCCATTATTGCCGGAACGTTGCATCCAAATCCCATGAGCATAGGGATGAAGGATTTTCCATGGAGTCCCATGCGGTGCATCATCTTGTCCATGATGAAAGCGGCACGTGCCATGTAGCCCGAATCTTCCATCAATGAAATAAACAAGTAGAGTATTAATATGTTGGGAAGGAAAACAGCTACGCTGCCCACTCCGCCTATTATGCCGTTTACAACGAGGTCTTGTATTGCGCCTTCAGGGATGATTCCTGTGAGCCATGTTCCTACTGCTGAAAAGAGCATCTCTATCCACTTTTGTGGGTAGGCTCCCAACTGATAGACTGCTGTGAACATCAACCACATTAGGGCAAAGAATATGGGAAAACCCAACCACTTATTGGCTACAAGGCGGTCTATGTGTCTTGTTTTTTTGTTGGCGTCTTTGTTGCCGGTGGTTAATGTCTCTTGCAATGCGCCGGCTATGAAACCGTATTTTGCATCGCTGATGGCTGTCTCCACGTCCACACCTATTTCGTACTCTACATTTTTACCGAGTTTGTCGGCGGCTATCATCCATTTGCCTATGTCATTGCACATGTGCAGTTGCTTTATGGCTTCGCTGTCTTTCTCCAGCAGTTTTGTTGCCCAGTAGCGCACGGGGAACTGGTGGGGCAGGTCGGTGGCGTTGTGCAGCATTGTGGCTAGCGGACGTATGGCATCTTCCATGGCTGTGCCGTAGTTGATGTGTATGTGTCGTGCTGTTTTGTTCTTTCCCTCGAACATCTCTATGACTGTGTCGAGCAACTTGTCGAGCCCCTCGCCGTTACGTGCTATTGTGGGTATCATAGGGATTCCCATCATTGCACCAAGATGGTTGTAGTCGATGGTTGCACCGGTTGCCTGAAGTTCGTCGTACATGTTTAGTGCCACTACGGTGCGCAGGTTCAAATCGATGAGCTCGGTGGTGAGGTAGAGGTTGCGCTCTATGTTTGAGGCTACCACTGCGTTTATTATTACGTCGGGCTCTTTTTCGTATAGATGCCTGCGCACATATATCTCTTCGGGTGAGTATGCCGAAATTGAGTATGTTCCAGGCAGGTCGGTGAGGTTTATGCGATAGCCTTTATAGTTGAAATTGCCGCTCTTGGCATCTACTGTCACGCCGCTGTAGTTGCCAACATGTTCGCTGCTGCCTGTGAGGGTGTTGAAGAGCGATGTCTTTCCACTATTGGGGTTTCCTATGAGTGCGACGTTTATTATGTTGCTTTGTACTGCATCGTGCTTCTCTCTGTAGCAGTTGCAGCCTGTGCAGTTGCCACAGATGGTTGTGCAACCGAACGATGGTGCCGGAGTGAGTATCTTTTTTGCCTCCTCTTCGGGCAGAACTTCTATCATGGATGCTTCGTTGCGACGCAGTGAGACATCGTATCCCATGATGTTGTATTTAACGGGGTCGTGCATAGGTGAGTCCAATACAGATGTTACCTTTTCGCCACGTACAAAGCCCATTTCCATTATACGTTTGCGAAAGCCTCCGTGCCCCGACAGACGTACAATGACAGCTGTTTCCCCGTTTTTAAGTTCTGTTAATTTCATGTCCCGATTTTAGGATATTATTGCATTAATTTTGCAAAATTACATATCTTTATTATTGTTGGCAATAATCTTTTTTTTAAAATAGCTGGTGTCAGTAGTCATTAATGACTATATATTTGTTGCGAATTTCACCTTTTTGCTATGGTGGCTCTTCTATCAGATGGCATTAAAAAGTGACTGATATGTGGCTTTCAGTTGTTGCCACAGCTCTTTCTGCTCATATCTTTGCACTATACGCTGACGGGCATTTTTGGCAAGGTTGTTGCGCAGCTCCTTGCTGGTGAGCAGCCGCTCCATGGCGTTTTTAAGTTCCTCTTTGTTGCGCGGTTTAACGATGATGCCATTTATCCCATCTTCTATTATTTCGTTGCTGCCGTTTATGTCGGTAACGATTGATGGAAGTCCCATTGCACCGGCTTGCATCACCACGTTGGGAAAGCCTTCGCGGTAGCTTGGGAGGACAAAAATGTCCGAAGCGGCAAGGTAGGGGCGAATGTCGGTTTGCCAACCGGCACATTCTATTGCTCTGTTTCCATTTATTATCTGCAGTGCTTCGGCACTCAATGGGTCGCTTTCTTCGAGAGTGCCAACCAACAGCAATCTTGTGTCGGGATGTTCTTTGTTCAGATCGTCGAAGGCTGCCACCAGTTCGTTTATACCTTTGTCGCCTACAATACGTCCTACGAAACAGTATGTCATTACTCCTGCTTTTGCTATTTTCTCTGCTTTGGCTTTTATGTCGTTGTCTGCTGTGAAATAGTCGAGGTCTATGCCGTTGATGTTTCCGTTACCTATTATGTTCAGTGGCTTTGAGGTTATATGGTAGCGTTGAAGGTCGTTTTTCACTCCCTTGCCTTCGGGATTAATGAATGTGGCACAGTAGCAGGTGATGCGGTCGGTGGCTATCAATATCTTTTGTTTCAATCCTTGTGCTGTCGGGAAAACCAATCCCGTAAAGGTGTGCATCCTTATGGGTACACGGCATATCCATGCGGCAATCATGGCAAGAAGCCCTGCCTTGGGAGTAAGTGAATGTACCATGTGGGGTTTTTCGTCGATGAATAGCTTTATTAGTCTTATTAGCGAGATAATGTCTTTTAATGGCGATATCTTTCGCTCCATGGGGATGGCTATAGTGCGTACTCCCTCACGTTCTGCCACTCTCTGCAGTTCGCGACCTGGCGAGGAAACTGCTATCACTTCATACTCCTCGGAGAGCATTTCCAGCTGTCCTTTCAACACTATGTCTAATGATATAGGTACGGTTGATATGCGTATTATTTTCTTTTTCATTGAATCTGTATACAATTTTAGAAATCCATAGCCATTTTGCTTGAATCTTCTTCGCTAAGCTGCGTTACACGTGTCTCCATCACGCGATAAACCCTTTCGCACATGTTGAGGACTGTAGGGCGGTGTGTGGTGACGATACATGTTTTGTTGGGGTGTTTCTTTATGATGTTTCTTAGAACGTTGCGCTCGGTGGTGACATCGAGCGCCGATGTTGCTTCGTCGAGCAAAAGTATGGGGGCATTGCGAAGCAAAGCTCTTGCTATGGCTATGCGCTGTGTCTGTCCTTCGGAGAATCCACGCCCTTTTTCGCCTATTTTGCTGTTGAATGTTTGTGGAAGTTTCTCTACAAATTCCCACGCACAAGCAGCTTTCAGTGCTTCTATAATCTCCTCGTCGGTTGCGTCTTCTTTTGCCATGCGCATGTTCTCGGCAATGGTGCCCGAGAGTATTGTGTTGCCTTGTGGAACGTATGAGAAAAGGTGGCGTGTGTCGGCGTTCATGGGTATGCGTGTGCCGTTGGACGACTCAATGGTTACCTCGCCTTTCTGCGGATATATGAGTCCCAGTATAAGACGAATGAGAGTGGTTTTTCCTTCTCCCGAAGGACCTATTATTACTACCAGCTCTCC
>JAFTTA010000202.1 GCA_017467015.1 Bacteroidaceae bacterium
CAGGTTATTTGCACCAAAAAAGAATAGTAGAACAGTATGGCAGCAAAAAATTATATAGTAGCATTAGAGTTGGGTTCGTCAAAGGTGGCAGGTGTTGTTGCAGTTGAGGGATACGATGGGCTCAACATTATCTCATATGCATGTGAGCCGGTCAATGGCTTCATTACCAAAGGCGTTGTCCGCAACATCGACGAGACGGGAAAGTGCCTGACAAGCATAGTTAATAAGTTGGAGACAGGTCTCGATGGTGCGACAATAAATAAGGCATACGTAGCACTTGGCGGCTTATCGATAAAATCCATAAAGTCGTCGGTAGTGCGCAATTTTAGCGAGTACACCAAAATCACACAGGAGATTATCGACGAAATGGCGCTCGAAAACGATTCTACATTTACAGCTCCCGAAGGTTATCAGAGAATGCAGGTTGTTACTCAGGAATATAAAATGGGTGGCGACACAAGCAAAAACCCCATAGGCATGAGCGTTAGAAGCATCGAGAGCAATTATATAAACATTGTTCTCAAAGAACAATATATGAACTTGCTCAAAGAGAGCTTTGCTCTTGCCAAGATAGAGATAGAAGACAGCTTCACCGCTGCCGGAGTAAATGCCGAACTGCTGCTTAACGAAGACGAAAAACGTGACGGGTGTGCCCTTGTCGACATAGGCGCCGAGACAACCACCATAGCCATCTACACCAATAACCTTATGCGAAAATTGTGCGTATTGCCATTGGGTGGTGCAAACATTACACGCGATTTCCAGGCAGAACACATCTCGCAAGAGGATGCCGAAACACTGAAAATACATGCAGGCTACAAGGCTGCAGCATTTGGCGAGAGCAGCATCAGCCCCGAACTGCGCGACAACATCATAGGCGCACGCATGATGGAGATACTGCAAAACGTGAACCGACAAATAAAAAACTCAGGCGAGAGCGTGGGCAGCGTAGTTGTCACCGGTGGAGGAGCGCGACTCAAGAACATCGAGATATTGCTGGCAGAAAATCTGCCCGGTCTCAGAGTGCGCATCGCAACCGATGCTTTTACCGAATATAATGTTGGTGGCAATTTAAGTTTGAAGCGTGGCGAACCCAGTGTAACACTTTTGGGACTGTTGAAGAGCGGAAAAGAGAACTGTTGCCAGGAGCCTAAACCCAAAGAGCAACCCATCATGCAGGATATATTTGCAAATGAAAATATAGAGGTCAAGCCGGCAGAGGTGAAAGAGGACGAAAAAGAAGAGCAAGTAAATGAGAAAAAAGAGAAGCCTGCATCCCAAACCAAGAGCACAGGAAAGAAAAAGCCGGCCAACAAGGATGATAATTCTCCCGGCTTCTTCGATAACATTTTCAGCAGCTTCGGTACCTTTGGCGAGAAGGTAAAGAAAACAACCAAGGAGTTCATCGACAGCACCACCAAGGAGGATGAGGACGATGATTTCGGTAACACAAGTAATCCACTGTAATAAACGCAGACACATACGACCATGAACGAAGAAGAAAAAGATATTTTGAAATTTGATATACCCACCAGTGGACCAAGAATAATAAAGGTCATCGGCGTTGGTGGCGGCGGTGGTAATGCCGTACAAAACATGTATCGCGAAGGCATACACAACGTATCATTCGTGATATGTAATACCGATTCACAGGCATTGGCAAACTCCTCGATACCCGTAAAGGTACAACTCGGTGAGAAGATAACGGAAGGGTTAGGTGCCGGCAACGACCCCGAAGTGGCACGTCAGGCTGCCGAGGAGAGTCGCAAAGAGATAGAATCGCTCTTCAACGACGGCACAAAGATGGTGTTCATTACAGCCGGCATGGGCGGCGGCACAGGCACCGGAGCTGCGCCCATTGTTGCCGAAATAGCCAAGAACCTCGGCATACTCACAATAGGAATTGTCACCATCCCCTTCAGGTTCGAGATGGGCAATAAGATTAATCAGGCACTTAAAGGTGTCACCGAAATAGCCAAGCATGTCGATGCGCTTTTGGTAATAAACAACCAGCGCCTGCTCGATATTTACCCCGAACTCGACCTCGACGAAGGTTTCCGCAAGGTCGACGAAGTGCTTACAACAGCCACCAAGAGCATTGCCGAAATAATCACTGCGCGAGGCACCATAAACCTCGACTTCCGCGATGTCAGCAAGGTGCTGAAGAACGGAGGAGTGGCAATTATGAGCTACGGCATTGAGAAAGGCGAACAGCGTCTTGCCCTTGCCTTTGAAAAGGCACTGCACTCGCCCTTGCTCAACAACAACGACATTTACAAGTCGAAAAAGATACTTTTCAACATCTACTACAACCCCAACTTCCCTATGAAAGTGGGAGAGATAGAAGAGGTCAACACATTCATGACACGCTTCACCGAGGAGGATATAGAGGTCATTTGGGGTATAAGCAAGGACTACAATCTCGACGAGGGCGCAGTGAAAGTGACAGTGCTTGCCACCGGCTTCGGAATGCAGAATATTCCCGAAATTAAACCTCTGCTCAACGAACAACAGCGTGAGCAAGAAGCTCAGGAGCAGAAGATAAAATCGATGAAAGACGCTTTCTACAAAGAAGATTTCAAAGTTTATATTTTTGAGGACGACGACCTCGACAACGAAGCTTTGATAGCCGCAGTGGAGAGCCTTCCCACCCACAAACGTCTTGCCAAGGATTTACAGCAGATAAAGAGCCATTCATCCACAGCAAGAGCCGATGTATCTGCTTCTGAAGCCGACGAGGTGAGTGCAGTCCGAGAATAGGCATTGAGGAGCAGATAGAGATAAAAGACTCTCCCTCTTTAACAAGAGGGAGTACCCGAAGGGGGAGGGAGTTTGAATGAACACGCAAGTAAATTTTCAAACTCCTCCGGCTTTAAAAACAAGTTTTTGAATGACCTCGCAAGCTCGGCACTCCTTTGGAAAGCTAAAGCTTTCGTCGTCGCAAACATTGCTTATTACGCAATGTCCTCTTATCCAAGAGGAGGAGTAAAGAAGAAATAACATAATATGAAACGAATAATTTACATACTCGCAATAGCATTGTCACTCGTCGCTTGCACCGACGAGATAGACAAGAGCAACCGCTACACCTTCACGGGCGAAACGGTTGCCGATTTCATGCTCAACCGCAGCGACAAGTATTCGCATTTTATAGAAATTCTTGAGCGTGCAAAATTAATGTCGCTGCTATCGACCTATGGTCAGTACACATTGTTCCTGCCCACAAACGAAGCTATAGAGAGATTTCTTATAGAGCAGGATTCAATCTATTGGGCCACGCGCAACGATGATGTACCTTACGAGACAGGAATAACATCGCAGCTCCTCGAAGACCTCAGCGACTCGATGGCAACAGTGATTGCAAAGACACACCTTGTAGAAGCACGTTACCCGATGGCAGAGATGAACGAGGGCACATTGCAACGCCGAAACTTCAATCTGCGTTCACTGGGTATCAACTACAAGGTGGTCGATGAGCGTTTTTATATAATGATAAACAACCAGTCGCCGATAATCGATGGCGATAACCTATTAGAGAATGGCGTTGTGCACATTATGGGGAAAGCCATTAGCCCGACATCGAAAAATCTTCCCGGGGTAATATCCGACTACAAATACTTCTCGATATTTAACGCAGCTATGATAGAGACGGGATTCCAGGACTCATTGCTCCTTGATAGAGAAGAGAATTATGTACCCTGGGACTACAACGCAATGGGTTACGGAAATACATCGGGCGAGCTGACAAGGCAGAATCTGGAAACAAAATTCTATAAATACACTGCATTCATTGAGCCCGACGATGTGTTCCACGAGAATGGTATCTACACACTTGCCGACCTAAGGGCCTTTGCCGAAAAATGGTACGGCACCGAGGAGAGGGATAATCCGCGCAGCCCCAAGAACGCACTTAACAAATTTGTTGCCTACCATTTTGTGGAACGCGAGCTTGCATACAACGAGATTGTATTCCACAATTTCTATTATACTGACAAGTTCAACCATCCAATGTCTATAAAGAACAGCGAAGAGGTGATGATTGCGGGATTCGACCGCTACGACTATTTCGAGACAATGGCCGGCACGCTGATGAAGGTAACAAAGCCATTAAGCACCACACAGGGAGCAGATATTTTTATCAATTACAGCAAACGTGAAGCACCGTTCAATCAAGATATGCGCAAGCATATAAACGTTCGCATAATACCCCCGACAGAATTCACCACGATAAAGGATGAGTATGTCAATTTTAGTAACAATACCCTTAATGGAATAATAAACCCCATAGACAAGATACTCGTCTACAACGAGGACGAGATGGTGGGTAACATACTGAACGAACGTATGCGCTTCGACATCGCCACACTGCTGCCTGAACTGTCGTGCAACAAGATGAGGTATTACCGACCGATAAACGATTACTGCTACTATCTACAAGCAAATTATTTCAAGGGCCTTAGATACAGAGCCCTAAACCCATTGCTCTATCTTGCCGGCACCCAAGCCTATTATGGTGATGTTCTTTCAGTGGTCGATGATATGGATTTTTCCATCAGGCTTCCCCACGTGCCGCCACGCACATACGAGCTGCGCGTAGTGCTGTATGGCCACGGTATAGTACAGGCCTACGTCGATGATGAGATTACAGGCATCCCTTTCGATATTAACACCAGAGCAGAGAAGAGTGGTTTTGTGCCTGACAGTGAGACCGAAGACAACGGCTATGATAACGACAAGCTGATGCGCAACAGAGGATATATGAAAATGCCCGCCACATATATGCTTGGTAATATTGTGGCACGTGACGCCGACCACGCACGACTGATTCTGACAAGAAAATATTTTGGAGAGGGCGATCATTGGCTCAGATTCAGGAAAGTGAGCGATGGAATGTCTTTTGAAGCTGACTTTGACTTTATTGAGTTGGTACCACTGAACATAATAAGCGACCCCACAAAACCCGAGGACAGGCACTGAGAAACAGATAAAATAATAGCGATAAATACACTCTCCCTCTAAGTTAGAGGGAGTACCCGAAGGGGGAGGGCGTTAGAATGAACACGCAAGTAAATTTTCAAACTCCTCCGGCTTGACAGCCACCTCCTCTTATCCAAGAGGAGGAGTTAAAGCAAAAAATAATATGAAACGGATACTCTGCATACTC
>JAFTTA010000203.1 GCA_017467015.1 Bacteroidaceae bacterium
CCGCCCCCGCATCGTACAACGAAGAGTATGTGGCTGTTGACATAAACGGCAACTTCCCTTCGGTGGAAGTAGTAGGTACAATAGCCAACCAAAATCTGCATGCAACAGGAGCCACAGACATGGTGATAATAGTACCCTCGAACAAACTATACACCGCACAGGCAGAGCGCCTTGCACAGATGCACCGCGACATGGACAACATGAGAGTGAAAGTGGTCAGTGCCGACGAGGTCTACAATGAGTTCTCATCGGGCACACCCGATGCTACAGCATATCGCCGTTTCATGAAGATGCTGTATGACCGTGCAACAACATCTGAGGAAGCGCCCAAATATCTGCTGCTCATGGGCGATGCTTTTTCCGACAACCGCCTGATAACATACAAGAACCGCCGACAAGAGGACTATCTGCTGTGCTACTCCTCGGAAAACTCGGTCAGCACCACCGCTTCATACGTTCTTGAAGATTATTTTGGTTTTCTTGACGACAGCGAAGGAAGCAACCACAAGACCGACAAAGTAGACATAGCCATAGGACGCATACCGGTGCAAAACCTCGCAAGCCTCACCCCGGTTATAGACAAAATCATCAACTACGCACAGAACAAGGATGCCGGGGCATGGCAAAACAACATTGCACTACTTGCCGACGACGGCGATGCGATGAGCCCCAACTCACACATGCGCGATGCCGAAGTAATAGCCTCACTAATATCTGAGAACTTCCCATCGTTCATGTTGCGTCGCATATATTGGGACGACTATCCAATGGTGACTTTAGCCACAGGAAACACCTACCCTGCAGTAAATGCCGCCATAAAGGAACAACTCGCCGAGGGCGCACTCATTATGAACTACTCGGGACATGGTAGTTCGAACCTCCTCTCGCACGAAATGGCATGGAAAGCCTCAGACATGACAAATTGCACCTCCACTCGACTGCCCATGTGGGTGACTGCTTCGTGCGACATATCGCCCTTTGACATCGGCGACGGCTCCATAGGCGAAGAGGCCATATTGAACCCCACAAGCGGAGCAGTAGCAATGTTCACCACCACGCGCACCGTCTATCAGACACATAACTCATCTATCAACCGACAATTCATGCGCAATATTCTTTCGCGCGACAGCGAAGGAAAAGTAATAACCATAGGTGAAGCTGTGCGACGCTCAAAAGTTAACCTCATATCCGGAAATGTCGACCTTTCGGAGAACAAGCTGCAATACATACTGCTTGGCGACCCTGCACTGAAACTGAACCTACCTGAATACAAAGCAGTTGTCGACCGTTTCGGCGATGCCACAGCCGACAGTGAAGCGCAGGCAGGAGCAGGCAGCAAGATAACCGTATACGGACACATAGAAGATATCAACGGCAACCTTGCCACCAACTTCAACGGAGTGGTATCGCCCACCATGTTCGACTATGAACAGGAGGTAAAGACCAAAGACAACACAGGGTTAGGCGCATTCACCTACCATGCCCACACAAGCAAGCTATACTCGGGCAGCGACTCGGTGAAAAGCGGCAACTTCAGCATCACAATACCCATGCCCATGGACATCAGCTACAGCGACGAACAGGGACTGCTGAACATATATGCCGTCACACACGATCGCTCAGCCTCGGCACAAGGCACATACGACAACTTCATCATCGGTGGCACATCGTCAGACATAGCCAACGACAAGAAAGGACCGGAGATAAAACTCTATCTTAACTCAACCTCCTTCATCGACGGCGACGACACCCACCCCACCCCATGCCTCTATGTGGAACTGCGCGACGAGAATGGCATAAACACCGTAGGCTCTGGCATAGGACACGACATTGTGGCAATGGTTGACAACCAAGCCGCATATACCTACAACCTGAACAACGCCTTCACACCCACCGTTGGCGACTACACCTCGGGGACCATTATTTTCCCGCTGAGTGCCATGCCCGAAGGCACACACACATTGATGGTACGTGCATGGGACCTGCTGAACAACTCATCGACAAGCACCATCACCTTCAATGTAGTGCCCGACCTTGCACCCGAATTCATAGAACTATCGGCAACCCCTAACCCGGTACACCGTGGAGAAAACCTCACATTCATGCTCACACACAACCGCCCGCAAAGCGAAATAACTGTGAAGCTGGAGGTATTCAACCATCAGGGACAGATATTGTGGAGCAACACAGAAACAACCCTGTGCGACGGCACCATCTACACCTGCACATGGGATGTAACAGGCTCGGCAGGGCAACCATTGCCCACCGGCATCTACCTCTACCGCGCATCACTCTCGGCAGGAGGCAGCTCCGAACAGACAAAAACAAGAAAAATCATCGTGTTGAACAATAAATAACAACAATTTAAGTTTTATAAGAACAAACAGATGAAAACAATGATACAGAACAAGACACTATTGACACTTATACTCCTCGTGCTGACAGCACTTCCCATGACAGCACAAAAGAACCTGTTCAACCCGGTGTACACCGGAGTAACCTCGCTCTCCATTGCCCCCGACGCACGTGCAGGTGCCCTTGGCGACGTTGGTTGCGCCACCGACCCCGATGTAAACTCGCAATACTGGAACCCAGCGAAATACCCATTCAACATAGCACGTGCAGGAGTATCGCTCTCCTACACCCCATGGCTTCGTCAGTTGGTTAAGGACATTGACCTTGCCTACGTGACAGGCTTCTACCGCATAGGCGACTACTCGGCAATAAGTTCATCGCTCACCTACTTCTCGTTGGGCGAAGTTATAGCCGACCAATACACCATCAAACCCTATGAGCTTGCTTTCGACGTTGCCTACTCGCGCATGCTCTCCGAAACCTTCTCGGCTGCCGTTGCATTGCGTTTCATATACTCCGACCTTCAATACAACTACGAAGAGGACGTAACAGCCGGAAGCGCTTTTGCAGCCGACATTGCAATGTACTACAACAACTACATAATGATGGGCAACCGCGAGTGTATGCTCGGTTTGGGAATGAACATCTCGAACATCGGTAGCAAGATATCATACGACGGTGGTTCAACCAACCAGTTCATCCCCACTAACCTGCGTCTGGGAGCATCGTTGCTGGTGCCCATCGACGAGTATAACACCATTTCGTTCAGCGTCGACCTAAATAAATTGCTCGTACCCACCCGCCCCACATACGCACAGTTCCTCGAAGAAGAGGGATACCCAAGCGACGACAACAGCCGTTACTCGGAATATCAAACCTGGCTCGAGACTACAGGCTATAACGACATCTCACCCATTTCGGGAATCTTCAAGTCTTTCTCCGACGCCCCCGGCGGCTTCAGCGAGGAGATGAAAGAGATATACGGAGGTATAGGTGTAGAATATTGCTATAACAACCAATTCACACTGCGTGGCGGCTACCACTACGAGAACGAATACAAAGGAAACAGAAAATACTACACCCTAGGTGCCGGCTTCAAGATGAGCGTTTTCTCGCTCGATGCAGCCTACCTTATCTCTGCCGCACAGAGTAACCCTCTCGTCCAGACATTGCGTTTCTCGCTATCGTTTGACATGGACGGCATAAGAGACCTTTTGGGACGCAGATAAAAACATTAAACACTTCTAAAAAAATGATCAGAGTAGGATTTGGATACGACGTTCACCGTTTGGTTGAAGGTCGCGACTTATACATTGGAGGAATAAAGATACCTTATAAATTCGGACTTGACGGCCACTCCGACGCCGACGTGCTGATACACGCCATATGCGATGCAATGCTCGGCGCAGCAAACCTTGGCGACATAGGTCATCAGTTCCCCGACAATTCCGACGAATTTTTGGGCATAGACAGCAAGATACTGCTTGCACGCACCAATGAACTCATTAAAGAGAAAGGCTACAAACTGGGCAACATAGACGCCACCATCGCGGCACAACAGCCCCGTCTGAACCCACACATCCCCAACATGCAACAGACACTTGCCCAAGTGCTCGGCGTCGATGCAGATGCTGTATCCATAAAAGCCACAACAACCGAACGCCTCGGCTTTGAAGGACGCAAAGAGGGGATTTCAGCCTATGCAGTCGTACTCATCGAGAAATAATCACCACATAACAAGAATAATCAACAGGGTGGGCACAAAGCTCACCCTATTTCTGCTTGCTCTGCTTCTTGGCTCGTGTGCAACTCTTTCACACTATCAAGGCATAGGACGCATACGTCGCTACACGCTACACGACAAGCGATTGCCTCGCGAATTTGACATCACCACCAGAGCATTATTAAAAGACACCCACTACCCAAGCAAGTTCACACGCAAACGACTGAAAAACACAGTTCGTGCCATTGGCGACCTTTCGCCTCATCTGTTGCTACTGGGCGGCGACTATGTGACATCACTTGCTCATGCCGAAGAACTCTTTGCAGCCCTCGGCAACAGCCCTACACACTATGGCAGATACGCCGTACTTGGCAACCACGACAGAGCCATTGCCGACACACTGAGTAGCATCATGCACCGCAACGGCACAACCATGCTTGCCGAGGAGAGCGACACGCTGCTCGCACTTCTTCGTAAGGTTCGTCTCAATATAGAGCAAGAGGATCCCGAAATCCAAGAGAAAGGCCCCATTTCCTGATAATGGGCATGGTAAAAGCTATCTATGATCCAACTGATCAAGCGGCTTGCGGGCTGTATCCGTGAGTACAAGAAGCAGACCGCGCTTTCACCGATCTTTATCGCGCTCGAAGTTATCATCGAGTGTATCATCCCGTTCGTGACGGCAGAGCTCGTCAACGAGATCCAGGAGGGCTGCGGCATGGACGTCATCACCCGCTACGGGCTGATCC
>JAFTTA010000204.1 GCA_017467015.1 Bacteroidaceae bacterium
CAATCAGGTATACAGCCGTATGTTGGAGGCAATGACTGCAAACATGAACAAACCTCAGTAACCATTCAGAATCCCGAAGAGCATGAAAATAAAAAAGAATAAAGTCTCACCGCGTCAGAAGATGATTAACCTGATGTACGTTCTTCTGATGGCGATGTTGGCGCTGAATGTCTCGTCGGATGTTCTCAACGGCTTTACGCTTGTAGACGAGAGCCTTACCAAGAGTACAGCCAATTCATCCGAGCAGAACCTTGCCCTTTATAGGGATTTTGCAGCCTTCATGGAGCAGAACCCCGAAAAGGTGCACGAGTGGTTTAGTCGCGCACAGACGGTGAAGCAGATGTCCGACTCACTTTATGAATATGCCGACCTTCTGAAAGAACTAATAGCAAAGAAAGCTGATGGTGCAGAAGGTGACCACGCTAAACTTATCAATCGCGAAGACCTTGAAGCATCTACTTTCGTGATGCTGAGCAAGAGCGAAAATCGTGGTCAGAAACTCTATGATGCTATCAACAACTATCGTGAACAGATACTTACGATGATAGACGACACCATACAGCGTCGTGTGGTGACCGACCTTTTCAGTACAGAAGTTCCTAAACGCGACATATCACTGATGCGCAACTGGCAAGAGTACAACTTCGAAAATATGCCCGCTATTGCAGCCATCACATTGCTCACAAAATTGCAGAACGATATACGTTACACCGAGGGTGAGGTGTTGCATACATTAGCAAAGAATATCGACGAGGGCGATGTCAGAGTAAACAAGATAAGTGCCCTTGTGATACCCAATTCAAAGAATATCGTTCGTGGTAGCGACTTCAGTGCGCAGATAATTCTTGCGGCAGTAGATTCAACGCAGCGCCCCGAGATATATATCGACGACAAAAAACTTGATGCCGAAAATGGTGAATACACAATCACTTGTAACCGCACGGGTGATTACACTCTTAATGGATATATGCTTGTTAACGATGGTGCAGGCACATCGTCTCGTTACGAATTCTCGCAGAAATACACAGTTGTTGACCCTACTGCCACCGTCAGCGCTTCGCTTATGAATGTGCTCTATGCCGGTTTTGAAAACCCGTTGAGTATATCCGTTCCCGGCGTTCCCGGTAAGAATATTTCGGCAAGCGTGGCAAATGGCAACGGTACACTACGTTCCGATGGAAAGGGAGGTTTTGTGGCAGTGCCCAAACAAATTGGAAAAAATATGGAGATAGAGGTGACAGCCAATCACGAGGGGGGACGTCGTCAAAGCATGGGTAAATATTCATTCCGTGTAAAGCAACTGCCCGACCCCACACCTTTTATCGAATATAAGGATAAAGACGGACATACAAATCGCTATCGCGGTGGAACACCTTTTGCCAAGCGCGACCTCATGTCTACAAACGGCATTGTGGCAGCTATCGACGACGGATTGTTGAACATAGGATTTAAAGTGCTCTCTTTCGAGACAGTCTTCTACGATAACATGGGAAATGCCGTGCCTATAATATCCGAAGGCGCGAACTTCTCTTCTCGTCAGAAAGATATGTTCCGTCGTCTATCCACCGGCAAACGATTCTACATATCACATGTGAAAGCTGTTGGTCCTGACGGTGTAGAGCGTGTGCTACCCACATCAATGGAAGTAATATTGAAATAAAACAAGAAAGCTATGAAATATATCAGCAGAATTCTTTTGGTTATATGCATCTCTTTGTTGGGACAGAACCTTTCGGCGCAACCACCCAAACGTAAAAAAGAGGCAGCTGCCAAGAAAACAGTAACAGTCAATGTGCCTATGAGCGAGCGTGCCAAAGCGCAGTACCCTGTGACAGCTACACCCGGAGAGGTGGTGTGGAAACGTGATGTCTATCGCACTCTCGACCTGAAAAAAGAGAAAAACGCTTCGTTGTACTATCCTGTGGAGCCTCAGGGTGAAAATATGAACCTGTTCACTTACATATTCAAACTGGTCGTTGCCGGAGATATACCGGCATATATGTACAATCTCGATGGTAATGAATCGTTTGTTGCCGAAAACCGTGTAAGTCCCAAGGAGATGCTCGATGACTATGGCATATATTACGAGGAGAAAAATGGTACTTTGATGGTGGATCAGAGCGATATTCCCAGTGGTTTAGTGCTCAGCTATTACATTAAGGAGAGCAATTTCTTCGACCAACGTACAGCAACGTATAATCGTCGGGTAACCGCTATCTGTCCTGTACTTCACAAATCAGGAGACTTCACGACGGAGGTTGTGAAATACCCCATGTTTTGGCTTAATTTCGACGAAATTTCTCCAGCTCTAAACAATCAAAAGGTGATGTCGAGCAGTTACAACAATGTTTCTACAATGACATTGAACGACTACTTTATGAAGAATTGCTACGACGGCGAGATATATAAGACAGTCAATCTGCGCAATCTTTCGTTGAACCAATATTGCAAAGATGACTCGGCCGTAAAAAAAGAGCAAAAGAACATAGAGAAACAACTTTCTGATTTCCGTGGAAATCTGTGGAAAGTGCAGATGGCTGCCGAAGGGAAAGATAGTACAGAGGTTGCGGCATCCGATAGCATAGCCGACAAAAAAACAGAGCAGGCGGTGAAAGAGGAGAAAACTAAACGCACGACAAAGAAAAAATCTGATGCTAAGGCAAGCAAGAAGAGCACAAAGAGTGGTGGTAAGAGCAGTGGCTCACCTCGAGTATCTGTGCGCCGTACACGTCGATAGTTTTTAATATATACACAAAACCAATCATCCCCGAAATATTTCGGGGATGATTGGTTTTTATCTTCTTACCTCAATCTCTGCTTTTTTAGTTGCTAAAATTGTTTAAAGTTGTGTTTTATCCGTTTTTTTTAATTAAGTTTGCGATAATGGAAAATGAAGCACCATTTAATGCTTCGGAACAGAGTTGTATAACCCACAAAAATCTGCAACTATGATAAGGATATTTTGCAAAAACAACAACACATCCACCCTTTTCCCATCGGGATGTACGCTTTTGGATATATACAGCAATTTGGCGTTAGATATGCCATATGGTGCAGTTGCTGCACGAGTCAATAATCAGGTTGTAGGATTGATGTACCGTGTCTATCGCAACAAAGATGTAGAGTTTCTGAATATAACCTCTAAGGATGGCATGAAGATGTATGTGCGTTCACTCACTTTTGTGTTGATGAAAGCAATGCACGAACTGTTTCCGGGCAGAGTGGTGCGCTTTGAAAATCCCATTTCCAAAGGCTATTATTGCCGCATGGACGATGAATTGAGTGTTGCTGATGTAGAGGATATAAAAAAGGCAATGCTCGAAATAATTGAACGCGACATACCATTCAAACGTGTGGAGTGCAGCACAGAAGAGGCTATAAAAGTCTTTTCATCTATCGGTCGCACCGATAAGGTGCGTCTGCTCGAAACATGTGGCTCGTTATATGCCGGATACTATCAGCTCGAAGATTATATCGACTACTACTATGGCGGTTTACTGCCCAGTACGGGCTATCTGAAATTGTTTGAAATAGAAAAGTTTGGCGATGGCATATTACTCCGTGTTCCCAATAGAGAAACTCCTATGTCGCTCGAGGATAAGGTGCCGCAAGAGAAACTGCAGGAACGCTTCGCCGAACGTCACCGTTGGCAGCAACTAATGGGGGTTGAGACAATTGGCGACTTTAACAAAGCTGTTCAAGAAGGCAAAGGTATCGACCTTGTTAATGTTTCCGAAGTGCTGCAAGAGAAAGCCATGACAAAAATAGCTGATGAAATATGCAACCGTGGTGCAAGAGTGGTACTTGTGGCAGGGCCATCATCATCGGGTAAGACCACATTTAGCAAGCGCATCAGCATACAGCTTATGGCGAGCGGTCTGCGTCCGGTTGCAATTTCTCTTGACGACTATTTTCTTAACCGTACAGAGACACCGCGTAAGGAGGATGGTGATTACGACTTTGAATCAATCTATTCCATCGACCTTGATTTCTTCAATAAACAGTTGACACAGATACTGGCCGGTGAAGAGGTGGAATTGCCAAGATACAATTTCCAGACCGGTGAACGTGAGTTCCGCGGAAACATGCTGAAACTCGAGCCACAGATGGTGCTTGTTATTGAAGGTACTCACGGACTCAATCCCATGCTTACAGCACAGATACCCGAAAATGAAAAATATCGTATATATGTGTCGGCTCTAACATCTATTAAACTCGACTATCACAATTACATACCTACATCCGACAACCGACTGCTGCGCCGTATGCTTCGCGATTACAAATATCGCGGCTACTCAGCTGTGGAGACAATACAACGATGGCCCGATGTTCAGGCAGGTGAAGAGAAGTGGATATTTCCCTATCAAGAGAATGCCGACGCCATGTTTAACTCATCGTTGCTCTATGAGTTTGCAGTGCTGAAATGGAAAGTTGAACCACTGCTTCGTGGAGTGCCCGAAAAACTTCCCGAATATTCCGAAGCACGCCGATTGTTGCGTTTTCTCGATTATGTTGTACCTTTGCAGGACAATGAACTGCCTCCGACCTCTGTAATCAGGGAGTTCTTGGGCGGCAGCAGCTTCAAATATTGATGCTTATCATCTACGTAAAATAGTCGAAAATGGCAAAAAGAAACTCCAAACAAAAGTTAGCTCAGTCGCAGGCACAGGTGCAGAGCCTGTCGCCTCAACAGGTTATGTTCGTACGTTTGTTGGAACTGAACACTGTGGAATTGGAGGATAGGGTGCGCGGAGAGATTATAGACAATCCTGCCATTGAGACAACCCTACCTGAGGAGGATACACATTTTGAAGAGGTGTCCGACAATGATCACGATGTAAACTCCATGGATGATTATCGTGTAGAGGATGATATCCCCGACTATAACGGATGGGATTATCGCAGTTCCGCTCCTTCTGCCGTAGATATACCCTCGTCGGCAGATATCTCTTTTGGCGAAAGCCTACTTGAACAACTTGGCGAACTGCCGATGAACGACGAAGAGAGACGGTTGGGTGAATATCTGATAGGCTCACTGGAAGAGGATGGATTGCTATATAAACCACTGGAAGAGATTGTAGACGAACTGAATATTTACAATGGAATGCATGTGACAGAGGAACAGCTGGAAAAAGTTCTGAAACTTATTCAGACTTTCGATCCGGCAGGGGTGGGGGCCCGTTCTCTGCAAGAGTGTCTACTCATACAGATAGAACGTGGCGAAAAGAGTGATACAAGTGAACTTCAGCGCAGAATCATCATGGAGTATTACGATGATTTTTCGCATCGTCGTTGGGATGTTATCCCTGAAAAAGCTGGTTGCGACGAAGAACTTTGCATGGCTGCCATAGCAGAAATCGTAAAGCTCAACCCGCGTCCGGGTGCATCCATGAGTGAGGCTCTCGGACTAAGTCGTCAGCAGATAGTGCCCGACTTCACAATAGAGACCAATGGCGACTACATAACCATAACCTCTAATAGTGGTTCTCTGCCCGAACTGCGTGTGAGCGATGAGTATTGCAATTTGCTCGACAAGCAGGCACAAAGCGGTACCACAGAAGGAAAGGCCGCTGCACAATTCCTGAAACAGAAAATAGAGGCGGCAAAGAGTTTTATCGGTGCGGTGAAGCAACGTGAGCAGACACTTACACGCACAATGGAGGCAATCGTCGATTTCCAGAAGGAATTCTTTCTCGGTGGCGGCGATGAGTCGTTGCTTAAACCCATGATACTCGAGGATATAGCCAATAAGAGTGGGTACGACATCTCCACTGTGTCGCGCGTCAGCAACAATCGCTACGTGCAATTGCCGTGGGGTGTGTTTTCGTTGAAATATTTCTTCAGCGATGGGGTTTCCACGGTAGATGGTGGCGAACGCTCGGCACGTGAACTCTATAAATGCCTGCAGGAATTAGTCGATAGCGAAGATAAAAACAATCCGTTGAACGATACAGAACTGATGGAAAAACTGAAAGAACAAGGTTTTGCCTTGGCTCGACGTACTGTCGCAAAATATCGCGAGGCACTTCACATACCAGTGGCACGGCTTAGAAAAGAACAAAGGATAATAAAATATAACCAATTATGAAAGCGATTGTAAGTGTTATAATGGGAAGCACATCAGATCTTCCCGTGATGAAAAAAGCAACAGATTTTCTAAACGAAATGCAGATACCCTTCGAGGTGAACGCCCTCTCGGCACACCGCACACCCGAAGCTGTGGAGGCTTTTGCAAAAGGTGCCAAAGAGCGTGGAATAAAAATCATTATTGCAGCGGCTGGAATGGCAGCCCATCTGCCCGGAGTAATTGCTGCAAGCACCACCTTGCCTGTCATCGGTGTGCCCATCAACAGCACTCTCGACGGCATGGATGCACTGCTTGCCATTGTTCAGATGCCTCCAGGAATACCGGTTGCCACTGTTGGTATCAATGCGTCGCTTAATGCTGCTATTCTTGCAGTGGAGATGCTTTCGCTTGCCGACGATGAACTCGCAACTCGTCTTGCTGCATACAAAGAGAATCTGAAGAAAAAAATTGAAAAGGCCAACGAAGATTTGAAAGAGCTTAAATATGAGTATAAAACAAACTAATCCCAATCTGTTCAACTACTCGCGTCGCAAGACACTCGCTGTGCAGGTTGGTGGGCTGATGCTCGGCGGTGAATATCCCGTTCGCGTGCAGTCCATGACAAATACCTCTACCATGGATACCGAGGGTAGCGTTGCACAGATATTGCGCATTGTGGAACGTGGTGGCGAACTTGTGCGTCTTACCACTCAAGGTAGTCGCGAAGCGGTTAACATGGGCGCAATTAAAGAGTCTGCCAGGGCTGTGGGATGCAATGTCCCCCTTGTGGCCGATGTTCACTTCAATGCTTCTGTTGCCGATGTTGCCGCACAATATGCCGATAAGGTGAGGGTAAATCCCGGTAACTATGTCGATACTGCACGTACGTTTAAATACATAGAATATACCGACGAGGAGTATGCCCGTGAACTTGAACGACTGAGCGAACGTTTCACAGCCTTCCTTGCGCTGTGCAAACGCGAAGGCAAAGCTATACGAGTGGGGGTCAATCATGGCTCTCTATCAGACAGAATAATGAGTCGCTACGGCGACACTCCGGAAGGAGTAGTTGAGTCGTGCATGGAGTTTCTTCGCATCTGCCACCGTGAGAACTTTAGCAACGTGGTAGTATCCATAAAAACAAGTAATACCCCGGTGATGGTCACCACGGTGCGTCTGCTCAATAGTGTTATGGCTTCCGAGGGCATATCTTATCCTTTGCATCTTGGTGTTACCGAGGCTGGAGATGCCGAAGACGGACGCATTAAAAGTGCGGTGGGTATAGGTGCGTTGCTTGCCGATGGCATTGGCGATACGGTGCGTGTCTCCCTTGCCGAGGCTCCCGAGAACGAGATACCTGTTGCAAAGGAGCTTGTCGATTATATATCGTCGCGTGCCGGTCATCCTGCAATAGAGTCTCAGGCTGATGTAACTTTCGATTATCTCAATCCCGTTCGTCGCAATACCCGTGCAGTGCTTTCTGTTGGTGGCGACAATGTACCTGTGGTGGTTTCTGCACCATTCGATTGCAAAGACGGGAACCTTTTACCCGATATTTTTGTATCAGATGGTGCGCTTGTTTGTGGTGGCGAAGAGTATCCTATTGTCAAGTCATCGCAGTTGCATGCAATGGCACCCGATGCGCTTTGTTTTGTGCTTTTGCAATATGCCGACCTCAGCGAGCAGACTGTTGCACGCTTGAAAGAACTGAAAAATTATGTAATTGTGGCAGAGAGTTATCACGACAATCCTGTGGGTGAGCTTCGCGCCATCGTTCATACATTGTCGCTTGCAGGTATTGATGCTCCTGTTATAATGCGTCGCAACTATCAGAAAGAAAGCGTGGAGAGCCTCAGAATAAAAGCTGCTGCCGACCTTGGTGTGCTGCTCATTGATGGTATAGCTGATGGTATCTGGATAGAAAACAATGGTGTTTCGGCTGCTGAGATTAACTGCATAGCGTTCGGCATTCTGCAGGCAACACGCCGCCGTATCAGCAAAACAGAATATATCGCCTGCCCCGGTTGTGGTCGCACCATGTACGACCTTCAAGGTACGCTTGCAAAGATAAAAGCTGCCACTGCTCACCTTAAAGGGTTGAAAATTGGTGTTATGGGTTGCATTGTCAACGGTCCCGGAGAGATGGCCGATGCCGACTATGGCTATGTTGGTGCTGCGCGTGGCAAAGTGAGCCTTTATCGTCGCAAAGAGTGTGTCGAAAAAAATATTCCCGAGGAGGAGGCTATAGCGCGTCTGCTTGCGCTCATTGAGAGTGATAAAAATAAAAATTGACCACTCTGTTACAAGTAAATAGCTTTAATAGGCGCTTCATTCAAGAATGAAGCGCCTATTTCTTTGTATATTTTTTTTCAATAGCAGCTATTGAAAAAAAGCATAAAACATTATATTCTTATACGGCTATTTGCCTTTACCTTTGCAGCCGATTTAGGTAAATAGTTTAATTGAAACATAAAGTAATGACAGAATTTTTTATTAATATGTTTGAGGGTAACCCCGCTCAATGGGGTGGAGGCGTTGCCCACTCTGTTCTCATTTTGTCGTTGGTCATAGCCTTTGGTGTTATGTTGGGCAAGATAAAGGTTGCCGGAGTATCGTTTGGTGTTACATGGATTCTTTTTGTGGGAATATTGTTTGGACACTTCGGATTCAATATTAACGAGCATCTGATTCATTTTATGAAAGAGTTCGGACTGATACTCTTTGTCTACTCTGTTGGTTTACAAGTTGGTCCGGGCTTTTTCTCTGCTTTTCGCAAAGGTGGGCTTTCGCTCAATATGGTAGCTGTTACGGTGGTTGTTTTAGGTGTGTTGCTTACGGTTACCTTGCACTACGTAACCGGTCTGCCCATTACCACGATGGTTGGAATATTGTCGGGCGCAGTGACAAATACCCCCGGGTTGGGTGCTGCACAGCAGGCAAACAGCGACCTTGCAGGTGTGGCTGCACCCGAGATTGCAATGGCATATGCTGTAGCATATCCATTGGGTGTTATAGGTTGTATTCTTGCCTTGTTGTTCATGCGCTATCTGTTTCGTGTGAATGTAAGTAACGAGGAACAGGAGGCTAAATGTGTCGGCGGAGGCGGTGGCGGCGAACAGGCAGTGCGCCCCTTTTCGCTTCTTATAAAGAATGCTGCTGTTGATGGCAAGAGACTCTCCGAGATTGAACCTTTGCTTCATTGCCGTTTCGTGGTGTCACGCATCTGCGTGGGTGGAGTACCCGAAAATATCATACCTGCTACGGCAGATAGTGTTCTGCATGTAGGCGACAAGGTGTTGGTAATCACCCGTCCTGTGGATGCTTCTATTATCACCATGTTTTTGGGTGAGGAGTGCGAAATGAAGTGGGAGACACCCGATACAAAACTCATCTCGCGCCGTGTGCTTATAACTAAACCCGAACTTAATGGTAAAATGCTCTCTTCGTTGAAGATACGTAACAATTTTGGTGTAAATATCACCCGCGTCAATCGTTCGGGTGTCGACTTGGTCGCTAATCCTCACTTGCGTTTACAGATGGGCGACCGTGTAACTATTGTGGGCAGTGAACTTGCCATAGGGCATGTCGAGAAGGTGCTGGGTAACTCATTGAAGCGTCTCGACCATCCCAACCTCATTCCTATATTCATAGGCATCGCACTTGGTTGTCTGTTGGGCAGCATACCATTTGTTTTCCCCGGTATACCCCAGCCTGTGAAGTTAGGCCTTGCCGGTGGACCTCTTATTGTGGCTATTCTTGTCAGTCGTTTCGGTCCCAACTATAAGCTGGTGACATATACTACCATGAGTGCCAATCTTATGATACGTGAGATAGGTATATCTCTTTTCCTTGCATGTGTGGGACTGGGTGCGGGTGAAGGCTTTGTCGATACGGTTGTCAATGGTGGAGGCTATGTGTGGATAGGTTATGGCGTGCTTATCACGGTTCTTCCACTGTTAATAGCCGGTTTTGTTGGTCGCCGTTTCTTCCGACTTAACTATTTTACATTGATAGGCGTACTCTCCGGCTCAATGACTAATCCTCCGGCTCTTGCATATTCCAATGAGCAGACAAGCAGCGACGCTCCGGCAGTGGGTTATGCCACCGTATATCCGTTGACAATGTTTTTGCGTGTGTTGTCGGCGCAGTTGCTTATTATTTTCTTTATTTAAGGTTTTATGTTTGATGCTTCTATGTTGCGCATCAGCTGCCGGTAGCCGCAACGCTGTACGGCACTATCTGTGAACAACTTATCGAACTGTTCCCGGGTGAGGTTGCGCCATTCTTGTGGTTGCATGGCAAGTAATTGCTCACTCACAGCAAATGCTTTTTCCTCTGTGGGTGTGGCAAATTTGTTGTGCGGACATGCTTTTTGACATCTGTCGCACCCGTAAAAGCACTCTTGCAGGAGTGTGCCTATGTCATCAGATAACTCACCGCGATATTCGATTGTTTTATAAGAGAGGCATCGACGTGCATCTATCCCTGTGGGGCTAAGTGCTCCTGTGGGGCAGCTATCTATGCAGGCGTTGCAGTTGCCGCAATGGTTTTTATCAAAAGGAGTGTCGTAGCTTAGTTCGGTGTCTATTAGCAGTTCGCCGAGAAAAATGTGCGTACCTGTATGTGGAATTATAAGTTGTCTGTTTTTGCCGCACCATCCTATGCCTGCCTGTACAGCCCAATAGCGCTCGAGTACAGGCGCCGAGTCGCAAAAGGCGCGTCCGGTTGTCGGGGTCAGACTATCAATGTATTGCAGCAGTCTGTAGAGTTTGTCTTTTACCACACGATGATAGTCCTTGCCTTGTGCGTATCGTGAGAGGTGTGGGGTCGATTTCTCGGGGTAATAGTTCTGTGCAACAACCACAATGCTTTTGCATCCTTCGACAAGTAGAGTGGGGTTCATGCGTTTCTCCAAATTCCCTGCCATGTACGACATTGTGCCATGAGCTTCCGATGCTATCCATGCTTCAAACTCCTCTCGCACAGAGGTGGCTACCTCTTCGGCACGTGCTATGCCACATGCAGTGAAACCAAGTTCCGTTGCACGTTGCTTGATTAGTGCCGACAGCTCTTCTTTATCAATCATTCTATTACTTTGAAACTATATCCCTGTTCCAGCAGCCAATCTATAGAGCGTGGCAGAGCATATTTCAGGTTCGAGTAGGAACGCATGGAGTCGTGGAAGGTGATGATGGAACCGTTCCTGACGTAGCGCTTGATGTTTGCAAGCACGTCCTCGCCGTAGAGGCGGAAACTGTAGTCGCGTGTAACAAGATCCCACATGACTATTTTGTAGCGTTTACTCAGTTCGTTGTATTGTCTGCCACGTATTATGCCGTGTGGTGGTCTGAACAGGTTGCTATGCAGAAATGCGTCGGCTCTGTCTACGTTGTCGATGTATTTTTTTGTGCTTGTGAAAAGCCCTTGAAGGTGGTTGAACGTATGGTTGCCTATGCGGTGTCCGCCTTCGACAACCATACGATATTCCTCGGGGAATTTGTGCACATTGTCGCCAACCATGAAGAATGTGGCTTTTATATTGTATCTGTCCAAATGTCCCAATACCCATGGAGTAACCTCGGGTATGGGGCCATCGTCAAAGGTCAGGTACACCGCTTTTTCATCCGGATTCATTCTCCAGATGGCCTTGGGGTAAAGGTTGCGGAAAAACGGTGGTACCTGTTCTATGAACATATCTTCGTCTGGTTGGTGTTTATGAACGATTTTTGCGCAGTTTCAGCTTCTCGAAGTATGTATTGAAAGCAGCTATGTACTTTTCGACTTCTGCCTTGTAAGGTTCGCCACCATCCTCGAGTATGCTTATTGCTGTCTGAAGCACCTGTAAGCATGTTGTATAGTCGCTTGATATTGCGGCATAGTGACGTTTGCTGAGGCTGTCGTACCATTTAAGGAACTCAAGCTGCTCGTCGGAGATAAATCTCATTATCTCAATGGCTCTCTCGTGTTTGCCAAGCTTGATATATGTGTCGGCAATTGAGAATGCACCAAGCTGTGCCTGCTGACGTACCACGCTTTCGGGGATTACTTTCTCGGCATATTCAAGTACTTTCAGAGCTTTTTCGTTTTTGCCTTCTGAAACGAGGTTCTCGGCAAGTGATGCAAGCAGTACTCTATGTGTGTAGACCATGCGCGATATTGTTTCGTCGATGTAGTAGTCTGGGTTTTCGGCAAGACCACCGAACTTGAAGTGGTTCATCACGTTGTCGTACATCTTATCGGTGTCGATAATAGTCTCATATTTCGTGCTGTAACCGAGTTTCTTCCAGTTGAAAGGGGTGATGCGGTGGGCAAGACCTTCTGTTATGAAGAAATCCGACAGTGATGACAAGTAGTTCTCGCTGCCTACGGTGCGTGACATATATAGCGGACGCTCCCAGTTTGCTTCGGCAAGCATCTCCAGCAACATCATGTCGCCACGCAATAATGCGTCACGTCCCTTTAGTGAAATTTCCATGTATTTGGGCATGCTGTCGCTGTATTCGTGGGGTATTAACATACCCGAACGATGCACTGCTTCTGCATCAATGGGAATGTAGAGTGTGTCGGTGGGTATCACGTGCATTGCAGGCTCTTTAGAGCGAATCCAATGTTTTATGATGTTTTTCAGTTCAAACGGATTTTCACCAAATGCCTTTTTGTATTTTTCGGGGTCTTTGGCATACATAGCCTTGATGCTCTCTTTCAGCTCGGGCTTAATCTCTATCGCTTCATTGGTGTTGCCGGCGTAATCTATGCGGTCCCATTTAATGGGCAGCGAGGGCGAATCGTATGCCGGACGACGCATTTGGTCGATATACCATGGTGTGTGCAGGTACGACAGGTTGCAGACACGTGCATCTGTGCGTACACCTTCAACCTCCTGATTGTACCACAAGGGGAATGTGTCGTTGTCGCCACAGGTAAATATTACAGGATCGTTGCCTTGTGGTATCGAGTACAAGTAGTTCTGACCGAAGTCGCGGCAGGCGTAACGTCCGCTGCGGTCGTGGTCGTCCCATGTCTGCGACACCATTTGCAGGGGCACAAGCAGGCAGGCAATGCTTACCGCCGCGCTCGCAATGGCTTTTTTACTCTTTATCCACTCTGTGATTGCTGCTACTCCCATACCAATCCAGATGGCAAAGGCGTAGAACGAATCGGCATATGCGTAGTCGCGTTCACGAGGCTGATAGGGTGTCTGGTTAAGATAGAGAACAATTGCTATACCTGTCATGAAGAAAAGGAAGAATACCACCCAGAACTGACGTATTCCGGCATCGCCTTTTTTGCACTGCCACAGCAGACCCAATATGCCGAGTATCAGTGGTAACGCAAAGAATACATTACGTCCTTTGTTCTCTTTAAGTACTTTTGGCAGGAACTCTTGGTTACCGACCAAAAGATTGTCTATAAAACTTATACCGGTTATCCAGTTTCCTCTGTCGAGGTCACCGTGACCTTGTAGGTCGTTCTGGCGTCCAACGAAGTTCCAGAAGAAATATCTCCAGTACATATAGTTCAGCTGGTAGTTAAGGAAGAATTTAAAGTTTTCCCATTGTGTGGGCATCTTTGCATCCATGTTGTGTCCGGCAACGTTGTATTTTACGGTGCGTCCTTTTATCTTGCTGCCTACCCATTTTTCGTATACATTTGTTTGCTGAGGACCGAATGATGCGAATTTGGGGTCGTACATGCGTGGGAACAACATGTTTTGTGCATAGATGTATTCTTTCTTGTATCCCAACAATTCGTATGAGTCTTTCTCGTTGGGTGTGGCTTTCTCTTTTCTTCCATACTCTGCTGCACCTTCTTTATATGCTGCACGATAGTCTCTGCCATCTTTTACGTATTTTATTTTTGAGTCGTACGAGTGGCCATAGAAAAGAGGGCGTGTACCGTATTGTTCACGTCCGAGGTATTCGCCAAGGGTGAATATGTCCTCGGGTGAGTTTTGGTCCATGGGGGTGTTTGCCGATGAACGTATCACGATGAGTGCATACGAAGAGTATCCTACCATTATCAGCAGCATGCAGAGCAGCGATGTGTTGAGCATGCGTGTGTTAACAAGTAGTCTGTTTTGCACCTTGCTGAAGAGTACAAATGCCAATATTGCAAGCACAACCAAGCCTATTACTACACTTGAAAAACCATGACCATAGAAGGGTATTCCCAACATTCCTACTGTCAGCAGGAAGGCTGTGCCCAGACGTTTGCGGCTTCTGCCTGTTTCGCTTTCGTATATTGCCCACATGAGTGCGGCAAACATCAGCAGCAGATATACAATGAGACCGCTGTTGAATGGCAGTCCTAGTGTGTTGACGAAGAACAACTCAAACCAGCCGCCAACTTTTACAACGCCCGGAACGATACCATATAACACTGCAGCTACCAGCACCATAGACAGGGCAAGGGCTATGAGTGAGCCTTTCAGGTTGGCGTTAGGCGCTTTTCTGTAATAGGCTACCAATACAATAGCGGGGATGCATAGCAGGTTCAGCAGGTGTACACCTATTGATAGTCCCACAAGGTAGGCAATGAGTATGAGCCATCTGTCGCTGTGAGGCTCGTCGGCATTGTCTTCCCATTTGAGTATCAGCCAGAATACCACGGCGGTGAACAGTGATGAATATCCGTAAACCTCGCCCTCGACAGCACTGAACCAATATGTGTCGCTCCATGCGTAAGCAAGTGCACCTACCAGTCCCGAGCCAATGATTGTTATCATTTGTGAGGTGGTCATCTCAAATGTGCTGCCTACGATGAGTTTGCGCACAAGGTGAGTGATGCTCCAGAAAAGGAACATTATGCCGGCAGCGCTAAGTATGGCAGACATTATGTTTACCATCAGTGCCACATTCTCAGGCGATGCAAACAGCGAGAAGAAGTTGGCTGTGAGCATGAAGAATGGTGCGCCGGGTGGGTGTCCAATCTCTAATTTGTGCCCTGAGAGTATAAACTCGGGGCAGTCCCAGAAGCTTGCGGTGGGTTCCACTGTCAGGCAGTATGTTGCTGTTGCGATGACAAAGCAGAGCCATCCGAAGATGTTGTTTACGGTTTTGTAGCTTTTCATATATGTTTTTTGTAAATTTTTCAACCTGCTTGCACTCTTTGCCGAGTGTCTATTGTGTTGAGTTTCTTGCCATGTAGGCACAATACACAAAATTTCGGCAAATTTACTGATAAGGGGCGAAATGAGCAAATAATGTGTACTAAAATATATAAATTCCGGATTATCTATAACCTCTCTATGATTGATATATGCTCCTTTTTGACGACGTCGATTAAAGGCTGCGAAATTGAAAATTTTTCAAACGGTAATGGACATAATTATGTATCCTATAATGATAGTGAAATAATAAATTGTAGACGATTGTTTTTTTTATCCTAGCTTCTTTGAGAATAAGAGAGCGCTTATTGTTAATGTCTCGTCTTTCTTAAGGTATATCCCATTGTTAAACAATGTAATAATTTTGTGAAAAAAGATGTTTCCAAATGACTAAAAATGTTAACTTTGTTGCGAAAAAGGTGTAGTACCGGATTAAAGAATGAATGAAGTGGTTGTAATGAATTGAAAACCACTCTTTTAGTGTGGTGTTATGCTTGGTAAACCAAAGAAGTAAAAAATAAATAATATTACAATGAAAAAGACCTTTTCAAGCACATTACTTATAAATGTGCTAATAGCGTTATTATGTGTAGAGAATTTATATGCTGAAGCAATCTTGCCATACGGACAATTCACAAAAGAGCCTTGGCAAGGAAAATATTATTATGCACTAAACACAGAAGGGGCTGCTGCCGCTGATTGGTATACTTCTGATTTTGACGACGCCTCTTGGGGTGTAGTCAGCGGACCTATGAATACCTCTCTTTCGAACTACAAGTATGCCGCAACAAAATGGTCCGAAAATTATTCCACCTATTGGGTACGCCGCAATTTTACATTGACATCCATATCTGACGATGATGTATTTGCAATGTTTTTCATTCATGACGACGAATGTTCTGCATATCTGAATGGTCATCTTGTGTATGAAAGCAATAATGTAAATTCAAACACAATCACAACTATTTTGACCGATGAGATGAAAAATTATCTCAAAACAGGTGAAAATGTATTGGCAGTAAAAACCTGCGACTCAGACGGTGGTGAAGCCTATATGGATTTTGGATTGTATAAATACGACAACGATGGTTGCATCTTCGGAATAACCGATGTAAATGTGGATATAACCAACGATACAGAATATCCGTGGTGCGTAGACACTTCAAACCTATGCTCGGTCAACGGAAATAAAGGCAAAGCGAATTCGGTATCTTCAATCTCATTGACTTTCGAGTCGGAATACAGAACAGAAATCATGTTTGATTGGTCGTGTTACAATAGTTCCAACCATTCACTGCAATGTTATGTCGATGGCGAGCTAAAGGCTACTACCACAAATTCAGACTATTCAACCCCAAGGTTTTATCTCGAAGACGGCAAACACACGGTAACATTCCGCGACACAATAGGCAATTCGACAAGCCTTTATAACGACAGTCGTGTCAGAAATTTCAGCGTTAAAGAAATAAAGCCCCTCGAATCGGCAGTGCTCTCACCTGCATCAAAGCAGATAAAATTCGCAAACGACGTCACCTACCCATGGATAATAAAAAACGATTATATACAAAACACCAATTATGGTGTGGCAAATTCCATATCAACTTTCCACACCACATTTACCATAGACGAAACCTCCAAACTTTCATTTGAACGTTTGGTTGCTCCATATGGCACATATTGGAACTCAACCACTTCTTCATGGGATAGCAACCAAGAATTGCGTACCATAATCAACAACGAAACATACATAAGCGATGTCCGTGTCGAAGAATGGAGCAAATTCAGCCTTGTCCTTGAGCCCGGAACATACACCGTTGAATGGAAAGACACCATAGCAAACACCACCAGCGATTACTACAGCCGCATTCGTAACATAGAACTCTCTTCGGAATGGCTTGAGGTGGAACTTGCCTCTGCCGGAACACTCGGTGTGGAAGTTTTGCATAAAGTAGATGTCCTTACAGATATAGACCTATTGAAAATCAGCGGAAAACTCAATGCGGATGATTGGGCAAAAATCAAACAGATGAGTAATCTTGTGGCTCTTGACTTAAGCGAAGCAGTGTTTGATACACTCCCTGCAAGTGCATTTGAAAATCTTGCAGTTTTCACAAGTGTGAAACTTCGCGAAGGTGTGACTACGATTGGTGAAAATGCCTTCCGAGGAACAAATATCAGAAAAATATCTATACCTTCAACAGTTACATCAATAGGAGGGTTCGCATTCTACCGAACCCCTTTGCTAGAAGTCAATTTTGCAGCAGATTCAAAATTGAGCTTCCTTGGAGAAAACGTGTTTGCATATTGCGAACAGTTGAAAGGCATCGAATTGCCAAATTCACTCACAGTATTGCCCTCTCAGGCATTCTATGGGTGTAAAAAAATATCCAAACTCGTACTTCCTGCGAAAATAGAAGAGATAGGAAACTATTGCTTCTATGGAAACGAAAGTTTGTCAAAACTAATCCTTCCCGAGTCACTGAGAACAATATCTGATTTTGCTTTTGCCGAATTGCATCTTTGCGACACAGTTATCCTGCCTGTGCGTCTTGCAACTTTGGAATATCGTGCTTTTGATAATTGCACCGGTTTGAAATATGTGGAATTACCCTCATACTTAAGCTCCATTCAAAGTGTATTCAGTGGCTGCCCGAATATTGCGACCATTGTCTGCAAGGCGGCAACCCCCCTCTCGATTACATACAACGACCCATTCCCTTCTGTAAACAAAAGCAATGTTACATTATGTGTACCCTCATTTGCGGTAGTAGACTATAAATTTGACGCATATTGGTATCAATTTGGTGCGATAACCGAAGGAGACGATGTGGGATATTGGAAGATAGTCGATAAACTTGCGCTTACAAGCAATCGCCGTATGCAAGGCGCTCCCGACATCGATTTATATTATGGCGGTTCACTCACAGTCGGAGGCAATGCCCCCATGGAAGTATCAATGTTCAATATGTATATAAATGAAACCAACCCCGGTCAATTGTTGAACAATACAACCGATTTTACAGCCGACAGTATAAATATCTATTTCGAGGTAGCTGCCGATATATGGTATTTCATAACCCCCATGTACGATGTTGATTTATCAGAAGTGACGCACAGCAACAATGCCTCATTCGTGTTCAGATACTACGACAGCGAAAGTCGTGCTGCAAATGGTGCCGGCGGTAGTTGGAAGAATGTAACAGATTCCAAACTTCTTGCAGGACAAGGATATATCTTCCAATGCAGCAGGCAGGGCGTTGTAACCTTCCCCACAGGAGCAGACGATGCTGTGCAGGCACAATTATTTGCATCTGCGGACATTAATAAAGCACTCACAGCACATGACGCCGAACTTTCTGCAAACAAAAACTGGAACTATGTAGGTAATCCCTATCCCTCATACTACGATATACATTATATTGACTTTACCGCCCCCATCACAGTGTGGACAGGAAATACATACAAAGCATACTCGATAGCCGATGATGAATTGGTGCTTCGCCCGATGCAGTCGTTCTTTGTTCAGAAACCCGATGCAGTAGACAATATAATCTTCCGCAAGGAGGGACGACAATTGACACCGACTTCGCAAAAAGCAGACAATATTAATTCACGTCAGCCAAAATCAGCGTCAACGCGTTTCCTTTTCAATCTGCAAATAGCAAACGAAGAAGCATTGGGCGATGAAACCCGTGTGGTAATAAACGAAAAGGCATCTATCGGCTACGACATGCAGTCCGATGCTGCCAAGTTCATGAGCATAAAGAACAATGTACCACAGATATTCACTGTAGATGCCGAAGGAAACAGCTATGCCATCAACGAACGTCCCATTGTCGATAGTACCGTTAAACTGGGCTACTGCGTTTCGCAGACAGGCTTCTATACAATAAGCGCAATCGGTGCAGATGGAGAGATAGAACTCATAGACAATTTGCTGAACAAAAGCATAGACCTTACCGAGCAGAGCTATCTGTTCCATTCGGGAGCAACAGCCGGCAACAACACCACACGTTTCACTCTGAAAATAACAGTAGACAATAACGGGCTTACTAATGTCGACGATACCGATGTAACCGAAACAATTGTTAACGCAAGCAAAGGTATCATTAATATCATGACGGGCTCAACAATGCCGTACACCGTATACACGCTTGACGGTCGAGTAGTGGCAAGTGGCGAGACAGAAACAGCGCCTGTGAAAGTGGCACTTCCCGCAGGCACTTACGTTGTACGCCTTGATAACAAAGTGCTCAAAACAATTGTATTTTAATAATTTAAACAATTAAATCTTTCAACATGAGAGGTTACAAAAGCATACTCTTGCTGCTGACGCTGATATTTTGCGTCGGCATACAGGGGCAATACATACAAGCAAAGCCATCAGCAACTACGGGTGAATATGGTACAAATACCATGTTCATAGAAAATATATCCGGAATGCAAGACAGCCTTATAACCATAGATGTAAATATGGTTAACGATGTCGATGTGACAGCATTCCAATTCGACCTTTACCTTCCCGATGGTCTTACCATCGTCGAAAATGAAGGCTCTCCGCTTATAACCCTCTCGAATGATAGGAAAACCCCTTCCCACACAATCGAATGCTACACGCAACCATCCGGTGCAATGAGTGTAATCTCCTATTCCATGGATAGCTCTGTCTACAAACTCAGCGAAGGCACCATCGTCAAAATACAGGCAAAAGTATCATCGTCCATGAGTGTCGGCGAGCACAACATAACGATGAAAAACATTCGTTTGGTAAAGCCTGACGCCAAGGAACTGGTAACAGTATCGCGCACCTCTCTTTTCACTGTAAAAGGGCTGACCCCTTCGGTTTATACACTGACACTTAGGTCCATCCCCGAGGATGCCGGAAGTTTCAATATAAATACGGAAACAACCTACACACGAGAGACCAATGTGTCGTTGCGAGCATACAAAAACAACGGGTTCGACTTTGTCGGATGGGAACTCGATGGAGAAATAATATCAACATCCATGTCGTTAGTATACACCATGCCTACAAAAAACATACAGCTCACTGCACGATACGAGTATAATCCCGACAATCCCTCGGAGCCCGATGTGCCTGTGATACCCCTCTATAGCACCCTGAACTTAGCAGTAACACCAAGTGAGGCGGGATACATAAGCTTGATAACAGGTAACAAGTACGAAGTAGGTACAATAGTCAATATCAGTGCCTACAACTATACGAACTTTAAATTCAAGAACTGGACATGCAATGGCGTGGTAATCTCCACCGACTATTCATTCAGCTACACCATGCAATCGGGAAATCCCACATTGGTGGCAAATTATGAATATGCTCCCGACAACCCCGGGGAACCACAAGAACCATTGCTATATCACACCCTGACCATTGAAAGTAATCCGGTCGAAGGTGGATATTTCAATATCCCATCCGGTAACAAATATCAGGCAAACAGCATCGTAAACTTGTCTGCGTATTCCCACCGATGGTACAAATTTAAAAACTGGACAATAGGTGACAGTGTTATATCAACATCCGGTAATTTTAGTTACAAAATGCCGGCATGTAATGTGACGCTGACGGCAAATTACACCTACGACTACAATCCCGACGACCCCGACGACCCCGATAAACCCACTACGAAAAATACAATCTACGGTATGACCGAAAATGGTGTCCGTGGTCAAAAAATAGTTTACCCTATATATCTTGAGAACACGCCATCTGTACGAGATGTAAGTTTCACAATTCAATTTCCCGAAGGCTTTATAGTAACCAAAAATGAAATACAACTTGCAGGACGCGCTTCGGCACACACAATGACAATCGATTCGTTGGGTGACAATAAATACAGTTTTAAACTGACAAGCGAAAATGTTTTTGACAATGCCAATGGGAAAATATTAGATATTCCTGTCAACATCCCCGACACGGCAGCTATGGCATTCAGTCACCCTGTTACAATCACCAATGCCATTGTTACCGACACGCTTAACGCAATGTCGGCAGGCTCCATCCGCAGTGGATATATATATGTCGAAAAGGCAACCGAAGAGGGATTATATGCGAAATTCTCGTATGACAAACTGCACGGAAGAGTGAAGTTCACCAACCTCTCTTCCGAAAAAGCCATCAGCTACACATGGGATTTCGGTGACGGCAATACAAGCAGCGAGAAATCGCCTATGCACACATACAGCAGCTCAGGATATTATACCGTCAAACTGAAAGTAACCGGAGCAACGACAGAAGATACGGCTGAATCCATCATTCTCATAAACGACGAAAGCACATGGAAAGCCGGTGGAACATATTTCCTTGCCGACAAGGAGTACAGTGTGCGCCATTTTACATCTGCCGAATCATTACTTGACTTTATCTCTGTTTCACAAACAGTTACCGAAGATATAAATATCAAAGTCGGTTCCGACCGAGTTTATATGTTGGATATAAACGACGACAATCTTTCCAATCTCGAAGATATGCGTTCTAAAATATCCTCATCGTCAAATACTCTCCATTTCACTCCCATTGAAGAGGACGACACCTCTGTAGTGGCATTGGGCAGCGCCGAAGATGATATAACCCCTGCCCTCATAGAGCTCTTCAATAATTTTGCCGGTTTCACAACAAGTGAAAATGTGAAAATGATGCTCTGTGGAATAGAGTTCAATCCCGGTATGATAAAAACATATTCCGACCAGACAGTTGCATCGGGCGTTCCAACAAAAGCATTCAACTTTGCAAAAATCAGTCGTGATATTGATTTTCAATGGACATTGGTCACTGTGCCCGACACAACAACCGTCAACGGATTTTTGACCTCCGGAGCGGACTCAATACCCTCTATGACAATAATAAACATTGGCACAGAGAGCGTTACACTCACATACCACATTGTAGCCGCATACAACGGAACAACATTCTGTGAATTTGACAAGAATATAACCATAATCAGTGCAGATGATTTTGTCTATGAGAGCGAGTGGAACATATTAGTGGCGATAAAAGAACATTTGACCGCGGGCGGATGGAACACTCCATGGAATATGTCGGCAGGCATTGCATCCGTAGGCTCTCTACACGGAGTGACTATCGACCATGGCTACGTCGTGGATATAGATTTATCAATGCAAGGAATAACAAGCACATTCCCTGTCGCAGCATTGCAATTGCAACGTCTGAAATCTCTGTCGTTCGCCCATAATAAAATGAGTGGCGATGTTGCGCGTGACATATTGCAGGCAATGACAATAATAATGGAAAGCAATCCGGAATATGTGTCGCAATTAACCAACCTCAATCTTTCCGACAATAAATTCAGTGGCAACATAGGATTGCTATCGTCGCTATCATCCGTGTTTGCAAATCTTGAAACCCTGAACGCATCAGGTAACCTTTTTGCCGACCTGTATCCGGTGCTCCCATTGAGTATCACAAACCTTAATCTTTCCGGACAATCAACCGATGCGATTGTAAATACAGATATCAACAATATTACCACAGAGACCGTTCGTTCGTTGCCTCGCATTCTCACCTACAACCATAAAGAGCAGATGTACAATCTTCTCCCATCGCTACGACTGACAAACTATCGTCCGACAGATGCCACGGCGAGCGGCTCATGGGGAATAGAAGCAGATGCCTCCTCGGGAACGACTA
Organism: Bacteroidaceae bacterium; assembly: GCA_017467015.1. Taxonomy (GTDB): domain Bacteria; phylum Bacteroidota; class Bacteroidia; order Bacteroidales; family Bacteroidaceae; genus HGM04593. Next base: position 22,840 of record JAFTTA010000204.1, read on the forward strand.
CTCTGAGAGGGCTTGAAGACTATGTATATAAAGGTCAGAGCGGTGACACCCTCTACCTCTCATATCCCGATGCCGACGTAGAAGTTGAAAATTCATATTGTCGAACAATATTTAATTTCAGCATAGGTGACGCAAACTTTTTGGGAGGAGTGGATGCAACCGATCTCCAAAGTACCATACTATATATCTTTGGAGAATATGCCAATCGACCTTTCAACTTCACAGCTGCAAATACGTATGTCGACAACAACATAAATGTACAAGATGTAATAAAAACTGTCGATATACTGCTGCAACAAAATGCAGAAGATACTATCACTCAAATAGAAAACAGTCCGATGCCGCAAGCAACCTCAGACGCGCTCGAAGCAGCAGCGGAGATAATAGCAGAAAACGGACAGATTAAATTGCGTACATCCACCCCCGTGGCTGCCATCTGCATACACACCGCAGGTGATGTACAGTGGAATATAAAACCCTACGGGCTGGAGCAGACAACAAGCAAAGGAACGCTGGTTGGATACTCCTTCATGGGAGGGACGTTACCGGCAGGCGAGAACATAATAGGAACATACAACGGCGAAATAAACATTAACCGAGTATCACTATCGGATAATAATGCAGATAATATCCCAGTGAACGTCAAGAACGGTCAAATAACCTCAATAGATAATATCATGCAGGAGAACGGCGAAGTCACAATATATGACCTCACCGGCGGCAAGCACGATAAGATGAACAAGGGAATAAATATAATAAAGAGTAGAAGCAATATCATTAAGATATATAACAACAAATAATGCCATGAGCACAAACAAGATAATAACCACAATAACATTTCTGTTGCTTAATACCATTGCACTGTTTGCTCAGAATGTGTTGTCCGTTCCGGATGTAACAGTCGCAGCAGGAGAAACCATACGCATTCCCATCAATCTTGACAATACGGAAGATGTGGTGGCGGCTCAGTTTACCCTCACTGTGCCCGATGGCATAACACTCTCTCCCACATCGGCAACAATGTCGGAGCGTTCAAACGGACACTCAGTCACCATGCGTCGCATGGCATCCGGAAAGTACATGGTGATGATATTCTCATCAGAGAACAAAGCAATCTTGGGACGTACCGGAAAAATAATGACGGTTAATATCAGTGCCGCCGCCTCAATGCAGGAAGATTCTCAACACGAAATGAGCCTTTCAGACGTCATCATAGGTGCTCGTGATGGCTCTAATATAGTATCCTCGTTCAATACAGGAAAAATAATTATAGCACCAGCCCCCGACCTCGCAGTGTCTAATGTCTCAACAGACAGACAAGAATTCAATCCTGCGGAAAGAATAACAGTCTCATGGACGGTAACAAACGTGGGAGGCAGCACAACGCGAGGCGGATGGAGCGAGCAAATCACACTTGTATCGACAGATGGAGAAACAACCACCCTCATCGGGCGAGTGTATCACAACGAAAAACTTGCCATAGCAACACCACTCACTCGTCAGGTAGATATAGAACTGCCTAAAATATTAGAAATGGATGGCAACTGTCGTCTACAAGTGAAACTTATAGCAAACAGCGATGCAGGCGAACACTCCGAATCGACCGATAACAATGTGGCACATACAGATGTCACAACAGGTAAAAAAATATACCTTAGCATCCCCGACGTTCCTATAGAAGAAAATATCGGCACGCCCGTTCGTTGCAAACTTTCACGTAGTGGAAATCGTGACAGCGAAGAACTTTTTACATTAAACTGCTCCAACAACGCGCGAGTAAAAATACCCTCAACAGTTACCATCCCCGATAAAAGTTCCGAGGTCTACTTCTATGCCGAAGTAGTAGACAATGACACCATTGATGGGCAGACCCGTGTCGCAATAACCGCAACAAACAACGATTATCTTCCCGTAGAAGCAGAGATGCTTATAAAAGATAATGAATATCCTACTTTGAGCGTAGCATCGTCAAAATCAATAATCACGGAAGGAGAAAAATTCACACTGACAATAACCACTGAAAAAGCCTCTGTCGAACCTATAAACATAACACTGACAAGCGAGTATAGTAAAAAATTCAGCTTCCCATCACAAATAATCATACTGCCCGGCGAAAAAGAGACCACTGTTGAAGTCGCTACAGTAGACGACGACATCCCCGATGCCTCGGTTGGTGCAACATTCTATGTATCCTCTACCGACTGTAACAATGGCGAAACGGTAGTCTTGTTGCACGACAACGACCTGCCCGAAATAGAGCTGACATTTGCTCCCGACACCGTTAGTGAGTCTGCCGGAGCAACAGCGGTAGTTGCAATATTGCGTCGATTGACAAACTGCGATAAAAAAGCAACCATCAACCTCAGCGACAATTCAGAAGGCAAACTTTTGTATTCTACAAAAAGTGTCACTATGGATGCAGGAATAAGCGAACAGCAGATAACTATCGGCGTCATAGACGATAATACGATAAACGGCGAACAGAAATATACAATAACAGCAGCGCTTTATCTCACTTCATGTAATTGCTCCGCCACAGGAACCAATGGAGGCGTGGTAACACGTACATTGACAATCCTCGACGACGATGCTGCATCGCTTGCCCTTGCCTCCTCAAAGTCAATGCTTGTAGAAGGGGCCGAAGAAGCAACCACACTTACCATTACCCGCAACACAGACACGTCAGCTCCTCTCGTTGTTACCCTCACAAGCAGCAACGACGAAAAACTCATCTATGAGAGAACCGTGGAAATTCCCGTAGGAGAATCATCTGTCACCACGCTTGTATCGGTAAAAGGTGATGATGTTGTAACCCCCGACCAAACAGTAACATTCACAGCCGTTGCTGATGGACATACTAAAGGAACATGTTGGGCAATGGTTACCGATAATAGTTATCCCGATGTCATCATTGACAGTCTGCGCGTACAGTCCTTAACAATGGAGGCATCGTCTATTGCAGAAATTGCTCTCACCATCAAAAACGATGGCGTGACCACCATGCCCTCAAATGCAAAGGCTGAAATATATATAAACAACATATTAACCACAACCCTATACACACTTGATTGCCTTGAACCGGGCGAGAGCACCACTTTGGTCAAACAAGTGGCAATGCCTGCCACACCCGGCACCCATACACTTCATGCCACAATAAATAACGACAAGAAAATCAAAGAACTGACATATCTAAACAATACATCGGAAAAAGTTCTCTTGACATTGCTCTCGCAATATACCTTAACGGCAAATACAGATAAGGCAATATATCAGTCGGGCGAAAATATCAAGATAAGTGGTGAAGCGACAGGAACAAATACCACAAACGCCCAAGTTGAAATATACATCATAAACAGTGGTGTCCGCCGGACAATGACAACCACCACAGATGCCACCGGTAAGTACTCGGTAACATGGAAACCATATAGCAATCAATCGGGACATTTTGTTGTAGGTGCGTGTCAGCCCGGTGAAAATTCCATGGAAGAACAAACTGCATTCGATGTTTATGGACTGAAGTTAGCAACAACATCGCCCATTCTTTGCGAAACATTTGTCGATGAACCGTATAATGGAGTAGTACCCCTCGTCAATCCCGGACAATTGGCACTCACTAATATAAAAGCAGAAATTATTTCGGCACCAGAGGGATGCTCTGTGGAATTTACTCCAATAGAGAAAATAGAAGGCGATGCAACGGCAAACCTTGCATTCACCATCAATAGTCAAGCACCCTCTACAGCAAGTGATTGGGAACAAATCAAAGTTCGTGTGACAACTGCCGAAGGGGCATCTGCCGATATTACCCTATACTACTACAGCTGTTCTCCTAAAGGATTGCTAAAGGCAAACATTACCGGCATCAACACCACAGCAACCAAAGGAACATATCGCGACTACTCGTTCACCATCACAAATGTAGGTGCAGGCAAGACAGGGAAAATAACATTGGCACTTCCCGACGTTGAGTGGATGAGCGCAGTGACATCCAAAGAAATGACATCTCTTGAACAAGGAGAGGCAACAACAGTCATTCTGCGTCTGTCGCCCACAGAGGATATGCAACTAAATGTACCTCGTACAGGTAAAATAGGCATAAATTGTGAAAACGGGACCGGACTGTCATTGAACTACAAGGTAGAGGCTGTTTCCCAGACAACCGGTATACTCGTTGTTGATGTATGCGACGAATACACCTATTATACCGCTGAGGCTCCACATCTTGCAGGTGCAAAAGTCGTGTTACGCCATCCGGTAACAAAAGAACTTGTCTTCGAGGGAATCACCGGTCCCGATGGCTTATATAAAGTGGAACTTCCCGAAGGTTATTATCAATTAGAGGTTAGTGCAGATAAACATGATACATATACAAATACCATACTTGTCGACCCGGGTAAGGAAACTCCTATAACAGTAGACCTCAGTTTTCAAGCTATAACAGTTGATTGGGATGTACAAGAGACAGAGGTGAAAGACGAATACAGATTAGTCTCCACAGTAAAATATGAGACAAATGTACCCGCCCCGGTGGTGATACTAAATATCCCCGAGCGTATAGATGGCGACGACATGGCTGCCGGCGAGAGCACTCTGGTATATTTCACCGTTACAAACAAAGGTTTGGTAACCGCTTTCAACGTGGAGGTATATATACCGGAAAACAGTGCAGAGTGGAAGTTTGAAGCATTGGAAAATGCCGGTCCTTTCAATCTCGCAGCACATCAAGCCGTCACCATCCCCGTGCTTATAACTCACCTGACCGATGGCACAAGCAGCAGTAGGAGCAAAAGCAATATCTCTCGTGCCGGGGGTTACAACTATTTCGGCAGTTGCATGGCGCAAGCATCTGCAGCCTACGAAATAATATGTGGCAAAACCATAAAAACAAACAAATACACTCAAACAATGGCTCTCAAAATGTGTGGAACGGCAGCCATTGGAGCCACCATATTAGATGTCCTTAACGATATATACCGTGGCGGTTGGGGACGTGTAAACCCACCATCGTATGTGGTTCCGCCAACAAATAATGTAGAATACAAACCTGTCGATAAAAAAGTGGTAGTAACTACAGGTGAAATGTTCTCGCTTTGTGATACCTGTGACGCTCAGAAAGCCTCTGATTTGGTCGAAGTGGTAATAGGTCTTTCAAGCCTTAGCACACTTAACGATGCTGCAAACATGGCCATAGAGGATATAAACAGAATGAAAGAGGGTAAACAATCCGAATACAAGATAACAATAACCAAAAAAGCTCTTAAATCTCTCATCAGCGAGATAGCCAAAGCAAACAGTCAGGTTATTGAGATAGGCTTCGGCGTCATCGAATGGATAAAGAATGTCAAAGATTTGGTTGATGCTCTCACAAAAGAGTGCCCCTCCACCCAAAATAAGAAAAGCAAGCTACGCGGCGTTGAGTATGCTTCGGAACGCAGCTGGCAGGAACAACTCAATGTTGTAGGGAAGGAATTCTCTCACTATATATCACTTGTGCCAGCAATGATGGGAGAATTGTTTGGCGACTCAGTGTGGTTCGACAGGGAACTGGATGCAAAGGTCGAATTCTTTAACTATCTCGTAGAGCACGATTCAGTGACACTCGACGAACTCCTCTTGGTGAAACCCGACGATGTAACAGATGAACAGGTGGAAGCACTCGTAAATAGAATAGAGAATTTTGCAACAGGCGCATCAGATGACAATACAATAGATATAAATCTCTTGGACTCATTGAGTAATGAAGCTGCAACGCTTAACGAAGCAGCCATGCGTGCAGGTTACGAATCACTCTATGCACAATTTGTTGACGCCCATGAGACAGCCATGGACTTTTATCGTGGCGCATCTTCGTCGGTCTGTGCATCCGTCACCTTGCAATTCTCACAAGAGATGACAATGACTCGCCAAGCATTCCGTGGTACACTCACCGTCTTTAATGGTCACGAAACAAAAGCAATGGAAAATGTCAAACTCATCCTTGACGTGACAGACGAAAATGGCACAACTGCAACCTCGCGCGAATTCCAAATAAATGTTGAGGGTCTAAGCCAATTTGACGGGGCATTGAAACTCGACGGCGGTTGGTCGTTGCAGGCAAACGAGAAAGGTATTGCTACAATCCTCTTTATACCTACAAAGTATGCAGCACCCACAGAAGACGTAAAATACTCCTTCGGTGGTAGATTGTCGTACCTCGACCCATTTACCGGGCTCGAAGTAACTCGTAATCTCACGCCTGTTACCATGACGGTTAAACCATCGCCTCAGTTAGACCTTACCTATTTCATGCAGCGCGACATTTATGGTGATGATCCGCTTACTACTGCTGTTGAACCAATAAAGGAAGCTGAATTCTCATTGCTCATAAACAATGTAGGCAACGGCATCGCAAAAGATGTCAGAATGATGACCGAGCAACCCAAAATTATAGACAACGAGAAGGGATTGCTTGTGAACTTTGAGATACTCGGCAGTCTGCTCAACGGTAAAGAAAAGAGCATGGCTATGGGTGGCGATGTAGCAACCGACTTCGGAACCATAGCACCCGGTAACACAGCATATGCACAGTGGTGGTTGACAAGCACTCTGTTGGGACACTTTGTCGATTATGATGTTGAAGCAACCCATGTCACAAGCTACGATAATCCCGAACTTACGCTGCTCAATAACGTTACCATACGCGAACTCATCCGCAGTTTGAATGTTGTCGAAGGTCCTGATACCATGGTCGGATTTATGGTAAATGACATCGGGGATGCTTATGATTTGCCCGATATGCTATATCTTTCCAACGGCGAGGTTGAAAAGGTGCAAATCGCTGCTTCTTCAAATATCTCAAAAATATCCGACAATGAATATCTGTTGAGTGTAACTCCTTCGGATAGCGGTTGGAACTATGGACATATTTCAGACCCCACATACGGTGTTGCCGAACTCGACAAGATAATACGTAAAAGCGACAATCGTGAAATAAGCCTGAGAAATATTTGGCAAACAGACCGAACATTGCGCGATGGCAAAGAACCATTGTATGAAAACAGAATACATTTTGCAGATAAATTTGCAGCATTGGCAGGCGAAGAATATTTGTTGATATTCAAACCTTCTCCCTCACCTCTGCTCGAAGTTCAAAGCTTTGTCGGAGTTCCCGCAGCCGAAGATGTATGCACCAAACAACTTACCGACATCACGCTGTTGTTCAACAAAGAAATCAACGATACTACATTTACTGTTGATGATATAACATTGACTTGTCAAGGTAATAAGGTAGATAATGCAGATATCACAATTGAAAAAATCTCTGTAAAAGAGTATAAACTCATACTCTCAAAGGTTACCTTGAATGATGGCTACTATGTGCTTACCGTTCAAACAGCAGGCATCATTGATGGTGAAGGATTCTATGGCAAGAGCGGAAAGCAGGCAGCATGGACACAGTTTGTTCATGGCAAGCTGCCATTAAAAGTCGCAATCTCCCCGGTCGAAGGCGGTACAGTATCACACACCTCCGGTCACTACCCATGCGATACCACCATTGTGGTAAAGGCCGTACCCGCAGAAGCATACACATTCAGTCATTGGATGGTTAATGCCGATACATACAGTAACGACACGGTTTGCAACCTCACACTCACGGACAACACAGAGCTTACCGCAGTATTTGCAAAAAAATTCTATAAGTTGACCATAGAGTGCGATACAACCAAAGGTGTCGTAAACAACGCCGCAACAGGTATCTATGAGTATGGTAGTGAGTTTACACTTAAAGCCGAACCCTTGGAAGATTGTGTGTTTGAGGGTTGGATAGTGAACGGTGTCGCAGGTGGTACCCAAGATACACTTTGCGTGAAGATGGACACCACCCTCAACGTAACGGCAAATTATAAACGTGTAAGATATCATCAGAAACAAAAAGTTTACAAAGGCTGGAACTGGCTATCCAGCTACATTGGCGATGAAATCTCCATAGATGTCTTTGAATCGGGTGTCAACAGAGTACTGACCCAGATTAGCGAACTCATACGTGACCCGGAGCTCGGTCTCGTAGGTGATATAACCTCCATAAAATGCGGTGAAGGCTATAAAATAGAAGCAATATACTCTTCACTACGAACAATGAGTGGCGTTCTCCACAATACTGAAAAAACCCCGATAGTTCTGCGTAAAGGCTGGAATTGGATATCTTATCCCTATAATGAGGAGCGCACCATCTCATCAGTGATACAAAATCCCGAGGAGGGCGACTTCATTGTTTCACAAGAGGGATTCACTGAGTATGCCGACGGATACTGGGAAGGTACCATCCAAAATTTTGTTCCCGGAGCCGGCTACATATACAAATCGATGGCAAAGAAAGAGCTTGCTTTCAATTTTGTGAAAAAATCGTCACAAAACCGACTCAAAGCAAGAAACATGCAGTCTGTAACCTATGCTCACGAGGTTGATATAAGAAAGTATCCATCGACCATGAATATCACAGCTCGCATGTATAAAGACAATATGGAATATGGCGATGAAACATGTATACTCTATGCCATGGACGGAAACGAGTGTCGCGGAATAGGTAAACTCATAGGTAAGAATTACTACATAACCATATATGGCGACAAGCCGGTCGATATATCGTTCATTGTAGAAAATACCTCCACCGGCGATACATATCTGGCAAATGAAACATTGCAGTTCAGCGAGGATGTGGTCGGCAGCAGAAAATCACCTTACACAATAACAATAGACAATCCAACAGGTATTAACTCTGTGGATGATGGCAAACAAAGAATGAAAGTATATAGTATCGAAGGTGTATTGATAGAACCTGCGGCAGACAAGGAGGCACTCAAACGCTTGCCAAAAGGTATATACATCATAGACGGTAAAAAGTATCGTATAAACAAGTAGACGATAATACTCAAACTCAACAAATCACAGAAAGCAAGAAATTTTCTTGCTTTCTGTATCTTTTTTTAATGTCCGTTAGGTATATATATGCAAAATTATTAAGAAAATGTAACAGCTTAAAAATAAAAGTTGTAACTTTGCGCCGCAATTTTCGATAAAGATATATAACACATTATTATAATTTAAAATCGACACAAATCATGAGAAAGTTTTTTTCATTCTTTGCAGCATCGGTGCTTGTTGCCGTAATGTTGACATCTTGCCAGCAGGCTGCGCAGCCTAACACGCTTACAGAGGCTGAGGTTGCCGAGGGTTGGCAGCTCCTTTTTGATGGTCAGACACTTGATGGCTGGCGCAGTTACAACCGCGATACTCTTGCTGGCGGTTGGCATGTGGTTGACGGTTGCATCCAGGCTTCAGGCGAGGGTAGCGACGGTCATGGTTATATCGTAACAGACAAGAAGTTCTCTAACTTCGAACTTGTTTGGGATTGGAAACTTACAAACGGTGGTAACAGCGGTATGCTCTATCACGTAGTTGAGCGTCCCCAGTTCAGTGTACCTTATGTAACAGCTCCCGAGTATCAGCTTATCGATGTTGAGGGTTGGGAACAGAAAAATGCTCCTGCCAAATTGGAAGATTGGCAGAAAATAGGCGTCGACTACGCTATGCACCTCCCCGATTACAGCAAAATGCACATCAATCCTGTTGGCGAGTGGAACTCATCAAAAATCGTATTCGACAATGGTCATGTTGAGCACTGGCTAAATGGTGAGAAAATTGTTGAGTTCGAGGCATGGACAGATGATTGGTTTGTAAGAAAGGCAAGCGGCAAATGGACAATGGCTCCCGAGTATGGTCTTTGCAACACAGGTCTTCTCTGCTTGCAGGATCATGGCGACCCCGCATCTTTCCGCAATATCAAAATCAAAGAGCTTCCTGCCAAAGAGAGTGCTGCGGCTCCTATGTTCAATGGCAAAGACCTCACAGGTTGGGATACATTCGGCTGCGTGAAGGCTTCTGTTGACGCTGAAGGCAACCTCGTTGTCGAGAATGGCGATGAGAAGAAGGCCGGTTATGTGGGTACACGTAACTACATCGAAGACTTTGACTTCTCAGTTGACGTAAAGAGCGAGGGCAAAGATTGCGCTCCTCTCTACTTCCGCGCATTTGTTCCCAAGAAAAAGAACGAGTGGGGCGAGATTGCAGGTTGGAAGTTTGAAATCCCTGAGGAGAAAGTTTCTCTCTTGAAGAAAGGCGATTGGAACACTTTCCGCATCACAGTTAAAGAGGGCAATGTTAAGACATTTATCAACGGTGAGGCTGTTGCCGAGTACACCGACGAGGCTCTTAAAACAGTTCCCGGACGTATCATGATGATGGTTAACGAGGGTGCAGAGACAAAGGTTCTCTACAAAAACTTCCAGCTGTCTAATATTTAATAAGGAAGTTGTCGATATATAGTAGCTGAATAAAAAGTCTGTTTTTCGAATTTGGAAACCTTATAACTTCATCTTTTTATTCAACCGCTTGACAAAAAAACGACCAAGTAATTTACTTGGTCGTTTTTTGTTTTTTCGGTGTTGTATTTATCTGCCTAATTTTTTCAGTATCTTGTCTACAACCGTTTGCGGGTCAATTTGCATGCAAGTGTAGTTGCCCGAGCGGCAAGGCTTATTGCCGAAGATGGAACATGGTCGGCAGGGGAGTTCAAGCTGTACGCAGTCTTCGTCTTTCTGACGCCATCCAAGAAAACCTGCCAATGGTGATGTTGCTCCCCAAATAGAGATTACCGGTGTGTTGACAAGCGATGCAATGTGCATGTTTGCCGAGTCCATACTCACCATTAGTTCGAGGTTGCTTATAAGAGTTAGTTCTCCACGAAAATCGCTTTTGCCTATGAACGACATTACATTGGGGTAGCGCTCGCACCAACCATTTACCACTGTCTCTTCTTCTTTGCCGTTTCCGAAACAGAAAATTTTTAATCTTGGTTGTGAGGAAAGTGTCTCAATCACTTTCTCCAATTTTTCTATGGGGTAAATTTTCCCGTTGTGGCGTGCAAAGGGGGCAATCCCTATCCATTGCTCTCCTTCTTTTTGTGGAAGTATGTTTGCCAGTGTTGCGAGGTCGCCTTTTTTGTTGTTGCCGAAGAGTGAGACAAAGTCGGTGGCAAATTCCAATCCCAACTTCGCAAAAACCTCTTTGTATCGCTCAAATGTACTTTTCAGTTGTTGGCGATTGTTATTGTCGGGGCTTGTGAGGCGTCGTTTCTCGGCTCTGCCTTTTTCTATTGAGGCGCAACGTACTCCCTCTGTCTTCAAAAATGTCCTTAATATTTTTGTACGCAACACATTGTGTAGGTCGGCAATGGCATCGGGTCGGTGTTTCATTAACCTGCTTTTTAGTTTCCACAATCCTGCTAGTCCTTTATATTCATCAAGGTTGATGCCCTCGAAAATGACGTTTTCGGGGGCATTTACCAAAAATTGTCCAAACCTTTCGCGGCTGACAAATATAAAGGTCTTGTCGCTGTATGTGGCGGCAATCGAGTATAGCAATGGTATTGTCATTGCTATGTCGCCTACCGCAGAAAAGCGTGTTATGAGAATCCTTCCCGGAGTGTTTCTATTTTTTTCCTGCACCATAGAGTACCGGGTTGAGCGAGGGGTCGTTGTACATCTTCATCTGACGATATACTTTCATGTATTTGCGTCCTGCCGCGATGTCGGCAAGTAGTTCGTCTATTGCTGTTGTCAAGTCTTTTTTCTGCTCAAGCAGCACGGCGAGTTTTGCTTCGCACTGTTTGTTTCCGCGGTTAACCTCTTCCTGCATGTGGTATATTTTCAGTGCAAGGATTGAATAGCGGTCTATTGCCCATGCGGGACTTTCGGTGTTGATGGTTGCATCGGCTGTAGGAATGACATCTTTGTTTGTGTCGAGGAAGTAGCTGTCGATTAGCTCCACGAGGTCTGTTCTGTCCTGGTTCGATTTGTCGATGCGGCGTTTCAGTGTAAGAGCCTCGGTGGGGTCAATTTCGGGGTCGCGGATTATGTCCTCGAAGTGCCACTGAACAGTGTCTATCCAGCATTTGAGATAGAGATAATATTCAATGCTTTTTACGGGATAGGGGTTCTGTATAGGGGTGTCTACATTGTCGGTCTTGTGATAATCAAGAATAGCCTCGTTGAAGATGGGCCAGCTTAACTGAGTGAATGTTTTCATGTTTAAACTCTTTTTTTTGTTTATTATCCTACAAAATTAAGCAAAGTTTATGAGTTTGCAAATAGTTTTTTAAAAACTAATTATCTTTGCATCATAAATATGCTGTTTTTATGAAAATTGTTATCGACGAAAAGATACCTTATTTGCGCGATGCGCTTGAGGCTATGGGGCACCAAGTGGTGGCAAAAGCTGGAACGGATATAGTGGCGAACGATGTAAGGGAAGCCGGTGCGCTTTTTGTGCGCACACGCACCTGTTGCAATGCTTCGCTCCTCGATGGCAGCAGTGTGCGTTTCATTGCCACTGCTACCATTGGCTACGATCATATCGACGATGCTTATTGTCGCAGTAATGGCATCTTTTGGTGCAGTGCTCCTGCTTGCAATGCAGGCGGTGTGGTGCAATATGTGCAATCGGTTATATATAGTCGTTACTCAGTCAAAGCGTTATGTGGAATGACGCTCGGCGTGGTGGGGGCAGGTGCCATAGGCTCGCGTGTAGCTGCTTGGGCTAAGCAGGCAGGTATGCGGGTGTTGCTCAACGATCCTCCCCTTGAGGCTGCCGGCAGGGGCGGTTTTGTTTCGCTTGAAACTATTGTTCGTGAGTGCGATGTAATAACTTTTCATCCTACATTGACGCGCAACGGAGCGTATCCCTCATATCATCTTGCCGACGAAAATTTCTTTGCATCCTTAGTGCGTAAACCTTTAGTGATAAACGCATCGCGCGGTGCTGTGGTGGACAATATCGCTTTGTTGCATGCATATAAGGAAGGCTATATATCTGATTTTGTCCTCGATGTGTGGGAGGGTGAACCCGAAATAAATAAGGAACTTCTTGCTGCCGCATATGTTGCCACTCCTCACATCGCCGGGTATTCGGCAGAAGGAAAATTCAATGCCACGCACATTGTTTTACAGCGTTTCGCTGAATACACAGGCTTCTCAGATGAGCTTCCTTTGCCTCCTTTGCCTGCTCCTGAAAACCCCATTGTGAATGCTGTTGATTATGCCGATGCCGCTTTGAAAATATACAATCCACTTGCCGAAACATCTGTTTTGAAAGGCTCTCCGCATCTTTTCGAGGAGTTGCGCAACAATTATAAATTTCGTCGCGAACCTGCTGCATACAGCATAGTTTTGTCATGATTTATCAATGCTAATGGTTATTTATGATTAGTAAAATGGCTTTTTAATGGTAATTAATAATTAAAAAGTGTGATTGTGGGGTCTTTTTAAAAATCTTAACTTTGCAGCAGATTTCCAAATAAAAGACAATGATGAAAAAACTTATTATTTCACTTATCATAGCGATGATAAGTGCTACGACTTTATGTGCAGCAGAGGTGCATGTGCCCACCGAAGAACAGGCGATGCCCAATGTTAAAAAAGGAGGAATAATCTCCGGACATGTTATAGAGAAAGGAAGTGAGGAGGATATCCCTTATGCCAACATTTATGTTTCCGAGATAAAAAATGGAACAGCCACAAATGAGACGGGTCATTTTGAACTCAAGAATCTTGCTCCCGGAAAGTATACATTGCGCGTTTCTGCGCTCGGATATCGCACTCAGACGAAAGAGGTGACAGTGAGCAAAGAGTATGCAACAGTTGTGCATTTCGAAATGATTGCCGAGGCTTTGGAAATGGAAGAAGTGGTTGTCTCTGCCAATCGCAACGAGGTGAACAGACGCGAAGCTCCTGTGGTGGTAAATATTGCCGGTCCCAAACTCATAGAAACAGTTAACTCCACCGATCTTGCCAAGACACTCAACTATCTGCCTGGTTTGCGTGTGGAGAATAACTGTCAGAATTGTGGTTTCCCTCAGGTGCGAATAAATGGTCTCGAAGGTCCCTATTCACAAATCCTTATAAACAGTCGTCCGGTGGTCAGCGCTCTCAGCGGTGTATATGGCTTGGAGCAGATTCCTGTGAATATGATTGAACGTGTAGAGGTAGTGCGTGGTGGCGGTTCGGCTCTGTTTGGCGCAAATGCCGTGGGTGGTACCATCAACATCATCACTAAAGATCCCATTAACAATTCGTTCAAGATTTCGTCTAATTTTGCAAATATGAACGGCGATGCATGGGAGCAGTATATGGGTGCAAATGCTTCGCTTGTGTCGAAAGATAATTCATACGGCATTGCTGTCTATGAGAGCTATCGCAACCGTAATGCTTACGACCACGACGGCGACGGCTTCTCGGAACTTGGTAAGCTGAATATGAATACCTTCGGTTTGCGCACATACTACCGCCCCAACCACTCGAGTCGCATCAATCTCGAATATCACACCACGAACGAGACACGTCGTGGTGGTAACAAATTCGACCTGCAACCCCATGAGTCGGACATTACCGAACAGACTAAACATATAATAAACAGCGGAGGTGTATCTTATGACAAGTTCTGGAACGAATATAAGCATAAACTTTCTGTTTATGGTTATGTTCAGCACATCGACCGCAACAGCTACTATGGTGCTCAGCGCGACCCTAATGCCTATGGAAAGACCGACGACCTTACATGGGTGACAGGTGCTACATACACCGGCAATATGGATAAGTGCTTCTTCTCGCCTGCCACATTCACCGGTGGATTGGAATATCAAGAGAATAAACTGCACGACATTATGACAGGCTACAACCGCGACATGCAGCAGAATGTGCGCATTGCCAGCATGTTTGTGCAGAATGAGTGGAATATGAATCTTTTCTCGCTGCTTGTGGGTGCCCGTATGGACAAGCACAATCTTATTGACGACCCTATCCTTAGTCCGCGTGTAAACCTCTTGTTCAAGCCTAATGACAATCTACAAGCTCGACTCACATATTCAACAGGCTTCCGTGCTCCTCAGGCATACGATGAGGATCTTCATGTGACAGCTGTTGGTGGCGAGGGCGTGCAGATTACGCTTGCCGACAATCTCAAAGAGGAGCGTTCAAACAGTTTCAGCGGCTCTATAGATTGGACAACGCAGCTGGGACATTGGCAATCGAACATCCTTCTCGAAGGCTTCTACACCGGACTCGACGACGTATTTGTGCTCGAAGATATTGGTGAAAATGCTGAAGGCTTCGTGTTAAAGGAACGTCGCAATGGTAGCGGTGCAAAGGTCTATGGATTGAATTTGGAGGCAAAATTTGCTCATGGCAAAGATGTTGTATTGCAGATGGGTGCAACTGCCCAGCGCAGTCGCTACAACCGTCCCGAGGTGTGGACCGAGGTTGATGGAGTGGAACTTACCACGCGACGCATGCCCCGTACTCCCGATTTCTATGCCTATATGACGCTCACTACATCGCCTTTCAAGAATTTCGAGGCGTCGCTGTCAGGAACATACACCGGCGAGATGATTGTTCCCCACTATGCGGGGTATATTGAAAAGGATTGCATGGAGAATACTCCAGATTTCTTCGATATCAACCTGAAACTGAACTACACATTTGTTCTTCGCGACCACATAAAATTGCAGTTGAACACAGGTGTTCAGAACATCTTCGATAGTTTCCAGAAAGACCTCGACAAAGGCGAGTTTCGCGACTCGGGGTATTTCTATGGTCCCACACAGCCGCGAACATTCTTCATAGGGCTTAATATTATGAATTGATAAGTGGGATATGTGAAATATCAACAGTAATACAAATCACCTCCACCGCATTTTTATTCTGTGGTGGAGGTGATTTGTATCTCCTTGCATCCATTTTTTTGTCCAGGTAACCAAAAATATAGACGTCGGATTGGATTATCAGTGTTGTCACTTGGATATAACTCCTTTAACGAAAATGCGAGTATAGGAGCGTGGGTCGTTGCTGTATACCGTAATGGATTTTCTGTATCGTCCTATGGGGCGCTGTTTGGCATTGAATTCAATGTCAATGTATCCTTTCTCTCCGGGCGGAACAGCCTTTTTGCTGTATTTGGGTGTGGTGCATCCGCAACCGGTGGCAATGTGCAATATGTACAAATCTTTCTCTCCCTTATTCGTAAAAGAAAAACGATGGGTGCGCCGTGTCTCGCCCGACAAGGATATTGTATCATATTCGTGTTCGACCTTTTCGAACACTATTTTTGCTTGCTTTATATTTTGCTGCTTTGCATCGTTGCTTCCATCATTTGCAAAAACATTATACGAAAGCAGGATGAACATTAAAGCCGATAACACTCCTTTTATCATTGCTATAAATTAACGTCTACTACAGTGCCGCTCTCTCCACTGCTTTTGTGCTTGTCGGGTGGCAACGACAGCATTATTGTTTTTCTTTGCTCATTATCTGCTGTCTCCATGAAAGGACGTATGCTCACATCCAATATGTCTCCATCATTGACATCTACATCGGAGACGAACTTGAAGTTTAGCGTGTATCGTTTCGCTTTGTAGCGGTTTATAAACATCCATTCATTGCATAGTTCTTGCATCCCGTTACGCATGATATTAACGACAATGCCCCATCCATCCTTTATGTGTGAAGCATACGATAAATCCACCACCACCGCAAAACCATACTCATATAACTTATGTGAAGCAGTGTCGCTTATATATGCATTTAAATCGTCATCGGTAAAGTCGAAAGAGTTTGGTTTATATTCTTTACCAACATTCTGGTAGAATTCGACAATTTCCACTCGTGGCTCAGGCTTGCCATATTTGTGCTTGTAATCGGTGTAAAGGAAACGTGCTTTTGTCTCTGTGTTATACAAAAGAGGAATAGATATATATTCTACATCCACACTATCCTTGGGGATGTCTTGTTCGAATCTATATTCGACATTTGTTCTGGCAAACTCGTTTGCACCGATATAGAGGTCGGCGAAATGATTCTTACTATTAACCTCGTTCTTATACACTGCTAACAACGGTTGATACTTGTCCGGGTCAGGAGATACACCTAAATCCGATATTGAATATGCATATATAAGTTTTGTATAGTCCGGGTAGTCTATCTTTGTAGCGGGCATGGATGCTAATGACAATTTCGGCGCTACGGGATGTTTCTTCTCGTAAAAAGGTATTGAACCCAGTTCGGTACTTGCATCCCAGACATCCAATCCTAAAGGACTGAAGAATATCTCCAGATTTGCCGTTAAATCGCAGTAAGGCGATATTTCGCCTTCATATATTTTCCCATCCTCATCGTCTTCCTCTTCTTCATTCTCTTCCTTGTTTTCAAGGAATTTAAACTGTGCCTCACCCTTTACACCGGCAGAAAGGGTGGCGCTAATTGCAGAACCGATTGATTCAAAAAATATCACAGATGCCTTTGCCTCTGCTTTAAATCCAATATCGAAACCTCCAGAAAGCAGAAACGTAAAGTCTGTATCCTTGTTAGGTTCTTTCTTGTTGTTTATGGGGTAGACAACATCATCTTTGATTTCGTAACCGGTAATGCTTTTTGTTGTGGTTGTCCAACATGCCGACACGGTTCCTTGTACCGATACATTGAAAGCAATATTTATCTCGAATTGCCAACTGATGGGTACAGGTCCCGGCATTCTTATCTTTATCTTTGATGAAACAGCCTCTATTGCCTCTGATGTCATACCCTTAAGTTTAGCAGATGCCGATGTCAGTTTTTTTGCAAATTTCGAGTCTGCAAGTTTCTTCATTCGATTGCTGTTCATCGCTTTAGCAATCTTCTCATTGTTAAGGGCGGCAGTGTCCTTTTCCCAACCCACTTCCAATCCGGCATCTATGGCAAAAACCTGCTCATTAATCTCTTCGGTGGCATTATATTCATAGTCTGTACGTGTGTCGAGGCGGCTTAATATCCTTATCCTGTTTTTGTTTTCTATTCGTACAGCGATAAATGGGGACATGTCGATGTTTTTGTCATTACAGAATTTTACCATTTTCTGTAGGTAGGCTTTCATCCTTCTCTTTATGAAATCTTTTTCTGCGATGCCACCCATGTGTACTCTGCTATCGAAACTAAAGCCATATTCGCTCACAGAATCCTTTTCGCTGGTTACAATGGTATCGGTCTTTGCCCGTGTAAGAAAACTGCTATACTCCGATGTGCCGAAGAGCGACCAATCGTCAATGGCTTCACATTCACCTATGCTCTCCAGACTGTCGCGATAGCTTTGTGAAGGATAGAACTCACCATATTGTGGCGCAACGGATGCATCGATGTCGTATGTCAACATCTCGTAAACGTCCTTTATATCTACTCTGGTGGTCACCACTTTGTAGAGTCCGTTGATGTTTGTCACCGACAACACCTTATTGTTTAGTCCTTCGGGGATTTTCGGGTGACAACCGCATGCAAGATATTCACCTCTTTCGGGCAGCATATCCGAAGGAATGTTGTCGAAGAAGTATATTATGGTGTCTGCCTCCACCGATGCTATGTAATCTTTCATGTTAGTGGTGACAGGTCGCACACCTTCGTTATATTTGTAGGTGGTGGTGATTACTCCGGGAATGACCTCGGTGTATGGTTCGTCTATACCTCTCTGCTCCTCGGGTACATAATTCTCCATCTCATCCAGAACGAGTGTACAACCGCCGATTAAACAGGTGGAAAGGAATAGTATGATGATGTAATATAATTTTCTCATTCTTATAAGTTTTACGGGTTGTTATGGGATGGTCAACTCGAATAAATTGCTTAATGTGCCGTGGGTCTCTCCATCGAACTCTATACGTTGTTTGAATTGTCTCAGTTTGAATTGTTCCCTGTCGTAATAGAGGAAACGAATGCGTTCGCGGCTATTGATGTCGCTTCCGTCGTAGTCGCTCTGAATTCTGAACTCCATGTATTTCACACCTTTCCATTCGCGCCAAACACCCAAACTGCGGAACTCATTTCCTCTGAATGCACCTATCAATATGTTTTCATCAGGAGTTTCTCCGTTTATTTTCACATCGGCATAGACAACTGTTTCATAGGGAGTGTCGCCGGGACTTGTCTCCCACTTCGGCATTACATACACATAGCATGAGTCGGTAATACCTTTGAACATTGACGAGGCTATTATGTATGTTTCGCCTTGTGCCGACGCTACAATTGTTTCATCGTTTATATAGGCTATGCTGTCGTTGTTCGACCAAAAGAAGACCTCTTTAAATTTTATGGTGTCGGGGGTGAATATAGGCAACAGTTTGAATGTGTCGTCGAGCATTACATAAACCGAGTCGTGATTAAGACACATATCATACAGCTTCAAATCATCTTCATTTATATCAATGTCAATGATTCCGCACGACACGATGAGCTGCGACATTGCAACCGTGCATGAGAATATTAATATATGTATGAGCCTCTTCATGATATCACTTTTTTGTTTTTTTATCCTCTTTTTCTATGGGTGCGGTCACTTTGACGATATTCGAGGGCTTGCTCTCGCGTCCATCGGCAAATTGTATGGTAATGTAATATTCTGCACTCTCTCCTGGTCGCAGAAGATAGTCGTTGAACATGCGTTCGTCGGGGGCTGCCGACATAAGGAAACCGAATGTGCGCTCTTTTGACCCTTTGCGGTATATACAGAAGTACCACTCTCCTTTGTATGGTAATTTGCCATCTGTCTCCCATGCAATTTTTGTTTCGCGTTTACGCTTGTCGTATGCTCCTGTAAGTTTTATGGGCCAAGAGAAAACAATCTCTCCTTCGAACTTAACAGAGTATACCAGACTGAGCCCGCTCGTTATTCCTGCATACGAATAGCTCTCGATGGCATATTCGTAGCGGTTGCTGCGGTTGTATTCGGGAACATCGAAAATATTCAGAATGTTTCTTTGCTTGCGCACGGAGTCGCCATCGAATGTGGCAATATTTTTCCATACGTTGCCTTTGCCTGCCATTCGACGCTTGAGTACGTGGTGCGAAATCTGTTCCTCGTTGCTGCAAATCCATCGCATGCTTATGCCCTTTGTCTGGTCCACCCACACCGAGTCGATGTGCGCCTTTCCGGGTATTATCATGCTGGGACGCAACACCTGTAATGGTGCGCTATATTCACCTATGTTGGTTGAGTAGTCAATAGCTCTCACCTTGTAATAGATATATTTCTGGTTTACATCCACAGCCAACGTGTCTGTAAATTCTGTCCCACGCAACAATCCTATTGTACGCTGTTTGTACTGTTCTGTGGAGTCGTTGGCAAATACCACTTCATAGTAGTCGACATCTACGCTGGGCTCGTCCCACGACAAACGTACTATACCTCTTGCATTATCCACCACTTCGCAGCGCAGGTTGGCAGGCGCGTCAGGTGCTTTTACATCAGTGATGCGTACCACCTGAGGCAGTGAATAGCTCACATTGCCCTCTGCGTCGTATGCGGCAACAACCATCTGGCTTGTTGCTATGCCTGTAACCTCTATGGTGCATTTGTTTTGTCCTGCAGGAATAAGTTCTTTGGTCAACTCACGCCATTTTACGCTGTCCTTAGGTGCGTAATAGAGGATTTTGCAGCCTGTAAAGTCGCTCTCTATGGTGTCTTTTTCGAAATAGAATGTTGCAAAAACATCGAGCGACAAGTCGTCGGGGTTGCGACGGTCGATGACTACTTTCACAAGGTTCGCAGGACGGGGAGCATCAATGTCGGGCACCTTTACGGTGTGTATGTGCGAAGGTTGTGTGAGGTCACCGAAGGGATCGTATGCCATTACCCTGTATTCATAGGTGCCCGGCGATGGCACAACGTCGCCAATGAAATTGTCGAGTGCTTCGTTTTCGACATTTTGCATCATCATGTATGGCTTTTTGTTTACACGTGTCCATTGTGTCTCGCCTTTTCTGCGTCGCTCTATTGCATAGGTGGAGTATTTCCTGTTGTTGCTCCACCACAGACGTACGCTGTTTATGCCGGTGAGTGTGTCGCCAATCTCGGGGTCGAATTTCTCGGGGACATATTTTTTATTCTCCACCGAAGGTATGTGCCCGGCGCGGAAACTGTAAACACCGGTTGTGTCTATCACTGTGGGTCTTACGATATACTCATATTTCTCGCCGTTTTTCACTCTATAATCGACAAAGCGCATCGCCAGGTTGTCGGCAACGTCGCGTCGCCACTCAGAGGCAAGCACTGCCATGGCAAAGCGCATCTGCTGGTCATCGTGCACATCCATCATTGCGCCCAATGATCCTTTCCCATATTTCGATTGTTCTTGTGTAAATCCTCCGGCACTGTAAAGAGCACCCATCGCCATCACGGCAACAGAGTCGGTGGTAAGATATTGTGAACGCCATTCGGTGAGGGTTGCCGGTTTCAAACCATATGCAAGCGTGTCGACCTTGAAAATATTGCCAACCTTGTAGCGCAAAACGTTTACGCCAACTCGGTTCAGGTAGCGCCATGCTGCATAGTCGTTGGGTGCCCAACGCAGCACAATACTATCGCCGTAGGTGCGTACAAGCAAATTTATCTGCGAAGTTTCTGCTACGCGTTCTTTCTTACCGTTTTTAAGCTCTTTTATTTCGGTGCTGTCGCTTACTTCGCCTGCCAATATCTTCTTTCTGTTTATGGTGTCGGCTGCTATGTACTCTTTTCCTGTGACATTTCCTGTGAGTGGGAGTGTCTCGGATGCCGATACGCCGAAAAACAGCATTGTGCCTGTTATATATCCTATAATGCGTTTCATCTTCATCTGTTGCTGACGTTTTTATTGTTCAATCAATGGCTGGTTCAACAAACTTCTTCCCCAAGTGTTTCCATTGCGAAGCTCACCTCCATGGTTCACCACATACTCTTTTTTGTTGAAGTCGTATGCATTTACACGGTAGCATTGCAATATGGCTTTTGTCATCGCTTCCCGTTTACCTTTGTAGTTATATCGACAAGCAGGAACAATCTTTGTCTGCTGACCATTATAATATGTTTCGTAATCAAGTTCTCCGCCAATGAAACTATACCATATATTCTCGCACAGTTCCTCTTGAGGACGGGCGTCGTCGTCGCTGTCGAATGCATCGAAACTTGCCCACATGTTTATTGCCTTTGCATCGCCGCTGTTACGGAACTGCGAACCCCATAGCACAGCAAACTGATAATATGGAACTTGTGCCATGGCACCATAGCTCGAAGCGAAGGTCGCGTATGTTCCTGTGCGGTTCTCTGCCCATTGCTTCACTTTGTCCACATTTGAGCCATTGTATTGGTTGCCACCAAGTTCTTGTACCTCTTGAGCATATGACGTGCAGAGAGCGTCCATGTTTCTTGCCACTGAGTATATGGCACCAAGGCTCTCGGTAATGTTCCTATAGTTGTCGCGGGAGTTGCTTGCAGGAATATATTCGCATATTCTCTCAAGACCATCCTGCATGTAAGAGTAGCGTGGGTCGCTCGGGACAGGCAAAGGATATTGTGCATATCTTTGCCACTGTTTCTTGTCGTAAATGGAGATGTCGCGTATCTTCGAAACTCCGTTGACAATTCCATAGGCAAGTGCTTTGCTTTTAGCGCAGAATCCTTCATACACGCCTCCATTGTCGGTGTATATTAACGATTGCGAGGTCGTTGCCATACATCCCAGACGGCTGTTGGTGAGTTTGTAGCCACCTACAAAGGCATAGTTGCTGAGGTAACTCAGATATATGTATGGGTCGTTCAGACGCAACATTTCACCCTTGTCGTTCTTGGGGCATGAGTATAGTGACAGGGTAATGTCGTCCCAATTGTCAGGGTCTTTGTAGTCAAATTCCACCTCTTCTATACACGCACCGATGAAGGGCTTTTCATACTCAAGGTTTATTCTTGAACCATCAGCAAGTTTATATCCTGTGCGCCAATTGCCGTCAACCGCTTTCAGTTCCATATGTGCAAGTGTGGTGGTGTCTACCACTATCACGTTCTTTGTTTCGTATGTGACTGTAGTCCTGCGCGACAATGTGGTGGTGCTCAATTCGGGTGTTATTGGCGACTTAATTCTTTTTACCGATGATTTCAGATAGACAAGCTTAAGCAAATATCTTTCGTTCTCCTCTATGTCGGTAAATTCCTCTTGAGGCTGCATGTTGCAAGTACTATCTGTTACAATCCATTTATTTTCGGATTTCTGTTTCAGTTCGTAGACAATATTTATATTATCTTTTGTGTTTATTAAACCGGATTTAGAGGAACCGGATTTTACCGTATATAGCTGCCACTCCAGCTTGCCTTCGTTGTAGCACTTGCCTTGCAGGTTCTTGCGAAGAGCAATGTTGGGGTTGTTTATATCTTTTATATACGCTTTCTGTATGCTGCTCTCTGTTTTCAGCTTGTTGAAGTACGATGGGTAGGCGATGGCAACATACTCCTCAAGGTTGGGGCAATCTTCAATTGCTTCCTCATCCTTTGTGCAGAAGTAGTACTCTTTTTCCTGGTACCAAGGAACACGCTTGTATTCGTGTGCTTCTTCGTCCCACTTCAACGGGTCGTCTTCTATACCATCGTATAGCTCCATTGCATATCCACCTACAATAAGCTTGTAGTAACAGCCGGGGTTCAGCTCTTTTATGTTCATTATATGCTCTGTACGCTCCGATCTCTTCAGCGCAAAAATACGTGTCGTTGGGTTCTCATCATCTTCGCTCTTGTATTCAATCAGTGAAACAAATGGCATTGCATGGAACACAAATGTGCGGCTGGCTTGTGCTTTGAGATTTTCTTTGTCTCCTTCATAGTCGTGGGCGAGGATGTTTAGCTCTGTCTCGTCCAAAACTCTGAAATGTTCATCGACTGTAGCCTGTGTGTAGAATTTGGGCAACGATGCTATTTCGGAGTTAATGGCATTGTCTTTGTTCCAACCATTGCTCTTTATTGTATCGCCTATCGAGCAGTCGCCCAGCAGTTCGAAATTGTCGAGCGCATTTCCATAGAATACATCGCAGACATCGCCACATTCAAACTCGAATTTGCGGTTTATAGATACCAATCCCGAGAGCAATCTCAGTTTTACGCGTGCAGCTCCTGTGAAGTATGTGGGGTTGGGACCACCCATGCGCAGTACACCACCGATACCTGCGTCGAGTATGTCGAGACGTGTATCCCAGAATCCCAAGTCAATCTTCAATCCAAATTTTGCATATAGGTAGGCATACAGTTGTCCTTCGCCGTACCAACCGTTGTATCCGGGTGTGCGGCTTATATTCATACAGCTTGCGTTGGAGAGGTGTCGCAATGACATGTCGAAGCCGGCAATGGCTCCCATTTCGCCATAGAATAGTCCGAGGTCTACGTCAACATATCCCCACATCGATGCACCAAGCATCAAACCGCCGTTAACCTGTGCTTTGAAGTTGGCAAGTGCCTCTGTACGTGCTTTGTTGGCTTTTGACATGTCGTCGCTCTGCACACCCGACCCTTTTGTCGAGCCATCGAGGAATTGCTGTATCTTTTCGGGGATGGGTGGTAGCTCGCCGTCGCCGGGAAGTTCGTTTCCTAAGCAGAGATATGCATTTGCACCGATGTTCACCGATACTATCGGCGATTTAAAATCAATCCATGTAAATGTACAACGTTTGTCCTCAGCCGGTTCTCCTATGTACACATGCCATTTTGCCTTTGGCAGTTCCTTGCCTTCTGCTTTTGTGGTCACTTTAAAATCAAGTTGTATTGAGGCTCCCCCGACCTTCATCGAAGTCGATTTCTGTGCCTCTTCTTTCTTCTTCTCGGCCTCTTTCTTTGTGTCGCTGTCGGCTTCGCTATCCGAGGCATCGGCAAAGTCGCTAAGCCCTGCCGTCACTCCGGTTACAATGCTTTCGGCTTCGCTGTTTAGCTCTTTCAGTTTGCTTTCGAAATCACCCAATTGCTCTTCACCAATAATGTCGCTTACACCATCAATGCCTGTATCAACTGTGATGTTCAGCGAAAAGTATTCGTCGCTCTCATCGTGTTGATAGACGATACTTGCTTTGGAATCGACAAGGCCACCGATGACCTTGATGCCTCCCGTGAAAATAAATGTTGACAGACGGTCATTCTTATTATCATAGACGACAGTCATCTCAAAGCTACCGTTTAGTGTGTTTTCACCAGCCGATGTAGATAGTTTCATTCCGGCAATGACACCGATAATGCCCTTTTTCGGTGTTGCTTCGGTGTCGGATTTCTTTACGCAGTTGAAATAGAAACCTCCTTTTATCTCGTTCAGCACGACTGGGTCAAATCGTACACCCGCGGAACTGCCCAGCAAAATGTTGAAATATCCCCAAGTATAATCCTCAAGTTCGAAGTATCCTCCATTGGCATCCACGGTGAACAAATCGCCAGGCATTGTGAATTTAAGGCTTCCGCTGTAGCCTTTGCCGCGTGCGTCACCACCGCTGGCGACATTCAGTTCTCCTTTGAGTGTCATTCCGGCAAATGAGGAATTGAATGCGGCCTTGTTGAATTCCAAACCGTCGTATTCTATTCCTATTTTCGAGAAATCTATCTCTCCGCTTATTCCTGTAATCTTCGACTTTATGGAAAGTCCGGCTGTTGCACTAAGGTCTATGCCTTCGATGAGTTTCACTGTTCCTTCGAGGTATAGCTTCATACCGGTGCCTTCAAAATCGAATTTGTAGTCGTCGAGTGAGAAGTTGAACGGGCCGAGTGATTGGCTTGCTACGCTCTTTTTCTCCTCTGCCCGTGCCGGGGCATAAGGCGATGGACCGTGTGTTGCGTAGAGTGTCTCTTCGCTGTTTTGTGTAAATGCTTGATCGTCGCTTTCGGGGCGCGATGCAAGTGACCAGTCACCTGAGTTGAAGTAGAAATTGTCGCCTACCTTGAACTGTTTGTTTTTGCACAGTTCCATGAGTATCTCGGCATTGTCCTTGCCGTTTTGCAGCTCTTTCTCATACTTCGACTCCCATAGGTCGCAGTTGGCAATGCGCATCTTTGCAAAATGTATGCCGGGGATGCTGAAACTGAGTCCTAGGTCGTTTACTTTATCTTGCAAATAGTCTGTGCCGCCAATGGTGAGTGTTCCTCCCATCAGCAACTCTACCTTAGTTTTCAGTTTTTCGCCTTCGGGCTCAGCCTCCAGAAGCAGATAGGTCAGGTTCTTGTCTATGTCGGCTTCGGCAAGAATGAAGTCGAAGTTTATATTGTCAATCTGTTGTGTCTTGAAAATGTAGGCATAGTCGCCTGCCTTGCTTTTTGTGCTGTCGCCGAGGTTTATTATGCGACATTCGTATCCTACGGTGCCTTCTACAAGGGGCACGTCGAATTTTCCGCTGAAATTACAGTAGTTGAAGTTGTTCTGTATAAATTCGAGGTTCACCTTGTCGAGTGAGAACGACCAACCGCCTGCCTTGCCGGTTGTCGCCGACAGGATGTTTTTTGCACCCACCATCAATGTGGCTCCCGACTTGTCGATGAACATCTCTTCGGCGCTGATAGAGCAACGTTTGTCGCTGCTTTCGCCGAACTCGAGCGCTTCGGGCATCTTCACGCCCACTTTCTTTATGTACAATCCCTGCCAGGAGTCTATGTCACCCACCGTCAGCGACTTCTCTTTGTCGTAGGCGTCGGGGAACTTGCCCATGTGTGTCGAGTTGCGATAGCTCGAGTGGTCGTAGACGATATCTTCGGCTGTGAAGGTCCATCCCGGCATATCCTCTGCCTGGAAGGGGTCTATGGTCACTTGGTCCACCATCCAATCGTCCCAGCTGCCTATGCTTGTCTTTATTTTTAGTACAGGCATTTCGTCGGTGACCTTGCCGGCTACCTCTTTCTTCAGTCCGGGGATTTTCATCTCCACGTCGAGTCCCAGTAACTCCAACGAATAGTCTTTCCATGCTATGTAGCAGCCATCGTTGGGCTTCAGTACATTCTCGGGCGCGTTGAACGTCATTTCGTATGACGATTTCGGGTCGAGTATAGTGAAGTCGGAGAGCAATGCAAGTGTTCCTCCCTCGGGAATAATCTTGTCGGGCGAAACGCAAAGACGCGGTGCACCGAATATCAGAATGTCATTTTTCAGGTAGTTTGAGCCGGGGAGGGTAAACTCGCCGATGAGGTCCATGGTGGCATATTCTGCCGAGAATTTCATTGATGAAATCTGAATATCCACAGGGGTTGAGTTTATCTCTTTGGGCAGTGCCACTGGGAAATACAGTTCGTCTACGTCGCCTTTACCTATAAGGTCGCACACAACGCCGCCTTTCTTTACATAAGAGTAGTATTTGCTTATGTCTATCTTTTTGGCAAGGTCCTTTACTGCTCCTGTTGCTGACGATTGCAGATACTCGGCATAGGGGATGCCTGTGTCGGCAATGAGGTTGTCGATGCCCCAGTCGCTGAATAGTGAGTCGACCACTTGTGAGTCGCCTATGCTCGACTCGGCATATGTGGTGGCTGTTCCTTCATAAACAGCGTAGTCGCTGTTGATTTTCAGGTCGCTGAACTTAACGCACACCATGACGGTGGTTCCCATCGGGTTCCACTCGATGCGTCCTTTGCCTTTCCAGGTATTCTCGCTTGCACTGCTAATGTCGTCGAGCGTGAGCTGATATTCGCCTATGGATATTGTTTTCCCTTTCAATTCGTCGGCTTTGGCTTTGATGGGCTCTTTGTTGCTGATTTCTACCATGTTCGAGCACTCGAAGTATTTTCTGCTCAGCTGCTCGGCTATGGCAAAATCGACAATGTTCTGGTCGCCGGTGAACGCTACCGACTTGCCGTTCACGCACTCGGGCACAATGCGCAATACCATGTAGTCGCCATCTTTTGTTATGTTCTTAAGGCTGTCCCATGGTATGCTGTCGCTTAGTTGTGTGCTGTGTTCATCGAAATATTTTGTGTATATGGGCTTGCCTTGCAGTGTTGCCTCTTTGTCGGCAGTGCCGCCGTTGTTGAAGAGCTCCAGTTTGTAGGCAAATTTAAGCGTGTCGGCACGCTGACCCTCGCCGCCAATGAAAAAGACATTGTCCCACGACATTTTCAGAGGTTTGCTCATCAGATGTTTGCGAGCTGCTATTGAAAGGAATGTGGGTGATGTTATCTTGGGGTTGCGGAATGTATAGAGCGAGTCGGCGCAGATGCTGTCCGTGACATCTACGTTACCAAGCAGTTTGAAATATCCTTTGCCGCTGTCGTCATCATCGCTGCTACTGCCGCCGCCGGTCTTGTTGTTGTCGTCGTCATCGTCATTATCATCGTCATCATTGCCTTTGCTTGTCTTTATGCGGAACTGACGGTAGTTGCTCTTGCCGTTGTTTTCGATTTGCACGTAGCTCATGGCAGCATTCTTGCTGCTCTTGGCAGTAACACAGGCAACGTATGTCTTGTCGGCGTAGAATTTATTTGTTATGATGTTTGTGGGTATAACACATGAAGGGACAACCAATGATGTTGCCTGAAAAGCTATGGGGTTGTTGTCCATTGCGTAGTCGGGCTGTTGTCCGGGTGTCAACTCCACAACCTTGAAGTCGTATGTGTAGGAACTGAAGTCCGATGCACAAGGGATGACCGGTGCGCTCCATGTGAATTGGGCAAAAAGAGGGTCGAGGTCGGCTATTTCGCTATTCTCAGTGCCAATGAGCATGGGGGTGAGTATTTGCGGCGCTTGTGCATTGTAGCATACTCTAAAAGTGGCAATACCACCGGCCGGGTTACTCATTGCCAATGGGTTGGTGGCGGGTGTCTCGTTCCATTTGTAGGCGTTGATGTGTATCTTGTAGTATCCCTCGGGCAGCAAACCGAATGAGCCGCTCTCGTAGTCGGAGAAAAGGTTTACCGGGCAGCTTATTTCGTTAGCCGGTATATGGTTGAACAGTTTCTTCATCTCCACCGTTGTCAACTGATATGTAGAGTTAGGTTGTATGGTGAAGGGTGTCTTTGGTTGGCGCTTGGGTGGGGTAGTAATAGAAAGGTCCGATGCCGGCGCGGTCTGCTCCATGTGCAGAGCAAGATATACCTGTTGTGCTTCGGCACCGGTGTTTGTAAGTGATATGTTGAAATATTTTCCCGGGTCGTTTATGTAGAGAAGCACCTGTGGTGGCAACACCTGCTGCACGGGAGTGACATTGACCACAATCTCTTGTGCTACGATGCTGATGCTGCATAGTAGTGCTATAAGAAGTGTCGCAATGAATTTATATATTCTCATACCTGTTTCTCTTTTTTACTATAGTGTGTATAATCCAAATCCCCGCCTTATTTACAACGCGGCTCTTTCCTTGCTTTTCTTTTTTATGCTGAACAGACTGAATGTGTAGAGATAATTCAGACTGATGGTGGTGTCGGTACAGTCGAGTCCGCTGCGTGTTTGCGAAATGTTTACATCGCCATATTTACTGAACCCTGCCATTGCCGAGAATACATGTACTTTTTTATATGTGTAGCTTGCCGATAGGTCGGTTGCGAGCGACAGGCTTTTCGATGTGTATCTCATTTCGTTGTAGCATAGCGACAGACTAGCCGACAGGTTCAGACTGTTGTCTTTCAGGAACGAGCGTGATGCCGACAGTGAGGCTACATCGCTTATGTATTCCGACCTGTATCCTGCGGATTGTTGATGGCTGTAAGTGATTGTGAAGTCTGTGACCCAGGGCTTCACGTCTATGTTGTATGAGCAACCGATGGCTTTGGTCTTTACATCGCCTATGCCGGTTGCGTATTTGTTCAGGTCTTCGTTCTTTGAGTAGTTCAGCGACAGGCTTGCATTGTGTCCCAGATTGTCGGTTTCGTACATGAATGAGGGTGTGAGGCTTATTCCCGACATCAGACGCTTTATCTTTATGCTGTCGTTTATGTGCATTGTTCCGTCGCGCTGTGTCTGCAGGTAGCCGTTATAGGATGCGCTGAGGTTGAAATAATCGTTTATGCGGGTCGATGCACTGAGGGCATATATGTAGCCGCAGGTGGTGTACATCTGTTCTCCCGAGAGGTTGTCCTCCTGCCCCGAGAATATTGCCGAAAGGGCTATCCTTTTAAACAGGAAGGTGTTTACCGACACAGCAAGGCTGTGATAGTTGTTTGATATGTGGTAGGTACCCAATGATGTGTAGTCGGGTTGTATCATTCTGTAGCTGAGGCTTGCATTGAAGCCGGGCAGCATGAAGTTTGCGTTCACGTCGCCGGCAAAGCGCACGAGTGAACTGTATCGTGTGTCGAATACTTTGTCAAATGATGTGGAGGTGGCTATTTTTTCGGCTTCGCTGTCTTTGTTCAGAATCGATGTGGCAGCGTTTGCCGTCAGCGAGAACCATGACAGCGGTGTCACGCAGCCTTTTACTCCGAGAACAAGGTTTTCTTGCGGTCGCACTATCTCGCGCCACTCTTGGTCGAGTGAATGTCTGCTGTCGTATGCACGTAACAGATATACATCTATATAATTCTTGCCACTTCCATAACCGCTTTTTATTCCCCAACCCATTCTCTTGTATTGTGGGGCGCGGGCAAACGGGTCTGTGGGGTCGTCGTTAATGGCGTTGCGCAGTCGTCCGTAGAATGCTCCGGCGCGCCATTTGTCGTCGTTATACTCTATGCCTACTCCGTTGAACGACATGTTCATCACATAGTTGCTCATGGATATGTTTGAAAGACCTATGTGACCTGTCCAGTTCTTATACGATGGGGTGAGGTTGAAAGATATTTTCGGATAGTTGAAGTTGAGGTTGTCGTTGCTGTAATAAAATGAGAATGGCATGTTTATGCCGAATGTACTGATGTTGAGCGTTGCATATACTGTGTTGCTCATGGGCGAAGCATATCCGTTACCTACCGATGAGTTGCGGTAGGTATTCATAGTTCCTATTGTACCCGATATTATCAATGGGTCGCTGTTGGCTATGTCAGATATGTTCTGTCCTGCCAGTGGTATATGTAGCAGGAACAACATAGCCGTTGTTAGGCAAAGGATATGTTTGCGCATATTTTTTCTATGGTTTATAGAAACATAGTATTGCAGTACCGGACTACTCCGGTACTGCAATGTTTGGTTACTTTTTCACTTTCTTGGTTACAATGGTGTCGCCCTGACGAATTTTGAGTATGTAGATACCCTCACTCATCTCAGTAACACGACGGCCTTTCATGTCGTATATTGCTACTATGGCTGCTTCATCAATCGTGTTGATGTCGTTGATGTCGGTTGTGCCCAATACGGCGCCCATATCTATAGGTTCTTTGTATGAGCCGACCATTTCGGCAAATGCCACCTCTGCCTCTACCGCGTAGTACTCTTTGGTCCATTTGTTGTAGAGTCGGAATGTTACCTGCTCACCGGCAGTTCCTGAGGCTGTTACATATACACGACCATTGATTATTTTACCTTCGCCACGACAATCGTCGCCTACGAATGCACCGATAGAATAGTCGTCGGCATCTTCAATGTCCATTTTGCCTATTATTGCCATGGTGTTTGCGAAGCGGCTTGCATCGTACATCCACACTGTATCTCTGTTGCCACGGATGGCGGCAAGGGTCGACTTTGTGCCTTGAGGAAGTGTGAATCTTCCGGGCATCTCCAACTCAATTGTCTCTTCGCTGTTGGAGTATATCAGATATCCCTCATAGGGGTTAAGCTCGGTGAGTGAACCTTCCCATGTGCCTTCCGATGTAACCATTGCAAAACCTCTCGATTGCGACAGGATGATGTCGCCCTCGCTCAGTTTAGATGCATCGAAGATATCGGCAACGGCATATTTGTATTCATAGGGGTATGAAACCCAGTTCCAGCCTTTTTCAAGGATTTTGCTTTCAATGTCGCCATTCTCGCTGAATGACATCTCGCCGGCGAGGTCGAGTGTGAAGCTTGTTTTGGCATTCAGCTTGTATGCTTCACGATGGTCCATGTTCTCGAGTGTGCCGAAGAAGCCCCATAGCGGGTCGTTGTAAACAAGATCCAACTTGCTACGCACCTCTTGTATCTCGTTGGAATAGTTATGGAGCCCGTAGAAGTATGAAGCAACGAATGATATCCAGTTCCAGCCGCTTGCAACCTCCATTCTTTCTGCAATGGTAGTATATGTTGTGGCTTGGAGCTGCTCTGAATCGCCCTGCTCCGATGTGTCGTAGTTGGCTTCTATGTTCACTGTCGACCACAGACAATTTGCTTTGATGCTGTATGTTTCCATGCCGTCAGCAGTGGTAACGTGCTCAAATGAAATAACGTCCCATCCGTCGGGGAATATTTCGCTCTCCGCAACGCCGATGTTCAGCATCTCGGGGTCGAAGTCGGCATCAGTGGGGTAGTAGGCAATGTCGAAGTTAACGGGTGTTCCGTCGTTGTACAATTGCTCACCCAGCATGTCGGGCATTGCAATGCCTGTAACCTTCTTCTTCGCAGTGACAACGCATGTTGCAGTTACTTCGGGGTTCGACTCGCTTGTGAATGTAATTGTCGCTGTTCCCTTGCCGACAACGCTAAATACATGATTGTCGTTCACCGTTACAACCTCTTCGTTGTCCGATGCAATGATGATATTCCCGTTGGTTGCATCCTCGGGCACAATGGTTGCTGTTATTGTGAAATCAGTGGTGTTGCCCTCGCTGAACCATACGGTCTTTTCTGTCTCTGAGAGTTCAATGGCTGTTACGTCTGTTGTGATGTTCAGTGACACATAGTCGTTGAACTGCTCGTCGGCGGTTACACATAGTCTCACCTGGTCAACAGGCTTCTCAACTATCTTAAAGATGTATGTAAGCACGTTGTTCTCGATAGTTGATGAGATAACTTCCACCATGGGAGATTGTGCAATGTCCATGCCATCGGAATTCAATATCGACATGCTGAATGTGTTATAGTCTGCGTCCTCGGGGTTCAATCTTGCAATGGCTGTAACCTCGCGTCCCAATGAGATGTTTACCACAGGTTCTGTCACACTGACACTTGGTATTTCAACACCGTTTACAGATATAAACTCAACGCTCTCGATTTTTCGTTTTACTGTTATTGTGAATTCTACTTTCTTAGAATTGTCGTATAACGATTCGTATGTGATGGTTGCTGTTCCACATTTCAGAGGAACTGCTATATGTTCTATGCCGGCTTCGCCTACGATTTCATTAATCTCGATAATTTCGGGGTCGCTGCTTGTAACGGTATATTGTTCATGCGACTCTATGTCTATAACGGGGTTGCCATTTGCATCTTTTATCCAATCGAATGTGGGTGTCGGCAAGGTGAGTCGATTGTCCATGTACAGCTCGGCGCTTGCCTCGGGCAATGTGATACCATT
This sequence comes from Bacteroidaceae bacterium, assembly GCA_017467015.1. Classification (GTDB taxonomy): domain Bacteria; phylum Bacteroidota; class Bacteroidia; order Bacteroidales; family Bacteroidaceae; genus HGM04593. Next base: position 56,058 of record JAFTTA010000204.1, read on the forward strand.
TAGAGCTGAGACTACAGTTATTGTGAATGTGGTTGACACATTCTCATTGTCGACAGCTGTGGCAGTGATGGTTGTCTGACCGATGCGGGCGGGCATGAGCTCTCCGTCTACAACAGATACTACAAATTGGTTCTCTGTGGTGAATGTTACCCCCGGAGTGGTAGGTTGGCTCTCTCCGTTGTTATATACTATATTGGGTGTTATCTTAAAAGTTCCTAAGTAGGTGCTTATATCTTCAATGGCTATGCTCTCAACGTTGATGTATTTGGGCTCAACTTTAGCATACATCTCCTTGAAAAAGTCATTATTTGCACCAATATGGTAATAACCAATAAGTTCGAACAGATATTCGCCACTCTCGTCAGAGTAGGTGGAAGTGCCGTTAGCCTGCACATAATCCACTCCATCGATGTTTACCTTTTCGACAATGGTTCCCTTCTGACCTTCGATGATGAATTCACCATCCTCTTCGGGGGTTGTGGCCTCTTGGCCATCAATATCGAGAAGTCTGACACTGAAGTCGCTCATGGGTTTTTTGTCGCCCACTTCCATCACAAATCTGTCCGTTTCCACCTCGTCAATGTACAATTTTACCTCGTTGATAGGCTTAAAGGCAAGAGTGAAATAGTTTGATGGTTCTACAAGTGTCTTGTCACCGCTCCACTTTATCTCTGTTTGGAAAGTGCCATCACTTGTTGTGTACATTGGAGTTAAGGGGTAGGTCAGTCCACGATTATTGTCGTAGAGTTTGAAACTAATGACTTTATCATCGTCATCATCGCTTACACCTCCTATACGCAGAGTGTACAAACGTAATTTGTTTTCTCCAACCACATCATATTGGGTGGTGAGGGCTCGAATTTCTCCATCGATGAAAGCTGCAATAGCGGGGGCTTCGTTGCTTAGATATAGTTCCTCATTATTGCCACAGTCTACAACGGCATAAACAACGGTTTCCGTCTGATATTTTCCGGAGGGGTCGTTCCAGCCACTTTGTGCCCATGAAGTCGTCCCGACAAGCATAAGCATGATTGAAAGTAGTAATTTTTTCACAACCGTAGAGTTTAATAAAGTTTATAAATATTTTAATTTTATTTAAAGATTGACGTGTGATTGCCGCAAAATTACTGGGATTAACTTATTTACCTTTTAACATCCTTAATTCCGCAACACTTTGATTTAACTTTATTTATAAGTTCCTGAGCAACAAAAAGTTGCTCAGGATTTTGCCATGTCAGAATTTTCACTTATCTTAGTGTTGCAAAAAGAAAACAAGCAAAACTCTAATATGACAAGGTAAAAATACAAATTAAATCTGAGAAACTCACACCTTTTGGAGGAATTTTTTCAATCATGGAGAAATTTGACTCCATGCTTTCACCCGTTATCGACTCAACACTGGGTCAGAGATGCAGCAGTATCTTCGGATATCAGTTCAGCGAGATAGTCCGTTCGCTGATGAGCGTTTATTTCTGTGGCGGCTCATGCGTGGAAGATGTAACGTCACAACTGATGCGCCATCTCTCGTATCATCCTACCCTTCGTACATGCAGCTCTGATACCATCCTCAGAGCCATCAAGGAACTGACACAGGAAAACATCTCCTATACTTCCGACCAAGGCAAGACCTATGATTTCAATACTGCAGACAAACTCAACACATTGCTTATAAACGCTTTGGTTTCTACAGGCGAGTTGAAGGAAATTGAGGAATACGATGTTGACTTTGACCATCAGTTCCTTGAAACGGAGAAGTATGATGCAAAACCGACCTACAAAAAGTTCCTCGGCTACAGGCCTGGCGTATATGTTATCGGTGACAAGATAGTCTATATCGAGAACAGCGATGGTAACACGAATGTGCGTTTTCATCAGGCAGACACCCATAAGAGATTCTTCGCTCTTCTGGAATCCCAGAACATCCGTGTAAATCGCTTCAGGGCAGACTGCGGTTCCTGCTCGAAGGAAATCGTCAGTGAGATAGAGAAGCATTGCAAACATTTCTACATCCGTGCCAACCGATGCAGTTCGCTCTACAATGACATCTTTGCTCTGAGAGGATGGAAGACGGAGGAGATTAAC
>JAFTTA010000205.1 GCA_017467015.1 Bacteroidaceae bacterium
TGCAGCGCGTCATTCTTATGGCTGATGCACAGATTACATCGCGCCTGAGTTTCTTTCTTATGTATGATGCTGTGAAGTCCGAAATGCACGAGTATTATGCACAGTACGAACTTGCGCCATTTGCCAAACTGCGTGTGGGACAATATAAGCAGCCATTTACACTCGAGAGTATACTATCGCCCACATATATGAGCACTATCTATTACGACCCTTCTGTGCTCTATCTTGCAGGCATTGCCACCGACCCGTTGATGGGTAACTATGTCGCTCGCGACGCAGGTGTAATGCTCACTGGTGATTTTCTCAGCAATGGCGAAAGAGACCTTTTTAATTACAGCATCGGTGTGTTCAATGGTCCCGGTATGAATCGCAAAGAGAACAACAACCAAAAGGACGTTTCAGGTATGTTGCAGTATAAGCCTACAAAAAATATAATGGTAGAAGGCTCCTTCCTTGCCGGAACCGGTCATGCGCAGGCACCCTCGCCCTTTGGCCTCTTCCCGAAAGACTATAACTATTCGCGTCATCGCTGGAATGTAGGTGTGGAGGCTAAACTCTCACCTCTCTATCTGCGTGCCGAGTATATACAGGGTTACGACGGTGGCATACATTCGCGTGGCGGATATGTAAACATGCTCTATCGCATCTTCAAGAACTGCGACCTTATGCTCAATTGGGATAATCTCGATAAAAACGTACACACCTCATATTCAGAACAAGAGGCTCTTTATAATGCAAACGGTTTCGTTACACGTCTCAATACATACACTGCCGGTGTGCAGTGGTGGTTCCATAAACGCTGTCGTTTGCAGGGACAATATATTTTTACACAGCCGCGTGTGGGTGCCATCTCTCGTGAATTTATCACACAACTGCAATTGGTTTTCTAAGAAGTTAATTAATTTTATTTTATGCGATTGTCATTTATCATAATCACTCTGTTGCTGCTTGTCGGCTGCACTCCGTCGCAACCGCTGCAAACTTCAGTGAATGTTTCAGATTCACTAATAGTGGCAACCTTTAACGACACAACAACCTTATATTTTCGTATTATTGCTGACAACGAGGTGGAACTGACTTGGGATGCCACAGACGGAAAAAACTACAACACACCATCGCGCTATCAACATCTCGGAAGTTTGGTGTTGCCGTCGCAGGTGGAATATGACAATAAACTTTATACGGTAACCTCCATCGCCGATAATGCTCTCTTTCAGCAACGAAGCCTGACCGATTTGTACATCCCCGATGGTGTCCGCACGATTGGCAATCGTGCCATTTCGGGTTGTGATCGTCTGCGTTCACTGCGTCTGCCGAAAACCTTGCAGAGTGTGGGCAATGAGGCTATTGCACGTTGTAAGAAGCTTGAAAACCTCGTATTCCCCGAAGGGCTGTCGCAGATGGGTGAATATGCTGCGTATGACTGCAAAAGTTTACGAGATGTAACAATTCCGGCAACATTGTCAGCATTGCCCGAAGGGTTATTCATGGGTTGTTACTCTTTGCAAGAAATTGATTTTAATGGCGATTTGCAAAAAATAGATAGGAAGGCTTTTGCTTATTGCGAACTGTTGAAAGGTATTGATATCCCGCGTTCGGTGAAAGAGATTGGTGCTGCTGCTTTCCTTAACTGTTCGTCGTTGAAGAGAGTGGAATTGCCTAACACATTGGAGAGTATTCCGGAATCGTGCTTCCATGGTTGCGTGGCACTCGAAAATATAAAACTTCCATCCGGGCTGAAGAGAGTCATGTCCGAGGCTTTTGCTCATTGTGAGAAAATTGGTAATGTTGAGTTGCCCAATGGATTGAAGAGCATAGGTGGCAGCGCTTTTCATGGTTGTGCAAACATCACCGAGATGCGTTTGCCTCTCTCTGTCGAGTATGTCGGTAATAATGCTTTTGCACATTGCGCTAAGCTGACAGATATTTATCTGTTGCGTATAAAACCAATAGAAATAGACAATGAGACTGCTTTCCCTTTTGAGCCATGTCGCATAAATATTCCCAAAGGAAGCGTAGATTCTTATCAATTTACTCCCAAATGGAAAAAATATAACTATCGCGAAGTGCGAGTAAATTAACGTGAGTTCGATATAAGAATTTGAAAAACATTCAAATTTAACTCTTTGAAAATTAGGAGAATAGCGATAAGGTCGTAACTTTAGGTGCCTAATCAAAAGATTTACAAACCCTTACCGCTATGTTCTTCGAGGATAAAGTTACAGAAATTTTCTGTTTGGCATATGAATTCTGCAAGTATTTTGACACAAAACAAGAACGAGATTGTTTAATATGAAACGAATACTCTGCATACTCGCAATAGTATTGTCAATCCTCGCCTGCCGCGAGGAGATTGACAAGGGTAACCGTTACACCTTCACCGGCGAAACTATTGCCGACTATATGCTGAACCGCAGCGACAGGTATTCGCACATGTTATCATTTATGGAGCGTGCAGGTCTTTTGGGATTGCTTCAGACCTACGGACAGTACACACTGTTCCTACCCGACAATGATGCAGTGGAAAAGTTCGTCGCAGAACAGGATAGCATATTTTGGGCGACAAGAGATACGGAAACGCCTATAAACACGGGAGTGACCTCTCCACTGGTTGAAGAACTTAGCGACTCCATGGCAAACGTCATTGCCCGCATGCACCTAATTGAAAATGAGAATTACCACACAGCAGAAATGGGAGAAGGATCGTTAGGCAAATGGAATTTCAATGACAGAGTATTGGTTATCAGTTATAAGGTTGTCGATGAGCGTTTTTACATAATGCTGAATAACAGCGCAGCCATTATCGATGCCGCTAATCAA
>JAFTTA010000014.1 GCA_017467015.1 Bacteroidaceae bacterium
GTGTCCACACCTGCGCTTGTACGGTGTAGTACATATCTTTCCACCCTTTATAACCAAGTTTAGTGGTAAAGCGCAAAAGATCCTGATTGGTTTTCACGTTATGCACTGTATCAGACGGAGATGTATAAAAGCCAAGCTTTGCCTCAAGATGATTTTCGAACTTAATTTTCTTTTTATCATCATAATTTAGCTTAAACTCCACATTTACTAACATATTTTTTGTGTTCTCACCACCACTACGCCAGTTATCCGAGAAAAAGTTTTGCGTATAATTTATACCAAAGGCACCGTAAGTGCGCCAATAGTTAGGCTTTACCACTTTTGTTTCTAAGCCACCTTGAACATTGTCGGGTATAACCACCGGCTGAATAGGAGCAAGGGTGATTCCTGCTGTCTTCGACTCATCAACCTTATCCACTGTAACCTCTTTGCGTATTTCATCTTCGGTAGCCCAAATATGCGAAGGATTATTTTTATATATATTGAGCAGCACCCCGTCTATAATCTGTGAACGCATGGCATCTACTCCCATCTGGGTAGCAGTAGAGCCTGTCAGTTCCACGTTCTCCAGATAATCCGTGCCCAGCACTGAACGATAGAGTGTTGGACGCATAAACATTCTCACAAACGTAGGGTTTGTACGTTCAACTCCATCCACGCCATTCATATCCACCGTCATCGTGTCATATCGAGCAACAAGCGAGTCAAGACGGGAAGAGAAGAAACATCTTACCGATGAGTCTGAAGAGACAACCACCGGCACCGCTATTCGAGCTACCAATGTATCTATTCTGACTATATCACCCGTTGTCTTCGCCTTATCGACACCGACAGATATTGTATCACTTGCAACCGACAACGTATCATTAAGCAATGTATCATTGGACAATGTGTCTCCACTCAGCGATAGCGAATCAATCTTCACAGTCAAAGTATCTTTATTTACAAGAATAGTGTCACTCTGAGCAAAGAGAGCTATATTCATCATCAGAAAAGAAAACACAACAGTAAATATGTTCTTCATAGAAACGATATCCTTAAAAAATAGAGTAAAATAATATAAAACAACAACACTGCGCCGCAAAAACAGCACAGGAAGCCTCTGCAAGCATACTATTGCACTGCAACAGTTTCTCACTGCGAAGATACTACAAGCCGAGAGGAATACAAAATAAATCATTCCAAAAATAGTCTTATTAGATTTTTTATAAATAAAACTGCATTAATATCCATATTTTTCGTAACTTTGCACGCTAATTACGAATTTATAGAAAAACCCACAAAAACACCATGGACAAAAACAACCTTATAGGATTCGGTCTGATAGGTCTGATACTTGTAGCATTTGTCTACTTCAATCAGCCCGACCCCAAGCAGATCGAAGCACAAAAACGCTATCAAGACTCCATAACAGCCGTAATGCAGCAGCAAGAGGCAGAAGCACGCGCAGCAGCCCTCGAAGAGGCAGAACGTGTTGAAGCACTCAGCAAAGACAGCACATCGGCACTCTTCGATGCGCTTCATGGCGAAGAACAATTTATAACACTTGCAAACAAGAACCTCAGTGTGCGAATATCAACCCTCGGCGGTCGCATCTGCTCGGCCACACTTGCCGACTACAAAAACCAGGAGGGCAAGCCTGTGACACTCTTCAGTGAAACAGACAACATACCCGTTCGCAACAGCCGTCGCAGCGACGATAAACTCTACAACCAACTCTATTTCACCATCGACGGCAAAGAAGAGAACATAGACACTCGCAAACTCTACTTCACCCCCATGCAGGCAACAGATAGCAGCGTAGTGATGCGTTTGCCGCTCGGCGAGGATAAATATTTAGACTTCACCTACACTTTGTTGTCCGAAAGCTACGTTGTCGACCTTGCCATCGAAGCCCACAACGCTTCAAACATCTTCCCCGCATCTGCAAAACAGATGAACATCATTTGGGAGCAGATATTGCGCCAACAAGAGAAAGGTTTCACATTTGAGCAGCAATACACATCGCTCACCTACAAGCCTGTCGGCGAAGACACCGACTACCTAAACGAGCGCACCGACGACAGCGAGAAAATAGCCGAACCTATCGAATGGGTAGCATTCAAAAACCAATTCTTCTCTTGCATCATGGTAGGCAAAGAGAAATTCAACGATGTGATACTGACCTCGGACACACTTCACGAAGGCAGAGGTTACCTCAAGAGTTGTGCAGCCGACATGACAACCATGTTCGACCCTACAGGCAAAATTCCCACAGAGTTCTCATTCTACTTCGGACCCAACAAGTTCAATATTCTGAAAGAGAGCAACGAACTTATCGGTGGTGAGGACAACGACCTACAACTGCAAAAGCTGATATACTTCGGCTGGCCCATTGTACGATGGATAAACCGCTTCTTCATCATGTACCTCTTTGACTGGCTCACAGGTTGGGGCATGAGCATGGGTTTGGTACTATTACTGCTTACCATAATAGTAAAAACCATTGTTTACCCCTTCACATTCAAGTCATACGTATCATCGGCAAAGATGCGAGCACTGAAGCCATATATTGACGAAATAAATGCTAAATATCCCAAACAAGAGGATGCAATGAAAAAACAGCAGGAGATAATGATGCTGTACAACAAGTATGGAGCAAGCCCAATGGGAGGCTGTCTTCCCATGCTCATACAGATGCCCATTTTCATCGCCATGTTCAACTTTGTACCCAACGCCATAGAGTTGCGTCAACAAAGTTTCCTTTGGGCCAACGACCTCTCGACATACGATGCCATTATCAGCTGGGACACATCGATATGGCCTATCGGCAACCACATAAGCCTCTTCTGCCTACTTTTCTGCGTAGTGCAAATAGCAAACACCTACTACACATCGAAAATGCAGCCCAACATGGGAGGTTCACCCGAGCAGGCACAGCAAATGAAAATCATGCGTTGGATGATGTACCTGATGCCAGTGGTATTCTTCTTCATCTTCAACGACTACTCATCCGGACTCAACTACTACTACTTCCTTTCGACCCTCATCAGCGTGGGCATATTCATCTATCTGCACTACAAGGTAGACGAAAATAAACTTCTCAAAAAAATGGAAGCATACTATGAGAAGAACAAAAACAATCCCACCAAGCGTACCAATTTCATGGCAAACCTCGAAGCCATGCAGAAAGAACTTGAGCGTCGCAACGAAGAACTGAAAAAGAACAACAAACAATAATAGAAAAAAAATGGGTTTATTCGATTTTTTCAAAAAAAAGCAAGAGCCAAAAGAGAAGATAGGCGGCATGGAGGACTTCATGACCCTCATCCGCGTCTACTACCAATCGGTACTTGCTGCCAACTTAGGCATAACCAACATAGGCATGCTGCCCGATCTTGCCACCTTTAAACGCACACTGAAGGTAGCCACACAGAACAACAAGCTGGGAGTGGCAGAGCGCAGCCGATGCAAAAAAATGCTCGAACAGCTCTATGGTCTTCAAGACAGCTTCTTCAAAGAGATAGACCAATCGATAAAACGCAACTGCAAGACAGTTAACGACGTTCGCACCTACCTCTTTGCATTCCAAGGCTTCAACAACGACCTCATGATGCTTGTAAGCAATCTCATGCAATGGAAATTCCGAGTGCCGGGCATTTTTAAGAAATTGCTTCGCAGCATGACACAGCAGGTTATTAACGACATCTTGACCAAGAACAATTGGAAAGACGAGGCAACCTTTAAGACCGTATATGCCATACGTCAACAGAAAGAGCGTTTGGGCTATTCGCAAGAGTGGATGACAGAATACGTTTATAGAATTGTCACCCTAGCCAAGAAAGAACCACGTCCACAATCTGAAGAGCAGCAGAACGGAAAGAAGTAAAAAAATAAAAGGTAATCTTGCATTGCAATCGTAAGATTACCTTTATTTTTAAAAGCCATAGCTACTTTCAAAAACATAAACCACGAAAATGCAGACAGAAAAGCATCCATTACAACCTTTCCTGCCCGAGAAAGCCAAAATTCTGATGCTCGGCAGCTTCCCCCCAAAACGCGAAAGGTGGTCGATGGACTTTTTCTATCCCAACCGCATAAACGACATGTGGCGCATAATGGGAATACTCTTTTTCGACGACAAACACCACTTTGAAATACTCGAAGAGAAACGCTTCGACCGCGAAAAGATAACTGCTTTCTGTAACAAACAAGGCATAGCCCTATACGACACAGCCTGCGAGGTGAGACGTCTGAAAGACAATGCCTCGGACAAGTTTCTGGAGATTGTGACCCCCACAGACCTACCTTCACTGCTCACACACATACCTCATTGCGATAACATTGTCGCCACAGGTGAAAAAGCAGCCACAACAATAGCCGAAACATTCGGCTGTGAGACACCTAATGTTGGCAACTGCGTGGAACTGACAATTGACGGCAAACACTACAACTTTTGGCGCATGCCATCATCGTCACGTGCCTATCCGCTTGCACTTGAAAAGAAAGCAGAGTTCTATCGCAGATTATTTAAAGAAAGCGAATAAAAACATACTATAAACAATACAAAAGAAAAAAGAGCCATGAAGAAACTCATCATCACACTATTTGTAGCAGCCATTGCTGCAACACAGACATATGCCGACAAAGATATGTGGTTGCTTCAGTTAATGCGTCAGCAAAACCTCGAAGACCAGATGAAGAAGTTGGGACTTCAGATAAGTGTAGACGATATATATTCACCCTCAGCCCCCTCGATAAAAGATGCAATAGGCATCTTCGGAGGCGGATGCACAGGCGAAATAATCTCACCCAACGGACTAGTCATCACCAACCACCACTGTGGCTTCGGTTTCATTCAGCAGTTGAGTACCGTTGAACACAACTATCTGCACAATGGATTTTGGAGTCAAAGCAACGAGCAAGAGCTTCCATGCAAAGAGATCGCTTTCACATTTGTAGTAAAAATCACCGATGTCACCGACGAAATAAACTCACGTATTGCCAACGGCAAACTGACCGAGGAGCAATCATTCAACCGCAACGAACTTGCCAAAATAGGCAAAGAACTTTTCGACGCCGACAATATCGAAGGCAAGAAATACATGTACCCCCAGTTACTTCCCTACTTCGAAGCAAACAAATACTATCTTGTATATTACAAAAAATACACCGATGTGCGTCTTGTAGCCACTCCACCCTTTGCCATAGGAAAATTCGGTGGAGAGACAGACAACTGGATGTGGCCACGCCACACAGGCGATTTCTCAGTGTTCCGCATCTATGCCGACAAAAATGGCAATCCCGCCGAATACAGCAAAGAAAATGTACCACTAAGCACTCCCAAACACCTAAACATCTCCATTGCCGGATTTGACAAAGGTGACTTTGCCATGATAATGGGCTTCCCCGGCAGCACCTCGCGCTACCTCACAGCCGACGAGGTGAAACAACGCATGTATCAGAAGAACGAGCCACGCATAGCTATGCGCGACGTCACCCTGAACATCATACGCGAGGAGATGGAGAAGAGCGAAGATATTTCAATAAAATATGCCAGCAAGCTAGCCCGCATCAGCAATTATTGGAAAAACTCCATCGGCATGAACAAAGCCATCATCGACAACAAAGTCATAGAGACCAAGCTGGCAGAAGAGGCAGACTTCAAAGCATGGGCACAGGAGAAGGGTAACACAGCATACGCCAATGTCATTGAGCAGATAAACGCATGCGTAGAGGAGATGAACCGCACACAATACCTCACGACACTCACAAGTGAACTAATCGGAAACACCGAATTTTTAGCACGCAACCTGCACGAGAACAACAAGAAACTTTTCGATACCCCTGAAAAAGTTGAAGAACAGATGCGTTCGCTCTACTCATGGCTTCACAACCGCGACTACGACCACAACATAGACCGTCGCATAGCCAAAGAGGTGCTTCCACTCTACTACAAACTGACCAAAGCAGAAGAGCGTCATCCCCACTTTAACGAAATAGAGAAGAAGTACAAAGGCAAGCTCGAAAAATACATTGACGAGGTATATGACAATTCAATTTTGTCGAACGAAAAGAACCTCAACAAGTTTCTCAAAAAACCCACAGCGAAAAAGTTCGAGAAAGACCCCGCCATGCAGTTGCGTAGCGCCATTCTTGCAACACAAAGCGAACTATCAGGCAAAAACAGAGAATTTGCAAAAAAGATGAACCCTCTGCACAAAACCTACCTTAAAGGACTTATGGAGACGGACGAAGGCACCCCCATGTCACCCGACGCAAACTTCACCATGCGCATGACCTACGGCAGTGTGAAGCCCTATCAGCCCAAAGATGGTGTTACATACAACCACTACACCACCCTGAAAGGCGTGATGGAAAAGGAGAATCCCAACAGCAGCGAATTCATTGTACCCACCCGTCTTAAAGAGCTGTACGAACAGAAAGACTATGGCGACTATGCCCTCGAAAATGGCGAGATGCCCGTTGCATTTCTTACTACCAACGACATCTCCGGCGGAAACAGCGGTAGCGGCGTACTCAACTCACGCGGCGAGCTGATAGGTCTTGCCTTCGACGGCAACTGGGAGTCACTCAGCGGCGACATCAACTTCGACAACGACAAACAGCGCTGCATTAACGTCGACATACGTTACGTGCTATTTGTCATCGAAAAATTTGGCAACTGCAAACGATTAATCGACGAAATGAATATTGTCAAGTAATGCAGAAAATATAATTAACGAATTACACACCACAAACAGAATAAATCACAAGACTGCGCGCAGTCTTGTGATTTATTTATTTTATTCAGAGTTTTATTTAATAGCTAAAACCCGTTAATAATAGTTAACAGATCGCTAATTTTCAGCAAAACAGACACATATTTATAATAAATGAAAGTAACTTCGCAAATTAGTTTTATTTCATACAAAGGATTTCAAATATAGCCAATGAAAAACTTCCGTCATAAAATAGCCATACTGTTGTTACTAATCATCGCAACATCAAGCTATGCAACCAATGCCTATGAGGGCAAACGCCCATTCACTTTGGTATTGGATGCAGGACATGGCGGCAAAGATCCTGGGGCAATAGGCAGAAACTCGAGAGAGAAAAACATAAACCTTAATGTCACATTGGCTGTTGGAAAATTAATTAAAGAGGCATATCCCGAAATAGAGATCATCTACACACGAAAAAATGACAAATATGTGTCGCTGATAAACAGAGCTACTATTGCCAACAAGGCAAAAGCCGACCTTTTCATTTCCATCCATACCAATGCTTCGAGATCGAGGAAGGCACGTGGATGTGAAACATTCACATTGGGTTCGGGAAGCAGCGCAGAAGCAAAAAAAGCAGCTATGTACGAGAACGAAGCCATACTTCTGGAGGACAACTTCAAAGAGACATACAAAGGTTTCGACCCACGTTCCACTGAAAGCTATATAATATTCGAACTAATCCGCAGCCACGACATAGAAAAAAGCATAAACTGCGCCGAAGCCATACAAAGAAAGATGGTAACACGCAGCAAACTACCCAACAGAGGAGTATCGAATGCCGGTTTTTTGGTACTGCACCAAACAGCAATGCCCAGCATACTCATTGAGCTAGGGTTTATCTCGAACCCCACAGAAGAGAAATATCTGAGTTCAGCAAACGGGCAAAGAGCACTTGCAAAAGGTATATTTGATGGATTTTCGTCGTACTACAAGCAATACGGCATATCAAAAGGCACATCACAATCGCCTCCCGTACGCACAAAGGGAAACACCACCATCGGCTCAACAACCACAGCATCGGATAACACAAAAGAAAACGTAAACAGCAAAGACCCTCTGTTCAAGATACAGATAATGACATCGGACAGAAAGCTAAAAAGCAACGACAAACGCCTAAAAGGATTAA
>JAFTTA010000206.1 GCA_017467015.1 Bacteroidaceae bacterium
GAAGAGGAATTTGAGCGTTTTGCAACCCTGCTTCTCACCGATGACGAAAATACATTCATGTTCCGAGATTTTCAGTCTCGCAATGTCATGTGGCACGATGCTCGTCCCTATTTTATAGACTTTCAGGGTGGACGTCGCGGACCCATTTACTACGATGTTGCATCGTTCGTTGGTCAGGCACGTGCCAAATATACTCCCGAGGCTGTGCAGCGCATGATTGATGCATACCTTGAATCGTTGAAACGCTACCGCACGGTCGATAAAGAGGATTTTATGCAGAAACTTCTTTACTTCCGTCTTTTCCGCTTGTTGCAGAATCTTGGTGCTTACGGTTTCAGAGGATTGTTAGAACGAAAGAAGGCATTTGTAGAGAGCATCCCTGCGGCATTGCAACAGGTACGCGACATCCTAAGCGAGATTGGTGGCGAATTTCCTGTGCTTGAGGGACTTGCAGATGCGGCTATGGCAATGCCGCTTTTCGTGAAGCAGGAGAGTTCGGAACTGACGGTGGATGTCATGAGCTTCTCTTATAGGCGCGGAATTCCCGATGATTATTCAGGTAATGGCGGTGGCTTTGTCTTCGACTGTCGCGCCATCCACAATCCCGGACGTTATGAACCTTATAAGAAACTTTGTGGATACGATGAGCCGGTGATACGTTTCCTTGAGGAGGAGAGCGAGATTGCTGCTTTTCTCGAAGGTGTATATTCACTCACCGACATGATGGTTGCAAACTATATTGAACGTGGTTTTAAACATATACAAATATGTTTCGGTTGTACAGGTGGACAGCATCGCTCGGTCTATAGTGCCGAACATACTGCCCGTCATATAGCCGATAAATTTGGCGTTAAAGTGATTGTCACACATAAAATGCAAAATCGCAGTTACACAATAGAGTCAAAGAAATAACTTTAAAAATTACATACCATGAACGAATTATTGAAAATGCTCGACAGCTCGCCTGTCAATTTCCTTGCCGTAGACTATGCAGAAAAATTTCTCTCTGCCAACGGATTTAAAAAGGTTGAATTAGCCGATATGCCTGCACTTGAACCGGGTGCCGGATATTATATAACTAAGAACAACACTGCTCTGTTTGCTTTCCGTGTGGGCACAGGAGGTGTGGGTGAGGGCTTTAAACTTATATGCGCCCATACCGATTCTCCGGGCTTCCGCATCAAACCTGCTCCTGAAATGTACTCAGAGGGTGGCATGATACGTCTGAACACAGAGGTTTATGGTGGCCCCATCCTTTATACATGGTTCGACCGTCCTCTCTCTATCGCCGGTCGTGTTATATTGCGTGGCGAGAACCCTTTGCGCCCTGTGACACGTCTTTTGCATGTGAAACGTCCTTTGCTGCTCATACCTCACCTTGCCATCCATTTCAATCGTGAGGTTAACGATGGTAACCCCATAAACCGTCAGCGCGATATGATGCCTGTGCTTGGTTTCATCAACGGTCATTTTGAGAAAGAAAATCTGCTGCTTCGTGTTATTGCAAAAGAACTCGACGTGGATGCAAATGACATTCTCGATTTCGACCTATCGCTTTACGATGCTACACCGGCTTCGCTCTGTGGCTTGAATAACGAGTTTGTCTCTTGTGGTCGTCAGGACGACCTGTTGATGTGCTTTGCCGGATTGCAGGCTATGGTTCAGAGCAAGCCTTCGTCGATGACTCAGGTGCTTGCCCTCTTCGACAACGAGGAGACAGGAAACGTTACAAAGCAAGGCTCTGCTTCTCCTGTGCTGCGTCATCTGCTCGATACAATCATACTGAAGAAGGGTGGTGCTCCCGGTGACCTCTACGGTGCAGTGGAGAACTCATTCATGGTTTCTGCTGACATGGCACATGCTCTGCATCCTAACTATGCCGACAAGCACGACCCAACCAATCATCCTGTGATGGGTGGCGGTCCGGTTATCAAGTTCAATGCCAATCAGAAATATGTTACCGATGCCGAGTCGGCGGCTGTCTTTGCCGAGGTGTGTCGCAAGGCAGGTGTTCCTTTCCAATATTTTGTGAACCGTTCGGATATTGCCGGTGGTGGTACTCTTGGAAATACTTTGACTACTCAGTTGCCTATGCGTGGTGTGGATATGGGTAATCCCATGTGGGGTATGCATTCTATCCGTGAGACTTCGGCGCTTGTTGATACGGAATATGTTATCAAGGCGTTTACTGAGTTTTATAATGTGTAGTTTATAACGGATGTAATTTTATAGCCGAAAAGGTGTTGCGCCGCAACACATTTTCGGCTATTATACATTGAATATATAAATTTATTA
>JAFTTA010000207.1 GCA_017467015.1 Bacteroidaceae bacterium
AGTGGAGAATGGAATCATACACATTGTTGACAAACCCATTGACCCCAAATTCAACACCATCGTTAAACAAATATCGGAGCATACATTCTTCGGCATATTCAACCGGGCAATTGCTGCGACAGGCTTTATAGATGCAGTCAGCGATTATCTGGATTTATCATATACTCCACCATTGAATGATTCACGTTATATTAAAAAGAAGTATATAAAGTTTACTGCATTCATTGAACCTGACGAGGTGTTCCATGCGAATGGAATCTACAACCTCGATGACCTTGTCGCCTTTGCCGAAAAGTGGTACGGTACCGAGGAAAAAGGCAACTATAAAAATCCCAAGAATGCACTCTATAAATTTGTTGCTTATCATTTTGTCGAGGGCGAAATCCCATATAACAAAATTGTTCCTTCCGAATCTGCTGATAAAAATTTTAACTCAATATACATTCCCGGTTACGACCTTTACAGTTACTTCACAACAATACATGGAACATTGCTTAAAGCACTAAAACCGCTGAGTACCGTGGATGGTCGTAACACATATTTGAACTATACGAAACGCGAGATTCCCTACAACCCCGAGATGCGCAAGCACACGAATGTACGCATTATTGAGCTTACGGAATTCACGCAGATGAACGAACAATACGCAGCCTTTGTTCCCAATGCCGGCAACGGTATTATACACCCTATTGACAAAATTCTCATTTACAATGAGGATGAGATGGCAGGCAACATTCTGAATGAAAGAATGAGGTTCAATATTATCGCCATGCAACCCGAACTGTTTAGCAACAATATAATATATAACGATGCGTCCCCTTATATTACTGACGATTTTTGTAAGGGTATAAAAAGGTGTGGCATTGAACGAAATTGGGGGATTTGGAATGGTGGTTACAATGGTGGTATATTTTTAATGTTCAACAAAGGTAATTGGGCTATTAAGTTACCACCTGTCCCAGACAGAACGTACGAAATAAGGTTCTCTACACATGTTCGTAAAGAAACTGGAAGCGATATCAAAGATTTAACTCAAGTATATTTAGATGGCAAAGTTTGTGGTCTTCATTTTACCTATAGAATTGCTGCAACAGACGATCGTATCGGTTGGATCGATGACTATGATACATATGACAATGGAGTAGATAACGACAGACATCTGCGCAACAGAGGTTGGATGAAAGCACCTGACGTTTATATGGCCGGAAATAAGCCTGCACGCATGGAACCCACACACTTGCGAAAAATTGCAACAATTGCACATCTGCTCGAAGGAGAACATTGGTTACGTTTCGAATTTATCGGTGACATTTCGATAAATTCAGAAATTTATACTGTTATTACAGGAATATATAATTACATAGAACTTGTACCATTGCACATTGTCAGCGACCCAAATAAGCCCGAGGATAGGCACTGAGCAAATATCTAAAAGATGCAGAAATAAAGCCAAAAGAACTTCGGAGAATTCCAAATCGGCCGAAACAGAATCCACCCAACAAAGAACATTCAATTAGTATGGCATTTAAATAATTACTTACGG
>JAFTTA010000208.1 GCA_017467015.1 Bacteroidaceae bacterium
TCAAGAGTAACCTCAATGTAGTGGTAAGCCTGAGGCCAATCACCTCTATAATATGAGGTATGCAGAAAGTCATTCACTTTACCATTGTTTATGGCTGCTATACCACCGCCATCGCCTTCGGCAACAGCGTTACAAGTGGCAGTGTAATTCAATTTCTCGCCGTTGGCATTACAAATAGCGAGTTCGGAAATCGCGAAGAAGGGAAAACCGGGACCCCATCCTGCCGAATAGCCATCGTATGATCCTTCAGTAAGGCTGTCAACAGTGTTGGTAGAGACAACAGTGAAGCGCAGTTTAGTAACAGACTCTTCAAGATTAAAAACCTGAGATTTGTACTCATAACTTTGTACAACATACTCACCGGGCAGACCATCCGCTGTCGTGAGCGTGATGGGCCACGTTGTTTTTTGAGCCATGCCAAGTGTGGCAACAAGCATCAAAAGTGTGGTTAGGAATAAATTTTTTCTCATAAGTATATATAAATTAAAAATGGTATATCGTTCTTAAACTATTACAAAAAAACGCTGTAAAGTGTTTAACTTAAGACTAAACACTTTACAGCGCTAAGATAGCAAATATTTTAAAGCTTAATAATAAGTTATTTAAAAAAATGTTTTTTAAATTTTCTTTCTCTGAACAACCTGTGTTCCGGGAGCGACATCCTCCATCAACCATATATTTGCACCTATGACAGCATCTTTTCCTATGGTCACGCGACCAAGTATGGTGGAGTTGCTATATACAATGACATTATCCTGAAGTATGGGGTGACGAGGAATGCCTTTGATGGGATTACCGGCATCATCTACAGGGAAGCTCTTTGCTCCGAGGGTAACACCTTGATAAAGTTTCACATGGTTGCCAATGATACAAGTTTCACCAATAACAATTCCCGTTCCATGGTCTATGGTAAAATAGTCGCCTATCTGCGCACCGGGATGTATATCTATACCCGTCTCACTATGTGCAAGTTCGGAAATGATACGGGGAATGAGCGGAGCGCCTATCTCAATGAGTTTGTGAGCCATGCGATAGTTGCCTATAGCCTTAATCGCCGGATAACAACTGATGACCTCGCCATAGCTTTTGGCTGCGGGGTCGCCATCGTATGTGGCAACAACATCCATGAGCAGACGCCTGCGCAATTCAGGCAGGAACTCCACAAACTCCACAGCCATTGCCTTTGCCATCTTGCGACGCTCTTTTTTCCCATCTACGTTGGCGAAGCAAAGCCCGGCATGTATCTGCTCGGATAGAAGATCGTAGACTTTTGCTATGTTTAGTCCTGTTCTGTACTCCAAGGTATTATCGTCTTTGTAGGCATCACCAAAGAAACCCGGAAAGACAATGGAACGCACCAGTTCCACCACATCTGCGAGCACTCTGCCCGAAGGCATTGGCTCACCGTCGTGCTGGCACTCTGCCAACACATTGCCAAGTTTGCATTTTGTAAGAGCATCGACCGTTGCCGGCAACACGCTTGCTATATTTTTCTTTTCCATTATATTCTTATATTTTATTATCCATCAAAAAGATGACGTAACATCCCATCAATCAAACAAATCGGTAGAAAGATAGCGTTCGCCGCCATCGGGCAAAAGCACTACTACATTCTTTTTCTCATATCCGCCGCGACGAATCACATCGGCTGCAGCACTGAGAGCGGCACCCGAAGAGAAGCCTACAAGTACACCTTCTGTAGCAGCCAACTGCTTGGCAGCTCTCATTGCATCCTCATCGGTGACGCGCACAACCTCATCTACAACCGTTGCATCGTATATGGCAGGAACAAAGCCTGCGCCAATACCCTGTATCTTGTGTGCCCCCTTTTCGCCACCTGTAAGCACCGGAGAGGAGGCCGGTTCGACGCCAACCACCTTGATTGCAGGGTTGAGCTCTTTCAGACGCTTTGCCGTACCGCTGATTGTTCCGCCAGTGCCCACACAAGCGACAAAAACATCTACAGCACCATCGGTGTCGCGCCATATCTCTTCGGCAGTTGTGCAGTAATGCGCCTCGGGGTTGGCTTTATTTTCAAATTGCTGCAAAATAATCGCCCCTTCAATGGTGTCACACAATTCTTGAGCCTTTGCAATGGAGCCTGCCATGCCATCGGCACCGGGTGTGAGGACCAACTGTGCGCCATATGCTTTCAATAAACTCATGCGCTCGCGACTCATAGTCTCGGGCATTGTAAGCAGCAGTTTATATCCGCGTGTGGAGCAAACAAATGCAAGTCCAACACCTGTGTTACCGCTTGTGGGTTCTACAATTGTCGCACCTGGTTTAAGCACTCCGCGACGTTCGGCATCGAGCACCATATACAATGCCGCCCTATCCTTCACGCTGCCTGCAGGATTGAAATATTCCAACTTTGCCAATGGTGCGCAACCAAGTTTCTCGGCTGCTGCATAATTATTCACTCTCAGCAATGGAGTGTTACCAATAAGTTCTGTTATTGTATCTGCTATTTTTGTCATAGTGCAGGGATTTTTTTCAGTTCGTTATAAAGACGTTGCACAGGCAGACCCATCACATTGAAATATGAGCCTTCGATATTTTCCATACCTATGTAACCTATCCACTCTTGTGCGCCGTACGCTCCCGCTTTGTCCATGGGCTTGTACTTTGTCACGTAGTGCTCTATTTCACTTTCATCGAGAGGAGCAAAAGTGACATTTGAACATGCTACAAAACTGCGCTGCACTGTGGCAGTGGTGATTGTAACGCCTGTGTATACATTGTGAGTTTTTCCCGACATATTGCGGAGCATGCGACGGGCATCGTCGGCATCTACAGGCTTGCCCAATGCTTTGTCATCGAGCCACACTATAGTATCTGCAGTTATCACCAATTCGTCATTTGTCATCGAAGAACGATAGGCATCAGCTTTTTTCTTCGATATATACAGAGGAATATCACCTCCCTGAAGTGTTTCGGGAAAACTTTCGTCGACATCGGGTAATGAGCGCACCTCAAAAACAACATCCAACCCGTTCATCAGTTCACGACGACGTGGCGATGCTGATGCCAAAATTATTTTATAGCCTTTTAAATTATCGAGCATATAAGAGAGATATTTACCATCCGAAGGCATTTGCCTCGTCCATCCATTTACCTTGGGCACGCATAATCTGTTCTATTACATCGCGACCACACCCCTCGCCTCCTTTCGCAGGGGAAATATATTTTGCCAAACCTTTTATATCGACCGATGCATCTGCCGGACAACAAGGAAGGCCACACATCTGCATCACCTCGTAATCGGGGATATCATCACCCATGTACATAACCTCCTCGGGGGCAAGTTCGTACATATACATAAAATCTTCGAAAATATCTTTTTTCACAGAGGCACCTACATAGACATCTGTTATTCCAAGACCATTGTAACGTATCTTCACAGCCTCAGTTTTTGCACCGGTGATGATAGCCACGCGATATCCGGCCTTCACCGCCAACTGCAAAGCATATCCATCTTTTATGTTTACAGTACGCATAGGTTCACCCGATGGATGCATTGGGATGGTCTCTTTACTGAGGACACCATCAACATCAAAAACCAATGCCTTTATCTTTTTCAAATCGTAGTTTATCATAAATCTTTATTTTACAACAGCCTTATCGCTGATATATTTGCTTATAATATCGTATATTTCGGCATATTCCCCACTGAGTTTTGAGCGATGACTTGCCATCACCTGCTTATCGCCACGGCGGGCAGGACCAGTCTGCGCCTCGGAAGGCGAGAGAAAATGCAATTTGGCAGCAGTCTCATCAATGAGCGGAAGCATTACCTCAAAAGGCAGTCCCTGTTCGCGCAACAAGTCGGCAGCCATGGCATACATGGCATTCGAGAAATTGCAGGCAAAGACAGCCGCAATGTGCAGATAGGCTCGCTGCGCGCTTGTAGCACGATAGACTTTATTTGTCAATTTGCTTGAAAACTTCTCCAAGAGGAAACAATCAGCCTCTGAATTACTCTCTACAAAAATGCCCAATCGACTAAAATCCACCTCTTTAGCCTTGCTGAATGTCTGCATGGGATAAAAAACCCCGTAACGCACAGCACCGGCATCAGCCCAAATATTCATGGGCACACTTCCGGCAGTGTGAACAAGCAACGCTTCTTTATATCTTGCAGCCAAAAGTTTTGCCACCAAAGGCAATGCATCGTCGCTGACAGCGGTTATAACAATATCTGCATCGGGCAACGAAGCAATATCTGTTGTAGCTTTGCAGTCCAACCTTTTGGCAAGTGCAACAGCAGATGTCTCTGTGCGGCTCCACACAGCCTGTGGGACAATCCCCGCCTTCTGAAGTGCAACTCCCAAACAGGTAGCCAGATTGCCTGCGCCAACTATTACTATACGACTATTTTCCACCGAACGTACCGACATGAACCTTCTCCCACTGCATCTTATCCTCGTCGAAAGGCTTGCTCTCGCGCTCTTTGTATCCAACAGCCACCACCGACAACACTGCATAGTTCTCGGGGATTGCAAGCAGACGTCTCACATTTTCGTCGGCAGAGACACCATCGGCATCAAAACGCTTGCGCATCTGCACCCAACAACTACCGAGCCCTAAATCCTCGGCTGCGAGCTGTATGAGTATGGTAGCTATAGAGCAATCTTCAACCCACACATCTGTCTTATCAGTATCGCCAATGACAACAACTGCAAGAGCTGCACCCTCGAGCAACGCCGCGCCCGCAGCCTTACACATAGAAAGCTGTCGCAACATCTCTTTGTCCTCGACCATAATGAACTCCCAAGGATTTACACGATGTCCCGAGGGAGACATCAAAGCAGCCTTCATAAGGTCACAAACTTTATTCTCATCGACAGGCTGTCCGGTAAAGCGACGACAGCTGCGTCTATTCTTCAAAAGTTCTAAAAAACTATTCATCGTATATACTATATAAATCACGCACAACGTATAATCACGCTGTAAATCGTTCTAAATTCTTCAGAATGGCAAATTTATAAATTTCTATTCAAAAACACAAACAGCAAGAACAAAAAGAGGTTTACGGTTGTTCATTACTCTAAAAACAAGAATGATGCTACCCGACAAAAGAGAAGATAGGAATAAGAGATTTTTAAAAGGAGAAAAGAGAAATATATCGCAAAACTCGCCCTTCTGCTGCAAAGAAGATAGTGAGGAATGTGAGATTCGTTTTTGCCTGGAGATTTTTCGCGCACACTACCACATGCACTCACGCCGCAACCGCGGGCAGAGTTTTCCGCTATTCTAAGAAGGAAATAGGTAGGTATTAAAAGTTAAAAAGGATAGCTATCGATAGCTATCCTTTTTAACTTTCCTAATAATTGTCTAATTTCAATTATTCTCAGCAGGAACAACAGAAACGTAGCTTCTGTTCTTGAGGCCTTTTTTGAAGCATACCACACCGTCTACCAAAGCAAACAATGTGTGATCGCTACCCATACCTATGTTCTCACCGGGATAGTGAACTGTACCACGCTGACGAACAATGATATTACCGGCTTTACATACCTGGCCACCCCAAATCTTTACTCCGAGTCGCTTGCTAGCTGACTCACGACCGTTCTTAGAACTACCAACACCTTTCTTATGTGCCATAATACTTAAACTTTAAAATTAACCGATAATTTCTTTAACTACAAGCTCAGTAAACTGCTGACGGTGACCGTTGAGTTTACGATAACCTTTGCGACGACGTTTGTGGAACACAAGCACTTTGTCACCTTTAACCAAAGTGGGGTCGATTGTACGTGTAGTCTCAATGTTCTTACCGTCCTTAGACTTGCGAACAATCTTCATCTCACGAACATTACCGATGTAACAAACTACCTTTGCACCCTCTACTGTGGGAGCACCTACTGTGATTGCACCGTCGTTGTCAACCAACAATACTCGGTCGAACTCTACGGTTGTGTCATTCTGAGCACCTTTAATGTGGTGCACGAACAGCTTCTTACCAGCCTCTGCCTTGAACTGCTGTCCGTTAATCTCAACAATTGCGTACATTATTATTTTTTCGCTTTTATTGTGAATTCCGCGAGGTGCGCACTCACCGCGAGCACGACTTCTTCAACCCCTACGGACTAAATCGGCTGCAAAGATAAGCATTATTTTTCTTCCTATAAAATTTTATGCAAACTTTTTCACCAAGAATATCTTCATCATCCCAGATGCAAGGAAAACAGCAAGCCCATCACTTAAGAAAGGCCACAAATTGCCACAGAATCACTACATGAAACTTACAACATTTTGCCATAATGATAAATTTGGATTTTTTTGCCATGTTTTTCACGAACATTCACATTTATACAAACTAAGAGCACATGACTACTCCTACACAAAAAGCCACCAGAAAAAACTGGATAGATTGGATGAAAGCAATAGGCATGCTTGTAATTATATGGGGGCACGCATTCCCCACAGGACTGACCGCTTACATATATTCATTTAACTTTCCTATGTTTTTCATAGTTTCAGTCTACTTGTTCAAACAAGAAGCAAGTATGCGTATATTCTTTAAGAAAAACCTATATTCGCTCATTATACCCTATTTATTACTTTGTTTAATAAAAGACTTTTCGCACATAACAAAATATTGGAATAATTTTCAGGAACTAATTAACTGCCCAATAGGAATACTCACCGGATTCCACACATTCAACGATGCACCGGCAGCAAAAAACCTATGGTTCGTATACAC
Organism: Bacteroidaceae bacterium; assembly: GCA_017467015.1. GTDB lineage: Bacteria > Bacteroidota > Bacteroidia > Bacteroidales > Bacteroidaceae > HGM04593. The sequence continues at coordinate 6,710 of JAFTTA010000208.1, forward strand.
GCTATTCCTGCTAAAAGTTATTTTTCAAATTTCAGGGAACAAACGAAGCAACGTCATATTGCTGTTCGTAGCTGCTATTGTAGGCGCTGTCACATTAAGCCACTACAACATACATCTCGACTGGGCGGTAACCAACACATTCTCGGCAATGCCATGGTTCATGTTAGGCTACATAATATCAAGCAAATACAACATTGGTTTTGAAAGAGTTGTAAGTCGGATAAAAGATAAAAAATATTTTGCCATTGCAACATTCGCAATACTCACCACACTCCTTTTATTTATATCCGCATACAATGGCGAAGTAAGAATGTTCAAAGGATATTATGGTCACAGCATAATACTTTTCTTAATCTTCGGACTTATAGGTACCATATCCATATTCATGCTATCGGTTTCTCTCGACAGCATACGCAGCAAAGCAGTGCAGATAATATCTATAGGAACAATGGTTATTTTAGAGTTTCACAGGGATCTATATCATCCATTTGGAAAAATCGTAAATAACATCTCCGATGGAATAGTAAGCGAAGGATTACTATCGTTGACAGCATCAGCAATAGTACTACTTCTTTTCATTCCAATAATAATGATTCTTCAAAAGATTTTCCCAATAATCTTGGGCAAAAGAAAGATACCCACAAACGAGTGAGATACATAAAGCTTGCTTATATGGATATCAAAGCGAGTGCAGTGTATCTTAGCAGCGAAGCGCAAAGATACCCACAAACGAGCGAGATGCATAAAGCTTGCTTATATGAATATCAAAGCGAGTACAGTGTATCTTCGCAGCGAAGCGCAAAGACATCTACAAACGAGCGAGATACAAAAAAGCAGTCACATATATGTGACTGCTTTTTTGTACGCCGTCAGGGACTCGAACCCTGGACCCATTGATTAAGAGTCAATTGCTCTACCAACTGAGCTAACAGCGCGTATTTTCTCCAAAACTTTTGCAAAGGTAAACCAAAATTCGCACTATGCAAAGTTTTTTTAAAATATTTTATAATCGGCAAAAACACCAATACAAATTTGCACCATACAGATTCACTGGAATCCTTGCATATAGAATAGAGATACAATCTGTGCCTATAACTTGCATTTTTACCATTATATCTTTATCTTTGAAAGTTTCTATATCCCAAACACTTAATAGACACATTTAAAGCTATGAATTACACAAAAGAAGAAGTGATATCCGAACTTGCAAATGGATTAAAAAATAGCAGTTACATTATCCCGCTAATTAGCGACGACATGTTCATTGTTGAGCACGAAGATAAAAAAACACCTCTACTATCGTTCATAGTTGATTGTTTTGCAGAAGACAATCCTAATAGTACTACCGAAGACGAACTTAGGATAATGAAAGAATCGGGATATTATGGTCTAACATTGCTTTCGCAGAAATACAGCGAGCGCTACATCCCCAGATATCAAGGATATATACAAAAAAATCGAAACAACATAAAACTAAAGCCTACTATCAAAGAATTTCTTAACATTGTAAAACCCCCACTGATAATAACAACATCGGCATTCGAAATAATAGAAAAAGAATTGGATGAACATTACAAATCAATGTGGTACACAATAGAAAAAAGCGACAACACCCCTATTGATGGTTCCACACCTGTTGTATATCATCTTTTCGGAAATGGAGAAGAGGTTGCCACCGATTGGGTTTCCAACGAAAAATCGCTATTAAAATTTCTCCATTTCTTGCATGACAGCAAATATAATCCCGAGAATCTTGCAAACTATATAAATAAAAAATGTCTGCTCATTCTCGGAGGACTTATTCCGAATTGGATTTTCCGCTTCATGTGGTATCCGCTTATAAGCGAAGACGCAAGCAGATACCCGACAGGCGAACGTGGAGCAGGGGGTTACTGGTTGAGCAGTTACGACGATGATAATTTCGATAATTTCTTAAACCAGATATGTTTTGCATCCGTTCCGGAGATGGAAGATGTCATCTCAGAGGTTACGGCCTTAATAAAAAAGGGCCGAGCATCAGTCACGGACGACAATTCACAAAAGCCTTATGACATTTTTATTTCTTATGCAAGCCATGACGAGAAAACCGCGATAAATATCAAAAATTATTTACAGGAAAAGCACAATCTTCGCGTTTGGTTTGATAATTCCACCGGCCGCGTAAAAGAGGGCGGGAACTATTGGACACGTATAGAAAACGGGTTGAAAACATCGCGTTACATAATGCCCATTGTTACAACACAATTTTTGCAACGTTTTTTAATGTGTAGCACATTAGGCAAAGAACCCGAAGGCTTGGTTAAAGAGATAAATATGGCAAAAGAGTGGTTCGACAATTCAGAAAGGGCACAAAACAGGGACAATGTATATTCACTGCCAATTATCATTAATGACGAAACAAATATCCAGACCCTCAACGAACTAGCACAAAAAGAGATTATACCTTCTGAATTATTTAAAGACATACAATGTTATTTCTATTTCAATGATTCCGACAATAGTTCAGAGACATTCCGCAATCACGATTGGGGACAATATAAAGTCAAATAACAAATACCCGGGGAAGATAAAACGATGAAAACAAACATACACAACAACCCATGGAATGCATTTCTCCCTTACAAGGAAGAAGATGCACATAAGTTTAAAGGTAGAAAGAAAAACGTATATGAGCTATTTGAATTGGTTCAAAGACACTCTACCATAGTATGTTATGCCGATTCCGGAATCGGCAAAAGTTCGCTTATCAATGCGGGATTATCACCTTTATTGCGCCAAAACAACTATCTCCCCATAAAAATACTATTCACAGAAAGCGATTTTATTAGCGACAAGAACCTCGCAATGGATAATCTTGTCATAAAAAAGTTAAAAGATGCCATCGACGAAAGCAATAAGCTTAACAGCGAAGTCGAATACCGTCTTGAACGCATTTCCGATTTCAGCAATACAGACTTCAAGATTTATGACAAACAATTTTCCGATAACTCAATATGGTGGCTATTACACACTCACACAATCACCTGCTATGCATACGGAATAAAGATGTGTGACTGCTGCCCTATTTTTATCTTTGACCAATTTGAAGAGGTAATCATACGTTCACGAAATATTGAGTTCGTTGAAAATTTCTTCAACTGGTACATCGACTTTTCTGCCAGCTCGCTTCCAACAAATATCGAACAAGCATGCAAGAAATATGACAATGAAATTTTTCACAGGGAGCTTATTCCAGGCACACCATACAAATTTCTTTTCTCCTTGCGCCAGGATGCAGTAGGAATGCTTGATTACTGGTGCAACCAACGTCTTAGAATACCCTCATTAAAAGACACGCGATACTATTTACTACCTCTTACACCAGAACAAGCACGAGAAATAATAACAAAACAAGGAGTAGACACACTCGATGATGTTGCCGACAAAATAATAGAAGATATTAAGGACAACAAAGACGACAACATTTCAACCCTTTTGCTGTCAGTATTTTGCAACCGCCTATATGAGAAAGCAAAGATTGACGAGAATGGAAACAAGATAAAACTTGCAAACGACGACGTTGAAGCAAACAAAGAGACCTTGGTACGTAGATTCTACGAAGATTTGCTCTCGAAAACCGGACTCGATAAAGACGACATTAAAACAATAGAAGATGCCCTTGTTTCATCTGAAAACGGCGAGCGCAGACGCATAAAATCCACTGACGAGCGATTAGAGAAAGTCAACTTCGACAAAAAGCACAAAGAACTCCTGTCTAAACACTATATAATAAATAGGCAGCCAAGTGGCAAAGATGAGTATGTTGAGGTATCGCACGATAAACTTGCCGAAGCAATCTTCATACGACAAAGAGAGCGTGCCCGTAAAGAAGGCATATTGGTACTGCTCTTTGCCCTATTCATTGCCCCATTACTTTTACTTGCATACACAATTTCGGAAAGCGCTACACCGGAACACGACATACACAATTTGGCTGCATGCGATGAATATGTGGCTAATAATGACTATGTAACATTCGACAACAAAGTAAGATATAAGAATACGATATCTTTCGACATTCAAAGAGCAATAGTATACTGCGACAGCATATCGCCATTGAAAACCGAGTTCAAAGATTGCCGTTTGCTGCAAGAAGTTGTACTTTCGGACAGCATCACCTACATTCCATCAAACACCATTGTAAACTGCCCAAACCTTAAACGTATTAAATTGCCACAATATGTAGAAGAAATAGATATTGATGCATTTAATTCGGATATACTCGAGATAGATATTGACACAAATAAAATTTCGAGATACAGATGGAGCGATGGAATACTATGGGATATGCAAAACACCTCCTCGCCGATTAAATATATGCAGGGAGATTTATTCAGAAATCAAGAAATGGTACCATTTGCGTTCAAATACAAAGATTTCGACTCTATCGTTTTCCGCGGGAAACGGTTCTATAATCTAAAGAGGAATAATATAACCTATAACATAAAGGATTCCATTCTATTACCATCTCCATATTATAAATATATAGAGGAAGTCAATTTCAGCGGATACGGGAACATCACAGAGATTTCTGACTCGGCATTCTTTAACTGCAAAAACATAAAAAAGCTGCTGCTGCCTCCGAACTTAAGAAAAATTGGGAAATATGCTTTTAATGGGTGCTCAGGAATAGATAGTTTAAATCTAAACAACTTACCAATAAAAAATATTGGTATACACGCATTTGCAGAATGTCTTTCTTTAAGACATTTGGAGTTGCCACAAGCTATCATCCAGAGTTATGAAACATCGGAATGGTTCCGTGATTGCATAAATCTGCAAAAGGTTATAATCCCGGTATCGCTTAACGAGTATATTTCAAAAAATATTTTTAAAGGATGCAGAAATATTGAGGAGTTTGCATTTGACGACTCAACAAAGCAAAGCATAACATATACCATAAAAGATGGAATGGTACTGTATTCCGGCTACCCCCATTTCACCCAAGCTGTTAAATATCACACATATAATAGCAACGACTATTATTCAGAAGATGGCATTTTATATTATAAAATAGGTACTAGAAATGAGATTGTCGATGTATCGAAAAATGCCGATATAAAGGCATCGGACTCATTCAAGAAGAGATATGGATATTATTCGGCAAATACTTTTGATGGAAATGGTATGACCATCTTTATAAATAATTCAACAGCACAAGAAGACTCTGTCATCCGTTTACACAACAGAGACAATATAAGTTTAGAAAACCACTATGTATTTTTAAACGAAACATTAAATTTGCGAGAGATACATATATCCAATCCCAAGCCAAGTAAACCTATAGAAACGAAACATGGGATTATTGAAATTTCATATATAATCGATATTCCCGAAGAATTAAAAGAAAACATTGTATTATATGTACCTAATGGATGTGCCAAATACTACATTGGACATCCTAACTACAAAGGATTTAGGGATATAAGAGAAGACACACTCTTTCAACGATATATAGACAACTGCATAGTTTATACAAATAATATAATCAGTTGGTATAGCAAAAATATTGCTCTACTATGGCTTTCCATATTAGGAATAGCTGTTTTTGTTATAATATTTTATATATTGATATACAACAAACTGATTGAATACCGGGTTGAAAAAGGAGCCAAAGTAATGAGTTTGGTATTCTCGCTGATTTACCCCATAAGCTGTTTTGCTGCATTTTTTTGGATTTCGACAATTGTCATGAATATAGAACAAATTCCGTCAGCAATAATAGCCCTTTTTGCATGTATTATATCGCTTATAATCCTAATAATTGTAAGCAAATCCACAAGTAAAGAGTTATGGAGAAACCGCACAACTACATTCAACAACATTCTTGCTATAACAAAAAAAATCATAGCAAAACACAGACGGGCAATAATATACACAACAATATCAATAGTTATAATAATTCCCATTTCGTCATACTACACACATAAACAGAAATATGAAAAACGCATTGTGCAATATGCTCAATGGATACACCAAAACAACGACAAGGAAAAAGCCAACAGCATACTGCAAGAAGCATTATCAGATTTCAGCATCAGCATGAACAACAACGCGATGTATCTTTTACGTAATTTTATATATGAGACACTCACCAACGACAAAGATAGTATAAGAATAGGCAGAATAGTTAAAGAGAGACAGGTTGAATTCATTCACAACAATGAAAAAGAAAGAAGCGCAGAGTATTTAAGCATGGACGGAAAGTATTTTGCATACAACATAAACAACCGTATTCATGTACATAATTTGGAAACAAAATCTGAGCTTAAGCTTAAATTAAACCGTAATTGGGTTAGGACAATACGCATAAATGCAGATGGAAACAAAATTTTGGCATACTCAGGAACAAAAATATTTGTACTGAGTTTACCTACGGGTGAATACGTTCAGACCATTAATTTAGAAAACAGTGTAATTGATTTGGATTTTAGTCCTGATGGGAAATATATTGCCACTGCAGAGAGTGACAGTTCTATTCTTATTTGGGATGTGGCAACCGGCAAACAGAAGGGAGAAAAATTTAAGTTCAACATACGACCCCGTTCTGTATCATTCAGTCCAGACGCTAAAGAGATTATCGCTACATTTACTGATTATTCAACATATAGCACAAAAGTGTGTGACATTATAAATGGTATCGTGCTCCACGAGTGGACGGAAAACAGCTCAGTTTATAGAGCCAAATACTCACAAAACGGGGAATATATTATCAAATATGGTATAGGAACAAAAATAGAGAAAGGGGGAAGTACAAAATTCAATCTCAACGGCGGAGCTGTCGAAGATATAGAAGTAAGCCCCGATGAAAAATATGTAGCTGTTGCCACCAACAACAAAGTTGATATATACGACTTTGACACACAAGAAAAAATCATTACTTTCAATGCAGGCGATTACAGTTCACCGGGATACAGAAGTTCGCAAACAATAGAACAGATTGCATTTACCCCATGTGGCAGATATCTTTTGGCGTTAACAGGAAACGGAATTTTGGGCAAATGGAATTTAGATATTCCGTTTGATGACAGTGCTGTTCTTGAACTAAGCAATGAGATGCGCCTATTTGCTCCTTTAAGCAATAAAGATATTGAGCAGCTCAAGATAAAATGGTGGTTACGATAACTCCACAGCTCGAGTTATAAAAAAAAATGTCGCGACTTGTAGAATAAAGTCGCGACACTTTTTTATAACTCGTTATTACATTACTTCGCTATAAGGAGGTAGTAGTTCTTTTTACCTTTCTGAATGAGTATATATTTATCATTCAATAGGTCGGCAGTTGTAATTACCTGATCAAAGGCAGCCAACTTCTCTTTGTTGACAGAGACACCGCCACCCTGCACCAATTTGCGCATTTCGCCTTTTGATGCAAAAACTGCCGCAACCTCGGTTGTAAGGTCTACCGCCTTCACACCCTCGTTCAATAGTTCGCGTGATACCTCGAACTTGGGCACACCGTCGAACACTGCAAGCAAGGTCTCTTCGTCGAGCGAGCGCAGAGCCTCTGATGTTGCGTTGCCAAAGAGTATACCCGAAGCTGCAAACGCCTTCTCGAGTTCTTCCTCGCCATGCACAAGAATTGTAAGCTCCTGAGCAAGACGTTTCTGCAACAGGCGCAAGTGAGGAGCCTCTTTCTGCTGTGCAATGAGCGACTCAATCTCTTCTTGAGGGATGGATGTAAATATCTTGATGTAACGATCGGCATCGTCGTCGCTCACATTCAACCAGAACTGATAGAATGTGTAGGGCGATGTGTAGCGTCTGTCGAGCCAGATGTTACCCTGTTCTGTTTTTCCAAATTTCTTGCCATCGGCTTTTGTAATCAACGGACAAGTGAGCGCAAACACCTCGTTACCTGAAATTTTGCGTATCATCTCTGTACCGGTAGTGATGTTTCCCCACTGATCGGCACCACCGAGTTGCAATTTACAATCGTAATTTTCATTCAGATAAACATAGTCGTAACCCTGCAACAACTGATATGAGAACTCTGTAAATGACATACCATCTGCACCGCTCTCGCCTGTAAAACGACGTTTTACAGAGTCCTTTGACATCATGTAGTTTACGGTGATGAGTTTACCTATGTTACGGATGAAATCGAGGAACGAGAATGTCTTCATCCAATCGTAGTTGTTCACCAAGATGGCTGCATTGGGTGCATCGCTCTCAAAATCGAGGAAGCGTGCAAGCTGGTTCTTGATAGCCTCCTGATTGTGACGCAGACGCTCCTCGTCAATGAGCACGCGCTCTTTCGACTTCCCCGAGGGGTCGCCAATCATACCTGTCGCACCTCCGATGAGAGCAATAGGCCTGTGTCCCGAACGCTGGAAGTGACGAAGCATCATTACACCTACAAGGTGACCAATATGCAGTGAATCCGCAGTGGGGTCGATGCCCAAATACGCGGTTGTCATCTCTTTCTGAAGTTGTTCTTCAGTGCCGGGTGTCATATCCTGAATCATCCCGCGCCACTTCAATTCCTGTACGAAATTCATTGATTATATGTTATTTGTGTTTTTATTCTATTTGAAACGCGCAGCACATTAAATATGCTACGCGGAAACGGTTCTCCGTTTTCGGGTGCAAATTTACTCTTTTTATCTGTTTTTAAGAAACTGTTGGCTATATATTTTTCAACAATCACTCATTTAAGGTTCCGCCACATTCGAGATGATAGAGCGGAGATGGGGTCGCACGCTTAAGCACATTCAACTTCACATCCTTGCCGGGAATAACTCCATGACTTCTTAATTCCATCTCAACAGCCTTGTATGCCAATTCGGGATGATTATTCTCCTCACTCAAGTGACAAAGCCATATATATTTAAGGTATTCATTGAAATTATCGGCAAGAAAACGTGCTGTAACCTGGTTGCTCAAATGACCTGTGCTGCTCGATACTCTATCCTTTAGGAATTTGGGATACTTACCCATTGCCAGCATCTCCTCTTCGTAATTAGCTTCGATAACTAGATAATTGGCTTTATTGATATACTTTGCCGCCGTTTCCGTTATGCAGCCAAGGTCGGTTAAGAAACAAAAGGTTTTGTCGCCTATCTCAATACAATAACCGACATTATCTGTTCCGTCGTGTGGCACTTCGAAAGCTGTTATCTTCATATTGAAGAAATCAATGGGTTTCTCTTTTTCGATGAAGCGAACATACTGTGCATCAATGGGGGTGGTTATACAATAGTTACGTGTTATACCCTCATGCACACCTTTGGTAGCATACACAGGTATCATATTTTTCGAAGCCACCACACCCAATGACTTTATATGGTCGGCATGGTCGTGTGTGACGAACACGGCGCATATGCTCTCAAAAGGGATGTTCTCCTTTTTAAGAGCGAGGCGTATCGTCTTTACAGGAATACCGGCATCTATCAGTATGCCATGTTTCCCTGTTCCTATGTAGTAGCTGTTTCCACAACTGCCACTACCAATACTCATAAAACGAATCTCCATATTATATTTTTATTTTTAACCAAAACAACAAATGTCGAACCATCAGAAAGGATAACCCACCGCAAAATGGAGAGCAAAATCCCTACTGAAATCGGGGTTCAACAACGGGTATTTATCTTTTCCGGAATAAGCCGGATTTACAGCTTTCATACCTCCGTCGAGCCTGAAGACAAAGAAATCAAATTCAAACCTCAAACCCAGTCCATAGGAGAAAGCTATTTCCTTGTGAAAGGACTTTATATCGAACTGTCCGCCCGGTTGCTCTTTATAGTTGCGGATAGTCCATATATTTCCGGCATCGATAAACAATGCCGAATGTATTTTCCAGAAAAGGCGAGAACGGAACTCAATATTTACATCAAGTTTCATATCACCCGACTGATTTATAAAATCAATATCACTGTTTTTGTTCTTGAACGAGCCCGGACCCAATCCACGCACAGTCCATCCACGCATACTGTTTGCGCCACCGGAAAAATATCGCTTCTCAAATGGCAGAATAGTGGAGTTGCCATAAGGATAGGCTACGCCGATGCCCATGTGTAAGACAAGGGAGTTGCGGTCGTCGATGTCCATGCGCGAAGTTACGTCTATGTCTCCTTTTATATATTGCGCATAAGCTATATCCATGAAAGTGTATTGTCCCTCGGAATTTTTCTTTGTAGAAAGCAATGAATTCACACCACTTAGAACATTACCCGAACACTCCACATTTGTGCGCAGAGAGAAAGCTGTCGACTGGTAACCACTTTTACCTGCAGCTGAATTATAAGAGAATGAATACCCCAATTTGGTTATAAGCAAATTCTCGTAGTTGTATTTGAGAATTGAGTTTCTATTTGATATACTGTCGAGATATTCACGTTTAAAAGTATCTGAAATCCATGGCACATAGATATAGCTGACGTCAAGGATATCAACCTTATGTTGTGTAGAGGGTTTTTTACTCCATAGATAGCTCCACGAAGCCGACAATATCTGACGTTCAAACTCCGGTCGTTCCTGCGAATTGAATTGCAAAGAAAATTGCGTCATCGACCTAAGAAACCTTTTTTCAGCCGGTACAATTGAAGAAATCAAGCCACCGGGAATGCGCAAGCCCAGTTCGGCACCATACTCGAAATAACTATCTTTTATATATCCGGTGAGCCCCGAAATTGCTTCATATGCACCGAAAAGGCGCAAAGAGAGCACTTCAGAACCTTTAAATAAATTTCTATCGCTAAATGTCATCGAACAGGCAGCACCCAGGTCGCCGGCAGTATTTGTACCTTCTATCTCGAAAGCAACCGAACGACGTTTACGGCGTTCAAACATGATGTAGCAATCGAGCAAAGAGTCGTCATACTTATTCTCTTTCATCCTCAACGTGGTGTAACGCAGCGCACTCAACTGAGAAAAAGAGTTATAAGTTCTGTCGGCACGACTTTGCGAATATAATTCACCAGGGAGAATATATGTCTGATTTGCAAGCACCGTGGGACGCATGAAAAGTTTATCCTTATACAGGAGGTCGTAATTTTCCATCTGCAATGTATCACACGAAGCAAGCAATGCATCATCGAGGCGCAGTCCCACATCGGACACAAAATGTATGTTACCAAAACGGTACTGCTTGTGCGAAGTGGGCAAATCCTGCAATGTCTCTCTGAAACCGGCAACCTTCATTTTTATGTTTATCGCCGTGGAGTGATGGGCTGTATCTGCCACGAATGTTATATACTCCTTCTGAAATTTGTAAAAACCAACATCCTTTAACATGGCAGTCACCCGCTCACGCTCCTTATTGAGAGTGTTTATACTGAAAGGCATCCCCCTTTTTAACAGTGACTTGACAGTATCCTCGAGTATATATTTTTCCACTACCGAGTCGTCAACCTCACGTGTAACACCGACCACCTTGTATCTTTCGCGTTCGTGAATGTAGTAAACAGCATCTATTCTGTTACGTTTCACCACTTTAGGTTCAAAATCAACCGTAGCATGAAGATAGCCTTCGTTACGCAGCATTGTTTCTATATTGGAACGAGTAAGTTCACCCATTGCACTGTCATATATAACCGGTGCCTCACCAATTTTCTGTAAAGCCCTGTTTACCCATTTTGTGGTATCGCGTCCCGAAAGAGAGTACATATAAAGTGGCGCCTTTACCAGACTAAACCATTTTGAATTGGGATTCTGACGTACATAGGAACGTGCTTGTGATGCGTAATTATCTTTGCTATGAGATATAATATCCACGCTGTTAAGCATGTACTCACCCTCCGGAATAAATTTGGAGACCGAGCACGACGCTATCAACAGAGAGAGCAACAGATATATTATCTTTCTTATCAACATCAACAAGATACTATGTTTCTAATACGTTTTTCAAAGCAATATATGCCACAGCTACACAATGGCACAAATTAAGCCAAGTAAAATAATTAAATGCAAAGTTACAATTATAAGAGTGCAATACAAAGCAAAAGTTTATTTTTATTGCCCGAAACTTCTGAAACTAAAGAGAATTTATTAGCTTTGCAACCACACAATTATTTCCGTAAATTCAACATACCCACCACATATGCTCAGCAAAAATCTCATAAAACTCATACATTCGTTGGAAATGAAGAAATTTCGCAAAGAGCACAATCTATTTGTTGCAGAAGGCGAAAAACTCGTAAAGGATTTGCTGACATCTGCCGTGGAATGTGAAAAAATTATAGCTACGGAACAATTTGCCGGAATGTTGCAAAAATTCGGCATCAAGGATGCAGTCATAGTCAACGAAGAAGAACTTAAAAAAGCCAGTTTTCTGCGCACGCCACAAGGAATAATAGGACTCTTCAAACAAAAAAGCACTCCACTCGACCCCACTGTTCCCCAGCATGAGCTATGCCTTGCGCTCGACGATGTCCAAGACCCGGGCAACTTAGGCACAATAGTAAGAATAGCCGACTGGTTCGGAATAAAACACATTTATTGCTCCAATGGCACAGTAGATGTGTACAATCCCAAGACTGTGCAAGCAACAATGGGTGCAATAGCTCGCGTAGAAATTCACTATGTAGAGTTGCCACAGTTCTTTAGAGAGATAGACAAAAGCATACCCATATACGGTACATTCCTGAACGGAGAAAACATCTACGAGCACAAGCTATCGGCCAACGGGATAATAATTATGGGCAACGAAGGAAAAGGCATTGGTGCCAAATGTGAAAAAGAGGTAAGCGAGAGACTGCACATACCCAACTATCCCAAAGGCTGCGAGACTTCGGAGTCGCTCAACGTCTCCACTGCCACAGCCATAGTGTGCAGCGAGTTCCGACGAAGAATGTCGTAATGAATAATCAGCGTAAAGGCTCAAACAAGCAACAGCCGCCATCAAAATTTACACCATAGGCATACAACGGAGAACCCACAACATTGTCATCTGCCAAAAGAGTGTGCAGATCAATAATTGAAGCAAACAGCTGTTTCTTGTATAATTTGCTACAAAGAAATATAGTGTCGTACCACACCATGGAATGAATTTCACACACAAACGGAGTGATGGCAACTACATATCCATCAGCAGTTTCTACCACTTGAGCCACAGCAACCTCCCCCGATGGGTAATACAATCTGTTTGTGCCGTAAATCATAGAAATGGGAATTACTCTTCTTGCACCACCGGCGGATGTATGCGCAACAGAGATACACCGCTAAGGAGAACTCCCGATTGCGATGTTTTATCATTATCCATATAATAAAGAAACGCATCTACACCTTTTATGGTGCGATCGTAATCACGAGGCATCGTTAACACATTAAGCCCCGATGTGGAGATATTCAATCCGTAGCTTTCGGTAGTATTATCGGCATAAGCAACCATCAGCGTTGCATACACATTCTGCAACACATCTTTATCCTCAGAGAAGAATCGCGTACCAAAACAGAATGTCACGCTATCGCCAACTAAAAAAGCCGTATCGGAGGCAAACGACACCTGCATTTTATTGTTCAACGGTGCCGATGTAAGTTTGTTCACAACTCTCTCTTCCCACAAATCAACGGTATCCGCCGAGTAGTCCATCTCCATGATATTCGTAACCTGCGCCAACACTTTGTCCTCTTGCATTATGGCAACCTCATTGTCGAGACGTTCTTGCAAGTCGGCGTAAATCTGTGTCAAATGAGATGGATGACGTGTATACCACACCATAGACGAATCGAAAAGTGACTTTGTCACCCCATGTTTCTTGAAAACATACTCGTAATAGAGTTTCACCTGATATTCCGAAGAGACGTCGGACTCGTTACCCATAGCCTGAACCACATGATAATCATAGAGAAGAGCTTCCAATGCATCGGGTTGTATAATCTCTTTAGGAGTTTTCACCTGACAAGCCGTAAAAGAGAGTATCACAATCAATGCGAAAAAGAGTATCTTTATGGGTAACTTTTTCATTATATTATTTATTATAACTCATATTAAGGTATTTGCCATAGAAAAGAACAATGACAATCATTCCACAACTCACACAAGCATCGGCAAAGTTAAATATCGGGCTGAAGAAAATGAAATGCTCACCACCTACAAACGGCATCCACTGTGGCCAGTCAAAGCCAAAGAGTGGAAAGTAAAACATGTCCACAACTTGGCCATATAGAAAATCGCCATAGCCATTGCCCCACTCAACCAGCTGCGCCACCCGGCCATTGCTATCGGTAAATATCTCACCATAGAACATGGAGTCGATGAGGTTGCCCAAAGCACCGGCAAGCACAAATGCCACACACGCAACATAACCCGTTGCAAACTTAGCATTGCGCACTATCTTAAACAGATAACAGATGATAAAGGTTACTGCAACTATCCTGAAGGTCGTCAAAAAGAGCTTATCGAAAAGTTCCATGCCGAACGCCATTCCTTTGTTCTCTGTGAAATATATATAGAACCAATCAAAGACGCGGATGCTCTCGTGCTTGAACATCGAGAGCTTAACCGCGAACTTAATTATCTGATCGGCGGCAATCGCCAATACAAGGATTGCTACGGAGAGAAGCAGCCGTCTGTTTTTAGTTTGCATCATTTCTTACCGGCCATTTTAGCCTCAATGCTCAGTGTTGCGTGGGGAACAGCCATCAGACGCTCCTTTGCAATCAATTTACCTGTTTCGCGACAAATGCCGTATGTTTTATTCTCGATACGAACAATTGCAGCCTGCAATCCTTGAATGAATTTTGCCTGACGTTGTGCCAGCTGCATCATCTCCTCTTTAGAAGTGCTGTAGCTGCCATCTTCAAGACCTTTGTATGTGGGAGATGTATCTGCCACATCATTACCATCTTCGTTACGAAGACTTTTCATCATTTGATCGTAATCACGTTTAGCAAGTTCGAGCTTTGCGTTTATCACAGTGCGAAATTCTTCAAGCTCTTCATCTGAATAACGAAGTTTTTCTGCCATAGTATATATATATTAAAGTGTTTATGCTTTTGCTATAGCGACACGTATGGTTGCCGATTCGAGTTCAAGTTCCTCGCCACCTTCCATGGTGTCAACAAGTTGCAGAGCATCTGCAAGCACCTGATTGCTGATGTATTCTGCAAAATTATTTACAGCGTCGTTGCTTTCACTGCTCTTTGTGATGCTGACGCTAATTCTGTCGACAATATCAAGGCCACACTCCTTACGCATTGTCTGTATCTTCTTGACAATCTCACGTGCAACACCCTCCTGACGAAGTTCGTCGGTTATCTCAACATCGAGAGCCACAGTCAACGCACCCTCGTTAGCCACTGTCCAACCGGGAACATCCTCACTGAATATCTCTACGTCGGAGAGCTCTATCACAGCCTCGGTACCTTCGACCTGAAGTGCGATGCTGCCATTTGCTTCGAGCGATGCAATCTGCTCTTGAGACATTCCGGTTACAGCAACATTGATGCTCTTCATCAGTTTACCAAACTTCTGTCCCAACGAACGGAAGTTACATTTGATTTTCTTAACCAAGATGCCGTCACCCTCAACAAAAACAAGCTCTTTCACATTCACCTCGCTAAGGATGAGGTCGGTCATGGAAATTATGCGGTTTTTCACAGCCTCATCGGTTGTGGGGATTGCTATCTTCTGCAAGGGCTGACGAACTATAATATGCTCTTTCTTGCGCAGTGCAAGCACCATTGAAGAGATCTGCTGTGCAAGTTCCATGCTGTACTCAAGCTCTTTATCGACGCAACTGTCGTCACATTCGGGGAACTGAGCAAGGTGTACCGATGAACTTTCGCAGCCTGCAACACTTGTGAGGTCTTTGTAGAGACGCTCGGCATAGAAAGGAGCAAATGGAGCTATGAGGCGTGCAATTGTCTCAAGGCAAGTGTAGAGTGTTTGATAAGCCGAGAGTTTGTCTTTGCTCATATCAGAGCCCCAGAAACGCTTACGGCTGAGACGAACAAACCAGTTGCTGACGTTGTCTATAACAAAATCCTGTATCAGACGACCAGCCTTTGTAGGTTCGTAGTCATTGAGACAATCGTTAACATTCTTGGCAAGCGAGTTAAGCTCGGAAAGTATCCATCTGTCGAGTGTGTGACGCTCTGCCATGGGCACCGCAGGGGCTGCGGGTGAGAAACCATCGACATTGGCATACATTGTGAAGAAACTGTATGTCTGATACAATTTGCCGAAGAACGAACGTGTTACCTCTTTCACACCTTCCTCATTGAAACGAAGATTGTCCCAAGGTGCCGAGTTTGTTATCATGTACCAGCGCAAAGCGTCGCTGCCATATTTTTCTATTGTGCCGAAGGGGTCAACGGCATTGCCGAGACGCTTAGACATCTTATCTCCGTTCTTGTCGAGAACAAGTCCGTTGGAAATAACTGTTTTATATGCTACGCTGTCGAACACCATCGTACCTATTGCATGGAGTGTGTAGAACCATCCGCGTGTCTGGTCTACGCCCTCAGCGATAAAATCTGCCGGGTAGATGGAACCATTGTCGAACACCTCTTTATTCTCAAAAGGATAGTGTATCTGAGCGTAAGGCATTGCACCCGAGTCGAACCATACATCAATAAGGTCGAGCTCACGCTTCATGACCTCGCCTGTGGGAGACACCAACTTTATATCATCAACATAAGGACGGTGCAAATCTATCTTGTTGTAGTTCTCTTTGCTGTAATCGCCGGGGACAAAACCTTTATCTTTATAGGGATTGCTTGCCATAACTCCTGCGGCAACAGCTTTCTCTATTTCATTGTAAAGTTCTTCTATTGAACCTATGCAGATGCTCTCGCCACTCTCGCTTGTCCATATGGGCAGCGGAGTACCCCAATAACGGCTGCGGCTGAGGTTCCAGTCGTGAAGGTTCTCGAGCCACTTACCGAAACGTCCGGTACCTGTTGATTCGGGTTTCCATGTGATGCTCTTGTTAAGTTCGAACATGCGCTCCTTCATTTGCGAAGCTCTCACGAACCAGCTGTCGAGAGGATAGTAGAGAACAGGTTTGTCGGTACGCCAGCAGTGGGGATAGTTGTGAACATGTTTCTCTATTTTGAATACCTTGTTCTGCTGCTTCATCAGCATACAAAGTGCGATATCGAGTGTCTCATCCTTGGCTGCAGTCTTCTCGTCGTAACGACCGTCCACTGTATATTTGGGATTGTATGCATTCTTGACGTATGCGCCTGCATGTGGTGCATACAGTTCAACATTCACGCAACTCTTTACAAACTCTTCGTCGAGTTCATCGAGCACCCAGAAACGTCCTTGGAAATCGACCATGGGACGTGTTTCGCCTTTTTTGTTCACCATAAATAGTGACGGTATTCCGGCAGCCTTTGCCACGGCAGCATCGTCGGCACCAAAGGTGGGAGCAATGTGTACAATACCTGTACCATCCTCTGTTGTAACATAGTCACCGGGGATTACGCGGAAAGCATCGTCGGAGGGTGCAATGGTGCCGTCTTCAGCTTTTGTCACAGGCTTCACCCAAGGGAAAAGCTGCTCGTAGTGCATACCCACCAGGTCAGTACCTTTGTACTCGCCTACTATTTTGTAGGGCACCACTTTATCGCCCTGTTTATAGCTATCAAGAGGAAGTTCCGCACCGGCAGGATTAAAGTGTGCGCCCACCAATGCCTTGGCAAGCACCACCGTGATGGGTTCGCCTGAATAGTTGTTGTAGGTCTGCACTGCAACGTAGTCTATTTTGGGACCGACGCAGAGAGCAGTATTGGAGGGAAGTGTCCAGGGAGTTGTTGTCCATGCGATGAAATAGGGGGTTCCCCATGCCGACATTTCCGGTTTAGGGTCGAGCATACGGAACTGTGCAACAGCCGTAGTGTCTTTCACATCACGATAGCATCCGGGCTGGTTAAGTTCGTGAGAACTGAGACCTGTACCGGCAGCCGGCGAATAGGGCTGAATGGTGTAGCCCTTATAGAGCAAACCTTTGTTGTAGAGCTGTTTCAAAAGCCACCAAAGGGTCTCTATATAGCTATTCTCGTATGTGATGTAGGGATTATCGAGGTCGACCCAATATCCCATTTTGCGAGTGAGGTCGACCCACTCTTTTGTATATTTCATAACCTCTTCGCGACAATTACGATTGTAATCGTCAACAGAGATTTTCTTACCGATATCCTCTTTTGTGATACCCAGTTTCTTCTCCACACCGAGTTCCACGGGCAATCCATGGGTATCCCATCCTGCCTTACGCTTCACCTGAAAGCCTTTCATTGTCTTGAAACGGCAGAAAGTATCTTTTATGGCACGTGCCATCACATGGTGAATTCCCGGCATACCGTTTGCCGAAGGAGGACCTTCGTAAAAGACAAAGGATGGAGCGCCCTCACGTTCCGTCATACTTTTGGTGAATACATCATTCTCGTCCCACTCGTTCAACACCTCTTTGTTTATCTGAGGCAGATTTAATTGGTTATATACCGGAAATTTTTTATTCATTTTCGTTCATTTCTGTTAAGATGCGCAAAGTTATTATTTTTTTTGAATATACGAAAGAAAGATATCCATTTTGTTTGACGCACCACCATTCTGATTATAAACGAATAAAATAGCAAACGAGCGGTTCAAAGATTATCGTCTGATTTTCATCAGCAAAAGCATTGCCTTTTCTTTTTCCGAAGAAAAAGTGAATTTTTTAATTATTTTCTCAGCATCGTCAACATCTATCAAGCGAGGCGACATTATCTCCAAAGCCTCCAATCTGTTTGAATCGAACGAATAGAGCGACAAGAGGCGGGCACACTGCTCACTGCTGAAGAAGTTGCCGATGCAAGCCACACGAAGAATATCATTTTTTTGGTTCTCGAATGCATTCTTTTTCATAATGTCGTACATCATGGAAAAATCGCTTTTGCGCATTGCACGCGTATGGCGTGCCTTTTTTTTGTCAAAACCTACCTCCACAATCGGAGAATCGGATTTTTTCTGTGCGCAAAGAACTGCCGGTTGCATTGCCATGCCTAACACAAAGAATGATATTAGTAATAATTTATTGCATTTTTTCATAGTTATCGTGTTTTATGGTTTGTATTTCTAATTAATTTTCACAGCACAAATTTAGCTACTTTTACATATGCGGCAAAAGAAAAATTCCCATTTTTCAAAGGAAATCGCCTAACTGCAATAGGCTATTTACCTACTTCTGAAGAACAGTAGTACGGCAAATAGCGTTGCAACAACACCATTCAACACAAAAGGAAACTGTTCAGATTTTGTATGAAAAAACATTTGAGCCGCGTCCATCACAAAGGGTGCTAACACTATGGCCACATAGTTCATCACCATAACCCACGCCATAGCAACCGATGCACGCGACGATGGGGCAACCCTCGCAGTACTTTCATAAATTAATGGTTGGGCAACACCATAGCCGAAACCAACCACGAAACAACCTATCGTCATAATTGGCAATGAATGGAAAAGCAACATGAAAAGCCCCATGGCAATAACCACCAGGGAGAGGAAGCGAAACCTTTCCTCAACGAGGCGACGAATGGTATTGATGAAGAAACCCGGCAACATTATAGCAAGGAAGAAGAGAGAAATTAGCACCCCTGCACTACCACTATGATAGCCATACTCCTCAAGGAGAAAAGGCAGATTAAGCGTCACCACAAGCACAACATATGTAACAAGCAAGTAATACAACATATTACCAATCAACACTTTTACATTCAACCCACCGCTTTCCGAATGTGCAATACCACTATCATCCGACTCATCTACGCCGACAGCATTGCATCGGAAAATCCACGGCACCAGAAACAATGATATCACAGGAAAGAGATATACTACAAATGGCAGTTTCCAATAAACAGTAGCCAGATAACCGGTGAATGCTGTTGCAGCCACAAGAGTGAGATTAGATATTGCCGACACAAGACCAAACTGCCGACTGCGATACTCACCAACGAAACAGCGCGACACCAATGCCGTGGATAGCGGGATAATCATGCCTGCACCCACGCCCAACAATCCACTGACAACAATTAGTTTGCCTATGCTGTCTGCAAAGAAGCAAAGCACACCACTAAGCAGAAAAACCACCAAGCCCACGTAAAGCACCTTTGCATATCCCACGCGCTCGGCAAGCCTACCCGCAAGCAACATAAAAGGAATAATCAGCAACGAAGGGATTGAAGTGAGCATCTGTAATTCAAGTTCCGTCGCACTTGGAAAAATATCGGATAGTTGCCCCATGATGGGCGAAACAGCAAGCCCGGGCAGAGAAGTCAATGCCGACACCGACCAAATACCCAACAATGCCACCAACGAAATATAGCCTTTACCTGTTTTTATTTTCATATCATCTGTTTTTTATAACACAATCCAAACATCATATAAAAAAAATTTGTTCGCCACGAAAGCAAAACCTATTCTTAAACAAAGCTAACAGAGCGAACCATTATTACGACAAAATGTTTTTTCAGCAAACTGATGTCTCCGCATAGAGACTCATTAACAGAACTATAAACCATAAAAACAACATTAATCATGAATCTCAATCCGTTTGAAACAAACAACGACACAGTGACAACGTCTGTATTCGGCTCACGCGAAATGCTCGAACCCGCTCCGGTGGATAAAATACCCAAGCATCCTACCACAGCGGAAATTGCCTATCGCATAGTGAAAGACGAGACATATGCACAGACTCAACCACGTCTGAACCTCGCCACCTTCGTAACCACATATATGGACTCGTACGCCACAAAACTGATGAACGAAGCTATTGCCATCAACTACATTGACGAGACTGAATATCCTCGTATTGCAGTGATGTGTGCAAAATGTATTAACATCATAGCTAACTTGTGGAACACCCCTGAAGAGAACAAATGGAAGACAGGCGCATTGGGCATCGGCTCGAGTGAAGCCTGCATGTTGGGAGGCGTAGCTGCATGGATGCGATGGAAGAAAAGAAGAGAAGAGGCAGGGAAGCCAACCACCAACCCCAACTTTGTCATCTCGTCGGCATATCAGGTAGTGTGGGAAAAATTCTCACAATTGTGGCAGATAGAGATGCGTACAATACCCATTACAACCGAAAACCCCACGCTTGACCCCAAAGCTGCCATCGAGCGCTGCGACGAGAACACCATCTGCATTGTTCCCATCATGGGCGTCACATGGACAGGCTTGAACGACGATGTAGAAGAACTCGACAAAGAGCTTGAAAAATACAACAAAACAACGGGTTACGACATCCCCATCCATGTAGACGCTGCCTCAGGAGGCTTCATAATGCCATTCCTCTACCCCGACCACAAATGGGATTTCCGTCTGAAATGGGTGCAATCAATAAGCACCAGCGGACACAAGTACGGACTTGTATACCCGGGACTTGGATGGGTCATCTGGCGCGACAAGAACTATCTTCCCGAGACAATGTCGTTCAGCGTAAACTACTTGGGCGCAGAAGTAACACAAGTGGGACTTAATTTCTCACGACCTGCCGCACAGATATTGGGGCAATACTATCAGTTTGTACGTCTCGGTTTCGAGGGATACAAAGAGATACAGAGCAACACCATGAAGGTAGCCGAATATATCCACGAGCAGATAGGCAAGATGAAGCCTTTTGTCAACTACTCAAAGAAGATATGCAACCCTCTTTTCATATGGTACATGGAACCCGAATATGAAAAGAAAGCTAAGTGGACACTATACGATCTCCAAGACAAGCTGCGTCAAAGCGGATGGATGGTGCCTGCCTACACTCTGCCGAGCAAACTGGAGAAAAGGATTGTTATGCGAGTGGTTGTACGTCAAGGATTCAGCCGCGACATGGCAGACCAGCTTCTTACAGACATAGCCAACGCCGTTGCCGAACTGCAAAAATTGCAATACCCCACAACAACAAAGATTGCAACTGACAACAGCGTAAAAGTACATGGCAGTGTATACACCCACACCGGCACCGGAAAACATGGAAAATAGAATTAGCAAAAAACAGATAGCCGAAATTGTGAACGACGCCTACGAACATTGCAAAAGGATAAAAGAGGGAAACAACGCCGGCTACATACCCTTTCTTGCCAAAGAGAACTCGGAGCTCTTTGGCATATCCCTTTGTTTTGTAGACGGAGAGATGATAAACATTGGAGACCACGAACACATCTTCGGCATGGAGTCTATCTCCAAGGTTGCCACAGCGTTGTTGGTGTTAAAAGAGTATGGCTGCGAAACTGTACTGAAGATGATTGGCGCCGATGCAACAGGCATGCCATATAACTCCATCATGGCTATACTATTGGAAAAAGATCACCCTTCTACTCCGCTTGTCAATGCTGGAGCCATTGCTGCTGTAAGCATGGTGCGACCAACGGGCAACAAAGGGCAGAAATGGAAATCTATCTGCGACAACGTAAACGCTCTTTGCGGCAGCAGGACAGAGTTTATCGAAGAGCTTTACCACTCCGAGGCACTTTGCAACTTCAACAACCGCTCCATCGCATGGTTGCTAAAGAGCTACAACCGCATTTACGACGACCCAGAGCTATCGCTCGACCTCTACACAAAGCAATGCTCATTAGGTGTGACATGTCAACAACTTTCCACCTTTGCAGCGACCATTGCCAATGGTGGTGTGAACCCCACAAGCAACACTCGAATCTTCGAGAGCCATCTATCGCCAAAAATCACATCAATGATGGCAAGCGTAGGACTCTACGAACATAGCGGCGACTGGCTGTTCTCCTCGGGCATACCGGCAAAAACAGGCGTCGGCGGCGGTATCATGGGAGTGCTTCCCGGACTTTTTGGTATCGCCGCCTTTGCGCCGCCACTCGACGAGGCGGGAAATTCTGTGAAGGCGCAAGCTGCAATAAAGTTCATCATGAAAAAAGTTGGATTCAACATCTTCGACAATTGCAGCATACGCATTGACGAGTAATGCCTAGCAACATCAAAGGATTATAACACAAAGCAATGAGGTTTCTATGAAATAGTTTATCTTCATAGAAACCTCATTGTATTTTACATATTCTCATCCACGTTCATCGGCGAGCATTTTACGTTTGCGTTCAATCATCGCTCCTTGACGCTGACCAAAGTAACCGCCCAACGAGCCGTCGGCAGCCACAACACGATGGCAGGGCACCTCGGGAGCAAACGGGTTTCTTTTTAATGCTTGCCCCACGGCTTGAGCACTACGACAGCCTATGCGTCGCGCCAATTCGCCATATGTAATTACTTCGCCTGCCGGGATATTAAGTAATTCCATATAGACCCGTCTTTGGAAAGGAGTTATTGATGTAGAATGCTTCAATCGTTCGCGTATATCCATCGGCTTTGTTATTTATAGAACTGATAGGTTTGCAAAATTATAGTTTTTTGTTTTAACAACAAATGTGTCTGCATTTGGATTTATTCGACACAATTGGTCTTGTAATTATGGCACTAACCTTTGATAAGATAGGCGGCGCCTCGGCAATAAAAAACAAACAAAGGCGGCTTGCACTATCTTTAAATAAGATAGGCGGCGCCTAGGCAATAAAAAAAAGCCAGCTTTTTTTGTATTGCTCTCGGCTTGCACTATCTTTGCCAAACATTCATAAAAAAGAGATGTTTTACATTAAACATTAATTAAGGACATATTACAATTACAATAAAAATGAGAAAGAACAGGATTTTATTCATCCTCCCGATAGCTCTATTTATCACATTCTGTTTCAGCGCATTCAAAAGAGATAATCACAATTTCGAGTTATCGAAACAACTGAATATTTTCAACACATTAGTAAAGGAAATAGACCTTTTCTATGTCGACACAATTATGCCCGAAAAAGTAATTAAGGAGGGCATTGATGCCATGCTGTCGAAGCTAGACCCCTACACAACATACTATAACGAGGAGGGCAGCAATGAACTGAAAATGATGATTACCGGCAAGTATGCCGGCATAGGTTCTCTAATACGTTTCCACGAAAAGGAGAACACCACTGTTATTGCCGAGCCGTACGACAATATGCCTGCGGCAAAAGCCGGCTTGCAAATTGGCGACCTTATACAATCTATCAATGGTGTCAGCGTAATTGGTATGAGTTCGGACAGCGTGAGCAACATGCTGCGTGGCGAGGCTGGCACAAAATTGTCCATTGTGGTTAAGCGCCCGGGAGAAAAGGAACTTGTAACCATAAAATTGGTACGCGAGAACATTGCTCTGCCGGCGCTTCCCTATTATGGTATTGTGCGCGACAGCATTGGTTATCTGCAACTCGAAAGTTTCACTGACGGCTGTTCCAAAGAGATGCGTCGTGCTATCATTGACCTTAAAAACAAGGGTGCCCACTCATACATAATAGACCTGCGTAGCAATGGAGGTGGCTCGCTGATGGAGGCTATAGAGATTGTCAATCTGTTTGTTCCCAAAGGGTTAAACATTGTTGAGACAAAAGGAAAAATCAAACGTTCAAACGAGATATATAAAACAACACGAGAGCCCATAGACACCGTATCGCCACTGATAGTGCTTGTAGACGGACAGACAGCTTCAGCGGCTGAAATTGTAAGTGGTTCGCTACAAGACTTAGACAGAGCCGTTATAATAGGTACGCGCACGTATGGAAAAGGCCTTGTTCAGGTTACACGCGAACTGCCCTACAATGGTTATCTAAAGGTAACCACATCGAAATATTACATTCCCAGCGGACGATGCATACAAGCTATTGACTACAGCCACCGCAATGCCGACGGCAGCGTGGCACGCACACCTGACAGCTTGACAAATGTGTTCCACACAGCAGCAGGCCGCGAGGTACGCGACGGAGGAGGCATACAACCCGACATTGAGCCAAAAGGTGAAAAACTGACCACACTGCTCTTCAGCCTTGTACAAGACATGAGTATCTTCGACTTTGCTACCGAGTATAAACTTAAACACCCAGCTATTGCGCCTGCCGAAACGTTTGAACTGAGCGACGAGGACTATGAAGCGTTCAAGAATTTTTTGAAATCCTCAGGTTTCAGCTACGACAAGGAGAGCTACAAATCGCTCATAAAATTCAAAAAGGTGCTTGAGCTAGAGGGGTACACCGATGCCACGAAGCAAGAGATTGAAAAGTTAGAGAAAGTTCTTCAGCACAACCTCGACCACGATCTCACCTTCTTTGCTAAGGATGTGAAGCGCTTCCTATCCGACGAGATTATAAAACGCTACTACAGCCAGAAAGGCGGCATTGTCTATGCCCTACGCGACGACACAGACATGGAGGAGAGTTTCAAACTGCTCGCCGACAGAGAGAAGTACAACAAGATATTGCAACCGACAAACAAATAAAAACAATAAAAAATCCCGAAGCTAACACTTCGGGATTTTTTATTGTTTTTATGTTTTCAGTACAATTACTTGATAACACCAAGTTCCTTACCAACCTTGATGAAGGCTGCAATAGCCTTGTCGAGATGCTCTCTCTCGTGAGCGGCAGAGAGTTGCACACGGATACGAGCCTGGCCTTTGGGAACTACAGGATAGTAGAAACCGGTAACGAAGATTCCCTCCTCTGCCATCTTAGAAGCAAATACCTGAGAAAGTTTTGCGTCGTAAAGCATTACTGCGCAAATAGCAGACTGTGTAGGTTTAATGTCGAAACCTGCAGCCAACATCTTCTCGCGGAAGTATGTAACGTTGTCCTGCTGTTTTGTGTGAAGTTCGTCGCTCTCAGACAACATCTTGAACACCTCGATAGATGCACCTACCACTGAAGGGGGAATAGAGTTTGAGAAGAGATAAGGACGTGAACGCTGACGGAGCATATCGATAATCTCCTTGCGACCTGTTGTAAAGCCGCCGACTGCACCACCAAATGCCTTACCGAGTGTACCTGTGAAGATGTCGATTCTGCCATAGCAATCGAACTGCTCGGCAACACCGCGACCAGTCTTACCTACAACACCGGCAGAGTGGCTTTCGTCAACCATTACCAAAGCATCGTATTTCTCGGCAAGTTCGCAAATCTTATCCATGGGAGCAACATTTCCGTCCATAGAGAACACACCGTCGGTAACGATGATGCGGAAACGCTGCGCCTGTGCCTCCTGCAAGCAACGCTCAAGGTCGGCCATGTCGGCATTTGCATATCTGTAGCGCTGAGCTTTACACAAACGAACACCGTCGATTATTGAAGCGTGGTTCAAAGCATCGGAGATAATTGCATCCTCAGCTGTGAGCAGAGGTTCAAACACACCACCATTGGCATCGAAACATGCAGCATAGAGAATAGTGTCCTCAGTGTGGAAGAAATCAGAAATTGCTTTCTCCAACTGTTTGTGCAAATCCTGTGTACCGCAGATGAAACGCACCGACGACATACCAAAGCCACGAGCAGCCATAGCATCCTGAGCTGCCTTAATCAAACGAGGCGAGTTTGAAAGACCAAGATAGTTGTTTGCGCAGAAGTTCAAAGCCTTAGAACCATCCTCAAGAGTGATTTCTGCCGACTGAGGTGACGCAATGTTACGCTCTTTCTTGTAAAGACCGGCTTCTTCTATAGCAGCCAGTTCATCCTTTAAATACTGTTGAAATTTACCGTACATTTTATTAAAATTTAAATAGGTTTACGTTTCAATTCCTAATCAATCCACAAAATTACTTTTTTTCTTCAACAAATGCTAAAAAAAACGATAAAAACAGAGATTATTTTCCAAGAACTTATTTTAACATTTCGCAACACAAAAAAATATAGCACTTATCAACCAAATTACTAAAAAGTAAATGTATATTTGCAAGGAATTATGCCATAGTGCCACAATTCCACTGAAACGTATAAAAAATTCACACTATAAACAGAAATCACAAAATGAAAGCGTTAGTTAAGAAAGAAGCCCAAAAGGGCATTTGGATGGAAGAAGTTCCCATGCCCGAAGTGGGCGTGAACGATGTGCTTATCAAGATTAAGAAGACCGCTATCTGCGGAACAGACCTGCACATCTACAAATGGGACGAGTGGAGCCAAAAGACCATCAAGACTCCCATGACTATCGGTCACGAGTATGTAGGCGTGGTAGCAGAAGTTGGTCCCGGTGTTCGCAACATCAAGGTAGGCGACCGCGTAACAGGTGAAGGACACATTGCTTGCGGACACTGCCGAAACTGCCGCCGTGGCTTGCAACACATCTGCGAGAACAGCATCGGTGTAGGCGTCAACCGCGACGGTGCATTTGCAGAGTACCTCTCTATCCCCGAATCAAACGTTGTGAAACTTGACGACCGTATTTCAGACGATATGGCTGCCATCATGGACCCCTTCGGCAACGCCACACACACAGCACTCTCATTCCCCTTGCTCGGCGAGGACGTACTCATCACAGGCGCCGGCCTCATCGGCACAATGGCAACAACCATTGCAAAATTTGCAGGTGCTAAGAACATTGTGGTAACCGACCTTAGCGACTATCGTCTCGATATCGCAAAGAAGATGGGTGCTACATGTACAGTAAACGCATCTAAGGGCGAATCGGTACAAGGCGCCATGGAAAAACTCGGCATCCGCGGCTTCGACGTAGGTCTTGAAATGTCAGGTGCTCCTGTTGCTTTCCGCGAAATGGTTGCAAAAATGTACAATGGCTCAAAGATTGCACAACTTGGTATTCTCCCTCCCACTACAACTGTTGACTGGAGCGAGATTATCTTCAAGGCACTCACCATTAAAGGTATTTACGGACGCGAAATGTGGGAGACATGGTACAAGATGGAGCAGATGCTTATCTCTGGACTCGATCTCACCCCCGTTATCACACACCACTTCCCCATTGCTGATTTCCAGAAAGGATTCGACGTTATGGAGTCGGGACAGTGTGGTAAAGTAATTCTTGACTGGGAATAATTCTCACAAATAAAATAAAAACAAGAGGGCTTCACTTTATATACATGTTGAAGCCCTCTTGTTTTTATTTAGCGATGCTTACTCACGCAACCACTCACCTTCACTGCCACTCTTATATATACACTTTTCACCCATTCTTTTTTACAGATGCACGCAAACCCTCTATCACACTATTTGTAAAACCCGCAGCCTCCATGGCATTCAACCCCCTGATGGTAAGCCCTCCGGGAGTAGTAACCTTGTCAATCTCCGCTTCCGGATGATTACCGCTTTCTGCAAGCAATCTCACTGCACCAAGCAGTGTCTGCTCCACAACTTTCTGAGCTTCGACAGGACGAAGGCCAAGTTCCACACCGCCCTCCATGGCTGCTCTTATATAACGCATGGCATAGGCAATGCCGCAAGAGGCAAGAGCCGTACCGGCAGTAATGGCTGCCTCTTCGACAAACATCACTTTGCCCGACTCGGCAAAAATATCGCTAATGGCAACATTCATCGAGGCAGATGAATGAACAGAAGATATAAAGGTCATGCTCTCCATTACAGCTATGGCAGTATTAGGTATAATAATATAGGTAGGAGGCAGCATACCATCGCCCTTATCCAACCACTCGCACAGCTGATCAAACCCCAAGCCACCCACAACCGAAGCTATTGTCTGAGAAGCATAATCAACCACAGGCTTTATCTCTTCAATAACCTGCTGCACCTTCCACGGCTTCACAGCTATGATAATAACATCGGCCTCACACACAAACTCTACATTTGATTGAGTGACATTTATTTCGGGGAACTCGTTTTTCAACGCAGAAAGCTTCGCCATAGAAGGATTAGACACATAAACATCCTCAGTGGCAACCTTGTTACCCTTAGCCAAAGCACGAGCAATACCACCGCCCATGTTTCCGGCACCTATAATAGCTATTTTCATAATTCATCAATTTTTAGAAGACACAAAGTTATGTATAACATCATAAAAAAACAAACTCTAAAAAATCTTCAATAATAATTTTGTCAAATGAAAGAAAACAGCTATCTTTGCACCCTGTTAAGCCATTACACAGATTTATCAGTTACCAAACTTTTAGAAATCAAAAAAATAGCATAATATCATGAAAAAAGATCTTCATCCCGCTGAATACCGTCCCGTTGTATTCAAAGATATGTCAAACGGCGACTGTTTCCTTTCACAGTCTACCTGCAACACAAAAGACACAATTGAGTTCGAGGGTCAGACATACCCCCTCGTAAAACTTGAGATTTCAAACACATCTCACCCCTTCTACACAGGTAAAGCAAA
>JAFTTA010000209.1 GCA_017467015.1 Bacteroidaceae bacterium
AACGTTTACGTTTACAACCACCAGAAGAAGAACCAGCTCTGTACAATGGTTGCATTGAACCAGGCAAACGAAGAGGCTGGTCACGAGCTTGCTATGCATATTGCAGCTTCAACACCCCTTGCACTCACAAGCGAAGACCTCGACCCTGCCGTTATCGAGAAAGAGCGTGCAGTAGCAGAGGACAAAGCTCGCGAAGAGGGTAAACCCGAGAACATGATTGCACGCATCGCAGATGGTCGCATCCAGAAGTTCTACAAAGAGGTTTGCTTGCTCCAGCAGGGTTATGTTCAGAACGAGAAAATTTCTGTTGCTGACTACTTGAAAGGCTTCGACAAAGAGCTTACAGCAACAGGTTTCCAGCGTTTCACATTGCGTGCAGAATAATTATTATTCACAAGCATAATTGCAAAAAAGAGTTGCCTTTGAAGGCAACTCTTTTTTCATTTCCACACAGCAATAATTTATCAACAATAAGACAAAATATTGCAGTCTCTGACTGAGAAGCAAAGAAAAAACCGTATCTTTGAATTTTGGTGAAAAGCGCCCAAATATTCATAAGAAAAGGCATGGAAGATACATACATATATATAACTCTCATCACAGGCATAATAGTAGCATTATTCGCCATGGCAGCCATCGTCGGCAGGAAGCGAAAAGAGCTATTTGAAAAAGAGGGAGTAATAGAGAGGCTGAAAAGAGAACTTAATGAGGTGAACATAAAGCTGATACAAACAGAAGAGAGGCTGAACTTGCAAAAAGAGATGCTGCAACAAGAAAGGAGAAACAGCGCAATACTCATAGAAGAGATTAAAGAACAGAACAATCTAGCACTCGAGAAGATAAAAAGCCAACTATCGAAAAGCGCCGAAGAGAGCCTAAAGCAAAGAAGCGAAGAGCTGAAAAACTCCAATATTGAGCAACTATCACATATACTCACCCCCATGCGCGAACAAATGTCGAAGATGGAGGAGAGCGTAAGAAAGGTAAACAGCAGCTCTGCCGAACACAAAGCATCGATTGAAAAGAGCATTGAAGGACTCGCCATGCAGACAATAAAGGTGGGCGAACACGCCGACGAGCTTGCCAAAGCTCTAAAGAACAACAGCAAAGTACAAGGTGACTGGGGCGAACAACTGCTGGAGACAATACTCGACAACAGCGGACTACGCAAAGATCACGAATATACCGTTCAAGAGAATTTCAAAAACGGGAAAAGAGACATGCGTCCCGATGTGATTGTACATTGCCCTGGAAACAAAAGCATAATCATAGACTCAAAGGTATCCCTCACAGCATACGTCGATTATCTTGCCTGCGAAACAAAGGAGGAGGCAGAGAAACTACAAAAAGCAAACAAGGAGTCAATAAAAAGACATATAGATCAACTCTCAAGCAAAGATTATACCAAAGTGGTAGAAAATACCATTTCACATGTGCTGATGTTTATCCCCAACGAAGGCAGTTACATACTTGCGCTTCGCAGCGACCCGCAGTTAGGACAATATGCCTACAAAAAAGGTATACTGATGATAAACCCGACAAATCTGATGATTGCATTACAGTTGATATACAACATTTGGCAAAGCGAAAAACAAGCTAGAAATGTAGAAAAAGTAATAAAAGAGAGTGAATTGTTATATGAAAAATTTGTAGGTTTCGCAGAAAATTGGGGAAAAATAAAGGAGAGCCTTGAAAACACTATTACCTTATACAACAAAGCCGACAAACAGCTCTATGAAGGAAACGGGAATATAGTAAAAAAATTGGAAAACCTTAAAGAACTTGGTATTATCCCCAAAAAGAACATACCTGAAACGTTGTTAAAAAGAGCTAAAGAGGAGGAATAAAGAAGCTATGGGCAAAAGTAATAGAAAAAAAATGCACAGAAATCAAATAAATCAATAATAAGCGCGTTATATAATTAGATTAGACATCTTTTATATAAATTTTGGTTATATTTGTAAATAATATAGCAGACACAAGATGAAGCAGTCATCTACACCAAGACTACTATATTTATATTAACAGAGATTATTAAAAATATGATAAAAGATATAGCTGCCCCGATTACAGCATTTATTGCATCTTTTTTAATAGTAATTTTACTACATCCGCAATTAGTAAAATTAGCATTACGAAAAGATATAGTCGACAAGCCCAACGCCCGCCGACTTAACAGAACACCCATCCCCGTATTAGGCGGCATTGGAGTCTTTGTGGCATTCATAATAGGAATATTCATTTGCGCAGCAACATTCTCAATAACACTTCCCGTAGTATGTCTCACTGCAATGGCAACAATGCTTGCTGTCGGCTTAATGGATGACATAAAGGATTTAAAGCCAAAAACAAAATTCATCATCCAGGCATGCATAATAGCAATAATTATATTTGTCTGCGACATGAAGATAGACAACCTACATGGCATTTTAGGTATATACACCCTACCCGATTATATATCGATACCATTGACATTATTTGCATGTGTTGGCCTTATTAATTCCATCAACCTAATTGATGGAATTGATGGTTTGTCGTCGGGATACGCGATTGCAGCAAGCATAATGTTCTTTATTTTCGGTCAGGTGCAAGGCAACATTACCAACATAATAATATCGGCATCCCTGATAGGAGCGCTCATTCCTTTCTTCACATACAATGTATTTGGAAAGAAAAACAAGATGTTTATAGGAGATTCCGGTTCACATTTCTTGGGAATAGCTTTCTGTATACTTACACTCAAGACCTTAAACAGCAATAATGCCATGAACATTACTATAGACAACAGTGTGGCAACATTTTGTCTTGCGGTGATGGCACACCCGGTAATGGATACTCTCAGAGTGATGACAATGCGCATCTGCAACGGCAATTCACCATTCAAGGCAGACAAAACACATCTTCACCATGCAATAATTAATATGGGAGTCAGTCACTTGGCAACAACTCTTATAATAATATCGCTAAACATGGCAGTTGTTGTTATATGGTATGCGACATTTGCTGCAGGACTTTCTGCAAATATACAGTTCATCGCCACACTACTCTCCTCTATATTATTTATAGTTACCCCATACTATATAATAACAAACATCAAGGCTAAAAAAGCCTAGTTGTATAAAAGAGGGCGACTCAATAGTGTGGCATGAGCCCCAAAAGTTAGACAATATACCCCCGTAAGAACGTTCTTACGGGGGTTTTTGCATTGTATATATTACTTTGGGATCCTCCTCTTTAACTATTTCTAAAATTTTTTGAAAGTCAATTTGGATGAAAAAGACTCAATTATAAGTCTTTTATCGGTCAATTTGTTGACATAGAAATGTTGTTCTTGTCCATTAAAACCAAATGCCGACAATAACTTTTTAGGAGCATCGGCACCTATCATTGATATATTAAGTGAGTTACCCTTATGCACAAAACGTGCATAGTGAGAAACGCCCAATGCAGTAAATTGCATTAAATCCAGTTGTACAGCCATAAAATGACTATTCTCTTTATGATTCACAATAGAATCTGTTCCTAAGTACTCGACTTGCATCAATTTCCAGTAACCGCCCAGATCGCCATTATCATCGGCTTTCTGACACGATGAAAGCGCAAAAAACAGCACCAAAGAAACTATACTAAATAATTTTATTCCTTTCATAACAACAACTCTTTATCTTCTACCTCAGACAATGATGCTGAAGCATTACCATTTGTACGCAATATCTTATAATTCAGTTTGGCAACAATTATCGACATCAGAGGGCTCAACAGATTGAAGAAACAGAAAGGCATAAAAAGCAATGTGGGCACACCAAGAACCATGCTCTGCACCACTCCACATGTATTCCATGGAATGAGCACGGAAACCACAGTAGCCGAATCTTCTGTCGCACGGCTGAGCACACGTCTGTCTATTCCTAACCTATCGAAACTGCCTTTGTTCAAGTCGCACGAAAGAATTATAGACATAAACTGGTCGCCGGTGCTGCAATTTAAAAATATTCCCGAAAAGACAGTTGCTGCAACAGCATGCGTCACACTCTTGACACCCTTCAACAGAGTCTTTGTAATAGCCCCCATCATACCACTACCAACCATTACACCACCGAAGCACATTGCAGTGAGCACCAACCATATAACATTCATTGCGCCACCCATACCGCGTGTAGCCACAAGACCATTGAGTACCTCATTTCCTGTGTCTATCGATGTGGAGTTACAACAGCTTGTCATAACACCAAGAATCGCGGTCCTGAAGTTAAGTTCGTCGCCACCACCTATCTGCGCCACAATATCGGGTTGAAAAATAAGCATTGCAACAGATGCCGAAAGCATGGAAAGAAAAAGCGTCAGTAAGGCTGGCACCTTGAATATAATCAATGTAAATGTGAAAAGAGGTATCACAAGTAACCATGGCGTGATGTTGAAGTTCTGTTCAAGTGCAACCACCAGTTCGCTTGACATGGCTACGCTGCTATCGTACAGATAAAATCCTGCTATAATATAAATTACAAGCGCAATGGTCATACTCGGTACTGTGGTATACATCATGTATCTTATATGGTCGAAAAGCGGCACCTTTGCCGTTGAAGCGGCAAGTACAGTGGTATCGGAGAGTGCCGACATCTTGTCGCCGAAATACGCACCTGAAATAACTGCGCCTGCAGTCCACCACTCAGGAAATCCGTTGGAATAACCTATTCCCATGAGCGCCACGCCTATGGTGGCACATGTTGTCCACGAGCTGCCTGTTACAACGCTGACAACAGCGCATATTAGACATGCCGAAACAAGGAAAATGGCAGGATGAAGTATTTGCAAACCATAACAGATGAGCGTAGGCACAACACCGCTAATCATCCAAGTGCCTGCTATAGCCCCTATAAAAAGAAATATCAATATGGAGCCGCTCGATGAATATATGTTTTTTGCTATATTTTTCTCGAGGTCGACCCACTTCACGCCATAGAGCAACATAGACAAAGCCGTTGCAACTGCTGTTGCCAGAATAAGTGCAAACTGACTGCCACCATCCAAGGCATCAGCTCCCTTAAGCACTATTACTATGGCAAGTAGGAGTGCCAACAAGATTATAGGTATCACCGAGACCCAAAAAGTCGGTTCTTTTTTTGTAGTTTCCATCATATAAGAGTGTTTATGTTTTTCAAATTTGTATCGGGGTAATAATGAGCCAGAATTTGGGTATAGTCGTATCCTTGTTCACCCATCATGGCGGCACCAATCTGGCACAACCCCACACCATGCCCCCATCCTGCACCTTTGAGTTCAAAAAGTGGTTCGCCTGAAGCGGAAATATTTTTGTTAACCACAAAAGCAGAACTATAGAGATGTGAGGACGACAACCAACGACGTATTTCCAGTTCCTTGCCAACAACTATGCAATGCTTGTCACCAACTATTTTAAGCCTTGTAATGCGCCCCGAAGAGCCACGTTCCAAAGGGATAAGTTCTTCCACCATTCCAAAATCTATGCCACTTTTTCTTTTAAGCAACTTGGAAAGTTCACTTTGCGTATAGCTAACCCTCCAACGATAGAAGTCGTTAGTTTCGCGGTCGTAACCGTTGAGTACCTGTGACAAGACAGCAGCATCTGCCACTGAGCAAAAAGCATCGTGAGCACTCTCTATCCACTCTCTTGCAGCCTCCTCGGTGCTTGCATCAAATGGTTCGCCACCAACCTTTGTATCCCTGAACGAAGCAAGATAGGGGACATTTTTTTCACCCCAACACGAGGAAAATTTCTCTGTTATTCCGCCACAGCATTTGCTGAAGCGAGCATCGCACACAGAGCCGCAATGCTCAAGAACAATATCGGCAGTCTCAGCCACAGCACGTTTCACATTGGGGCTCAGCGCTTTTGTTATTCCTTGGTAACGCTGGCAATGGTCATCTGCACAAAAATCGAACAACTTGTGATCCTCGCGCTCGTACCAACGCACAATTTCATTATCATTGCTCCAGCCACAGACAGATGCGGCATCGCCTCCCATCGAAGCTCTTAGTATCTGTGCATAGAGCCAACTACGAGAGATAATGGCGTGAGCTTTCAGTAGTTGCAACGATGATGTTGCCGACATCTCCGAAGATATCACACTCACAAGATAATCTTCAACTACCACCCTGTTAACCACACGCACCTTGCCATCTTCCACAAAAAGATGAAGTTCGCCGACGAAGGTCTGCTCTTCGCATCGCTGCCAGTGGAAATCGATACCGATAACAACATTGCGGATAGTGAAACTACACTCTGTGGTTGTCGGTTTAAGAACCACTCTCTCGCTGCAACCACACTGCCAACAGACACTGCCATCAGCCAATGCTGTTGCCACAAAATCGCCACAACATCGTTTTGTTCCAAACAGGAAATCACCATTTAGGCAGAAATCAGCCTTGTCCGTCAACAGCAGACCTACATCAATAGACCTCATGCTTTAAGTTTTTCTATGATTGCCATACACTCCTGCACGGGCAATGCAACCTCTTTCAAGATGGCTGAGGCATTGTCGGCATCCATTTTATCATAATCTTGCTCGCGCGCCAATATCAACAAACCTGCCATATCCAATGCACCGGGGCTTACAAGAGAGCGTGCATCACCCTCGGCAAAATAGCAATCGGGGCGATGCTTGCTGCGGGGGACTACAAATGTGTTCCACACGCCACCGTAGTCATATATGACATATAGATTAACATCAGGCTCCATTGCCTCATCTGCACATGAAAGCGAACACATCAGACGCGTGAATAGCTGTTGCGACTCATATACACTTCTTGCTTTCACAATAAACAAAGGAACTACATAGCCGGCTGAAAAACAGATACCATTTTCTTTGCAGCCAACCACCATTTGGGAAGATGAAAATATCTTCTCGCTCCACTCCGTACCAAGCATAGGGACATCGCTGCTACGCACAGCCTGAAGATGGGCGTGGTCGGGAGCAGAAGCACCACATCGTGCACCATTGTAAAAGAGAGTCATCCCCTGCCATCGTTGGGCAAGGAGCAACATATCTTGAAACATTGACGATATTTTCTGGGGTGTATGTCTTTTAGTCGGTATCGTATAGTGTTCGGGAAGAATGGGATATGGGTTGACAAGCACCTCCATGTCGCCGCAAACATCTTGCTGAAGCTGCCGGCTGTTTCTGCTTTTCGCACACAAGAAACAAGGACGCTCAGCAATACTCTTGGCATCTACAGCGGCACCTGTTGATCTTATTCGCGCAGGATTAAACTGAGCAGCAAGTCCGTTTGCAAAATTCTTCACTTTAATATTCTCCAAAGCTTTGTAAGCGGTTGCCACCTCTGGCCACCCATTGAGTTGTTTTTCATAGAAAGCCGACAAGTCCTCTTTAGAGATTATATCTGCCGATTTATTCATGCAGATACGCTCCATCAGCTCTCTTGTACGTATAGAATCTTTGTAGAAGTTATTTGCATTCACCTTCACACACGACAAGGCTGCATCGGAGTTGCCGCCCCATCTTCTGCAGAGATAAAGCACATCATAGATGCGACCAATCTTGTATGTACGCGATATTTGCAATCCCACGGCATAGTCCTCACCATAGCTTACATTTGGGAAGCCCACACTGCGGATGACGGGGGTGTAGAATGCACGAGGAGCGCCCAATCCATTTATTCTCAATGCATTGTTGCGACCATTCTCATCGCTCCACTCTCTGTGGTCGATTACTCCGGGGGGCAATGTCTCGAGATGGAAGTCACATATACGATATGAGCCTATTAACATGGCGCACTTTTCGGCATAGAAAGAGTCTACAATGCGCTGCAATGTATCGTGGCCACTGTAAAGATCGTCACTATCAAGCTGTATGGCGAAACGCCCACAATGCTCGCTATTTACTGCCAGATTCCAACAACCACCTATCTGCAAGTCATTTCGTTCGGGAATCAGATGAATGACTCGAGTATCGGCAAAGCCATCAATAATCTCACTTGTTCCATCTGTCGAGTGATTATCTACCACTATAATATTGAAATCAAAGTCGGTCTGCTGCATCAGCACCGAATTAATTGCATCGGCAATGGTCGTCTTTCTATTGAGAACGGGTATTACCACGGATGCCTCAACAGGGAATGAGCCATTCGAAAGTTCAATTTTTTCATATTCGTATGGTCGCAGATATCCACCGATGCGTTTAAGATGCTCTGTACACACCTGTTCCATCTCTATCTGCACGTCGCGTTGTGCCGGATTGACATAATCGAATTGTTTCTCACCACTCTTCCGTTTGTCTTGCTCATTCTCTTGATAGGTATATTCTTTTATGTGCGTAAAGTGCCCTATGCGACTGAGCGAGAGAAGCATCTGATAGAAACCGGCATATTTGTAACGTACACTCTCTTCGGCACGAAATTTCTTCAAGGCCGATGTACGTATGAGCATTATTGAGCCGAAATCAAAATCGTTGCGCAAACTGCCTGCCTGATAATCTATTTTTGGTGCCTCGCTACGTTCACCATCAATAATCTTGTAGCAATCGGAATAGAGAAAAACCGAATTGTCACTCTCCATGGCAGCCATATAGCCAGCAAGCACTTCACTTGTGGGTAATGTTACATCAACTTTTGAGACATATAGAATATAGTCCGAAGTGGCAGCCTCAGCCATGTCGAAAAAGAGAGCGCTGGACGACAGAGAGGATGTTGTTAGAAGTTTCGCAAATTGCGGAAGTTCCTTCTCCGACGAAAAACCTGTACACCAGAATGTTACAGTTTTCACAAAATCATTGGCAACTACGCTGTCAAGAACATTATCTACATTACCTTCTGCACTCAGTGGCATATAAAGGTCTATACTTGCTTTTCTCATTTCACTAATCTATGCTTTTGTTTCTTTACAATTGCATGTATCATGCCTATTTATTCGCAAATTTACAATTTGTTCTCACTTAAAAAAAATTGTTGAGTCATAAGCTTCTATTTTTTCACTATTTACCCACAAATTATTATATAAAAAGACATCACACCTACCAAATTGGTAGGTGTGATGTCTTTTTATATATCTGCATCGACTATATCCGATGGAGTACTTATTTAGAAATAGAGATATCTGTTATCCTCAATCTCTGTCTTATCAAGGATATCCTGCATGAAAAGCATTACAGAACGTTGAGCATAAGCTTTAAGTGTATTCTGCTCGCTTTTTGCATCAAACTCGCCACCTTTGCTGTTTTTCTCTATCAAA
>JAFTTA010000210.1 GCA_017467015.1 Bacteroidaceae bacterium
CTTTTTTTCTAACAACGATTTTGCTACGTTGTATAGCGAATCAGCTTTTGTTATGATGTTATTGTCTTTTCCTTTTACAATAGGTGTTGTTAATAGGAAAAGTGCGATTAAAAATAATCTTATCATTATAGTTGGTTTTTTGAACTTTCTTTTCGGCTTATTTTACCGTAGATATCTGCAATTTGCGAACTATGTGTCACTATATAATCAAGTATCTGCAAAAGCGTGGCTGTAATAAGTATGTCGTATGCGATTCCGTATGTGTAATACGAAATTATACAGAAAAATGTAAGTATTAAGGAGTAAGTGAACCATGATAAAATAACTCCCAAAAATGGGAACGAGTCTATCTCTTTTTTGCTTCTCCATTCCACAATGCGTGCAAAAAGCGATTTACGACTGAATATCTGGTACGAGAAAATAAAGTATATGATGAAAAGAAGTATTTTCACCGGAAAGGGTATGACATGTTGTCTGTGCATTAATGAGATAAATGTGTTGGCAAGTATCACCAATCCGGGCATATCGCCGACAACAGTTTCGTGCCTGTCATTTAATTCCATGTCGCCTATGAAGATATATTTCCCTTTAATCAATTTGTCGGTAAGAAGTTCTTCTTCGTAGTTCAATAAATCGGCACCAAGGTTGTAGTAATTTCTGCTTCCGTCTTCGGCGTACATTCCTTCAAAGGTGATGTGGGGGTAGGCAAAAAGAGTTCGATTACATAAATCCCCATCGTCAAAATGGAATATTCCATACGAGGTGGGCTTGTTGCCGGTTATGCTGCTGTATATGTGATAGGGAATAGATAATTTCCCATCGCTCACTAACTCAAATTTATAATAGTCGTCGCTGAAAAATGTAGTTGTGTAATCAGAAAGGTAGGCTTTCTTTTTTAGTGATTTATTCTCGGATAACACAGCATCTCGCAAAGCAGGGATGACTATCCGTTCCATTGATGCAATGCGGGCATAAAGAGCTGAGTCGTATTCGGTTTTTATTCCGTCTTCGAAGAATACATCCAGTATCACATATTTATAGTCATTGCGACGGGATAGAATATTAAGAAAACGTAGTAGCGAGTGCCTATCGGTTATGTCTACATTGCCAATTTCAAATCCATCCTCATCGTATATATTTGCCAATTGTTTGTCGTAACATACGTTGACAAAAAGTATAGAGTCGGGTACGGAACTTTCGTGCTGTAACAGTTCCTTAAATATAAAATTGCTTTGCTTTATTATGTCTGCTTCACCACTGATGGAGAAACCTATGTTTGTAACTGAATATGAAACAAAAAGAAGGACTGTTGCGGTTATCCATGAAAATAGCGTGAAAAGCAATCTTCTTTTGATGTGTGATGCCGGTTTTTTCATGAAGTTATTCAGGTATTAAAGCTCTTTCGATATGAACAAACTTAATGCTTTCTGATAGCAATATCTCTTTGTCACTGCCATTTTCGAATGCAATGATTTTTGCATCTATGATATTCTCATATCTACCATCGAAAATGTTTTTCTTTATGGTCATGCTGCTGTTGTCGGCATTAAGCTTTGCTTTATGAATTCTGTTTTTCCCGTCTACTATGAAATGCAATTCTACTTTGTATTTCTTGTCTGCTTCAAGACCGGTAGGTAGAGATAATTTCTTGTCTATTATGTATATGCCATCTATTCCATTTGTCCCGAATTCTCTTGTAGACAGGTTTTGTGTTTGTCTGTTCATAAGTTTGGCTATGAAAGAATCTTTTTCTTTCTTGTTCGATGCGGCAAAACGTACCAACTCTCCTTTTTCGTCTTTTGCTATCATTACTTGCTTTGATGAAATCCACGAAATTGGTGCATCTTTATCAAATGTGTCTCCTACATTGCATTTGATGCCTCCGATTATTATTGTAGGTGTTGTGCAACGTACTATTTTCATTTTTTGTGCGCACAAGTTTGCAGATGACAAAATTGATAGAAGTATAAATAGTAAGTGAAGCTTTTTCATTTTTCTTATTGTGTTTTTGTTTTGCGAATATAGTACATTTATGTGAATTCTCTTTTGGAAACTAGTTCTTTTTAAAAAGATTTTAAAAGACTATGGGGGTATAAGAACCGAAATGTTTGTTTTTTGTTTATCATGTAACCGGATAACCCGCTCTGTGCGCATAACTTTATTTTTTGTAGAGTGAGTGGCGGGTTATCGCGGTTGTCTAATTTTAAAAAGAATTGAATATGAAGATTGAACATATTATAGGACGGGAGATTGTTGATTCGCGCGGTAATCCCACCGTTGAGGTCGAGGTGGT
Organism: Bacteroidaceae bacterium; assembly: GCA_017467015.1. Taxonomy (GTDB): domain Bacteria; phylum Bacteroidota; class Bacteroidia; order Bacteroidales; family Bacteroidaceae; genus HGM04593. The sequence continues at coordinate 2,294 of JAFTTA010000210.1, forward strand.
GCTGGATGGCGGTGTCTGTGGTGTTGCTTCCGTGCCATCGGGCGCTTCAACGGGCAGCCACGAGGCTGTCGAGCTGCGCGATGGCGATGCTTCGCGCTTTCATGGCAAGGGTGTGCTGAAGGCTGTGGAGAATATAAACTGCAGGCTTGCTCCTTTGCTTGTTGGTGAGTCGGTGTTCAACCAGCGTCTTATAGACAAAAAAATGATTGCTTACGATGGTACTGCCAATAAAAGCAATGTAGGTGCAAATGCCATTTTGGGCGTTTCGCTGGCTGTGGCTCATGCTGCGGCAAATGTTTTTCGTGTTCCGCTTTTCAAGTATCTTGGCGGTGTGAATGCTCATGTGATGCCTGTGCCAATGATGAATATAGTGAATGGAGGTTCACATTCGAGCGCTCCCATTGCTTTTCAGGAGTTTATGATTCGCCCGATAGGAGCTGCCGATTTTCATGAGGCTGTGCGCATGGGCGCGGAGGTTTTTCATGAATTGAAGGGGATTATAAAGGCTCGTGGAATGAGTACGGCTGTTGGCGACGAGGGTGGTTTTGCTCCCGATTTTACGGGTGTGGAGGATGTACTTGCAACAATCGTTGCTGCTATCGAAAAGGCTGCTTACATGCCCGGCAAGGATGTTACCATTGCTCTCGATTGTGCTGCGTCTGAATTCTTTGAGAGTGGGGTGTATAACTACTCAAAGTTTGATGGCTCCGGAGTGTGTCGCACACGTGATGAACAGGTTGCTTATCTCGAGTATCTTGTGGGTAAATATCCGATAGACTCCATCGAGGATGGCATGTCCGAAGATGACTGGGAGGGGTGGTTTAAGCTCACGCACCGCCTCGGCGAGCGTTGTCGGTTGGTTGGCGACGACCTTTTCGTTACCAATAAAGATTTTTTGCAGCGTGGTATCGACGAGGCGTGCGGAAATGCCATACTTATTAAGCCCAATCAGATAGGTTCGCTGACCGAGACTCTTGATACCATTGAACTTGCCAAACGCAATGGCTTTGCCACAATCATCAGTCATCGCTCTGGCGAGACGGAGGATGTTTCAATAGCCGAACTTGCTGTTGCGGTTAACGCAGGGCATATAAAGACGGGCTCCATGAGTCGCAGCGAACGTATCGCAAAGTATAACCGTCTGTTGCGCATCGAGGATTCTTTGGGTGGTGTAGCAGAGTATGGCTGCTGATGGTTTGTGCTTCTTAGATGCTTTTTCCGGCGCGTGAAAGGGTGAAAATGCTCAGTTTTGCGTCGGGAACAGCAGTCAGAATACTCTTTCCACAGCTTGCTATGGTGGCGCCGGTGGTCAACACATCGTCTATCAGCAGTATGTGCTTGCCGGCAAGCGCCTCGGGGGTGGTGACGCGGAATATGTTTTCTGCGTTTTTCCACCTTTCATCGCGCCGTTTGTGGGTTTGTGTCTCATTGGCAATGTGGCGTATGACGCTTTTATTGTCTATGGGGATGCCTGTCGTTTCTGATATGCCTTGTGCAATATAGTCGCACTGATTGTAGCCGCGGCTCCGTTTTTTCTTCGCCGAGAGTGGTAACGGCACTATGATGTCGATCCCGTGGAAGAACCCTTTGCCGATAAGTTCTTTGGCTGCTTTGGCTGCCATCTGTTTGCCTATTTCGGGGCGGTCCTTGTACTTCATGCGGTGTATGATGTTGTTATAGGGCGACTCTTTGCCATAGTGCATGTATGCAGCGGCACGTTCCACTTGTATTATACCAAAGAATTGCTTCTCCATTTCGTTGTCAGCTCTGTATGGCTCGGTTAATGGCATGTCTATCATGCAATTGATGCACAACTCTTTTTCGCCCGATGAGAGTGGGGTGCCACATACCGCGCAACAGCGTGGGAATATTATGTCTATGAGGTCAGATATCCATTTCATCGGGATCGAATTTCAGCTGTTTTATTATCAATGGGTACTCAAAGCCTCGGCTTATGGCAAATCTGAGTATTTTTTGTTTTGTCATCTGTTCGTTGCTCTCTTTTTTGAGTTCTTTCTGCTTGTTTATCAGTAGTTTGTGCAGCGTGGTGCTATATTCCTCCTCGTCTATGGCGCTGAGAGCTTCTGATATTTCGTGTGTGGCTATCCGCTTTTCTTTCAGTTTTGCTGCTATTTTTATACGTCCCCAGTGGTTGAAGCGCAACTTGTCGTTGACAAAGGCTGTGCAGTAGCGTTTCTCATCTATGAATTTTTCATCTATAAGGCGCTCTATGATGCGACGTTGCTGTGTGTAGTTGATACCCCATGATGTCAGCTTGCCGGCCACCTCGCTGATGCATCTTTCGCATAGCGTACAGTAGGCGGCGGCTTTGTTTAGTGCTTCGGCTTCGCTGTACTCTTTCATGTTACTGTTTTTTTATTTTACCCTCTTCTTCCACTATCTTTTCTTCGTCGGCAAGGGTGCGTATGGCTGCTGATAGCCTTTGCTTTGAGAGTGGAAGGTTTTGTATTTCCTCTGTTGAGTGCGGTTTCCCGTCGGCAAGCAGTTGCAGTACGATCTCTTCGTCGGCTTTATGGTGTACCGGGCTCTTTTTGTTCTTTACGCAGATATCGCACATTTCGCAGTCGGCAACTTCTTTCTCTCCAAAGTAGCTGAGCAGTATGCTACTGCGGCATTTGTCGTCGCACTGTGCATAGTGCATCATTGCGTTTATTCTTCTCTCGAATGACTCTTTACGCTTGTCGTAGACGCTCTCATCGAACCTTAACTCTTCGGGTAGCACTCTTTGGCGTGTGAATGTTATAAGTGGTGTTTTTTTCGATGGTTTGAAGTGTATGATGCGTCGTTGCGACAGGCTTACAAGTATTTCGTATATGCGGTGACGAGGTATGGCGGTTGTCTTGCTTAGCAGGTATTCGTCTATGTAGACCTCTTCGCTGAATACTCCGCAGTATGTGCGCAATATTGTTGTCAGCAGTTTTTCAGTGTCGGCACTTCCTTCGCGCAGGTGGTATAGTTCGTCGCGGTTGATGATAAAGCGTATGCTTGATGAATATTCCATCTCTTCGACATATTCAAGGTAACCCATGCGGGTTAGTATTCTTAGGGCGCTGTCGGTTTGCAGAGATTGAAAGTGGTATATGCGGCAGAAATCGGAAAGTGAAAATTCAAAGGTGCAGTTAAGTCCGTCGCCCAGTGCCATCTTGTAATAGTAGCAGATGTGCTCGTATATGCTGCGGATGAACTCTTTGCCGGGGTAGTTGTCGCTGATGCGTTTTTTAATTATGTGGTTGTCTGCGCGATTGTAAAGGGCAACGGCATAGGCACGCTGCCCATCACGTCCGGCACGTCCTGCTTCTTGGAAATATGCCTCTATGGAACTTGGTAAATCGGTGTGTACCACCAAACGCACATCGGGTTTGTCAATGCCCATGCCGAAGGCATTGGTGGCTACCATTACTCTCGATTTGCCACTCTTCCAATTTTCTTCGCGTTGGTCTTTACTGTTGCTGCTTAGTCCTGCATGGTAGTATTCGGCTGTGATGTTGTTGGCAGTGAGAAATTCCGCCACCTCCTGTGTCTTTTTTCTGTTTTGTGTGTATATGATTGCCGAGCCTTGTGTCTTGTCGAGGATGTGAAGCAGTTCTTTTGCCTTGTTCTCTGTGTTGCGTACCACGTAGGTGAGGTTCTTTCTCTCGAAACTCATGCGGAATACGTTCTTCTCGCGAAATGCAAGCTGTTGCTGTATGTCCTCAACTACCTCGGCAGTGGCGGTGGCTGTCAGTGCAAGCACGGGGGCGTTGGGGAAGATTTCTCGTATCTTGGAAATTTGTCGGTATGCGGGTCTGAAGTCGTGCCCCCACTGCGATATGCAGTGGGCTTCGTCGACGGTTATCATGCTGACATTGACACGTCGTATTTTTTTTAGGAATATTTCCGATGCGAGACGTTCGGGCGAAACATATAGGAATTTATAGTCACCGAAAATGCAGTTCTCAAGGGCGGTTATGACATCGCTGTGCTTCATTCCGGAGTAGATGGCTGCAGCTTTTATACTGCGGCTTCTGAGGTTTGCCACTTGGTCTTTCATCAGGGCTATTAGTGGGGTGACAACGAGACATAATCCTTTGCCTGCCAGTGTGGGTACCTGAAAGGTTATGCTTTTGCCTCCGCCGGTGGGCATCAGCCCCAGTGTGTCGCGCCCTTCGCCTATGCTGGTGATTATCTCCTTCTGTATGCCGCGAAAATCGTCGAAGCCCCAATATTTTTTCAGTATGTCGTTATATGTTGTGTCGTGGGCTTTTCGATTGTTCATTGCTCCTTCTCCCTTATTTTTTTCTGTGGGTGTATGCTCTCTATTTGCAACTGTACCTCGCCATGTTTGTAGGTGTTGTCTTCAAGTGTGTAGCAGATGTCGAACGATTGTTTCGACTTTATGTATCGTGCCTGACTGCTCTGTCCGAATGCTATGCCGTTTATCACATTGCTCGATTTGTTGTCCACAAGTTCCAACTTTATGTGTTCCTGCTTGCGTCCGACCACTTTGCTTGTGCCGTAGTCGTACACGCCGTGGGTGCAGAAGATGGGCTTAGGGTTGTCAGGACCATGGGGACTGAATTTCTTCAAGTCGTTGAAGAATTTACGGGTCATGTCTTTAAAGTCGAGTATTGCTTCAATATCTATCGTGGAGTCTGTCTGTTCGGGGCTTATATTCTCTGCTGCATACTCTTCCAGGCGGCGCTTGAATTCTGGAATATTTTTTACGCGCAATGAAAATCCTGCGGCGTATGTGTGTCCGCCAAAGTTTTCAAGCAGTGCTCTGCAACTTTCAATTGCTTTGTATACATCGAAACCCGATACGGAACGTGCCGATCCTGTCGCCATCTCGCCGGTGCAGGTTATTACGATGGCGGGGCGATGGTATATTTCGGTTAGTCGCGATGCTACTATTCCTATTACACCTCTGTGCCACTTTTCGTTAAAGAGGACTATGGCGCGCTTCTCTTCAAGGTTCTCCAGCCCGGCAACAATGTTGTTTGCTTCCTCAGTCATTATTTTGTCGAGGTCTTTGCGGGTTTCGTTGTATTCGTTTATCTGTTCGCTCATGGCGAGTGCTGCCGATAGGTTGCTTTCTATCAGTAGATCCACTGCTACTTTTCCTTGCTGTATGCGTCCCGAAGCATTTATGCGCGGTCCTATCTTGAATATGATATCATTGATGGTTATCTCTTTCTCTCTCAATCCGCATACTTGTATGATGGCTTTCAGTCCGGTACTTGCGTTGTGGTTGAGTTGTTTGATGCCGTGATACGAGAGTATGCGGTTTTCGCCCATATTTGGCACAAGATCCGATGCTATGCTCACTGCTACAAGGTCAAGCAGTGGATAGAGTTGTTCGGCCGGTATCCCGTTGTCTTGCGCAAATGCTTGCATGAATTTAAAACCTACACCGCAGCCCGAGAGATGTGGGTAGGGGTATGTGGAGTCAGGCCTTTTGGGGTTTAGTATGGCTACGGCGCATGGCATCTCTTCGTCGGGCACGTGGTGGTCGCACACGATGAAATCAATTCCTTTTTCCTTGGCATATGCTATTTCGTCTATTGCCTTTATGCCGCAGTCGAGTACAATTATAAGTTTTACTCCTGTTGAGTGAGCATAGTCGACACCGCGCTTGGATATTCCATAACCATCCTCGTTCCTGTCGGGGATATAGTAGTCTATGTTTAGTGAGAATTGTTGCAGGAATTTATAGACCAATGCAACTGCTGTGGTGCCGTCTACGTCGTAGTCGCCATAGACAAGAATGCGTTCTTTGCGCCCTAAAGCTTTGTTGAGCCTCTCTACGGCAATGTTCATGTCGTTCATCAGGAATGGGTCATGCAGGTTGCTCAGTTTGGGTCGAAAGAACTGCTTCGCTTCTGTCACGTTGTTGATGCCTCGTTTTAAAAGCAGACCGCAAAGAATGGGACTTATGTCCAACTCTTCCGAGAGGCGCTTTGCGTCCTCTTTTTGCTTATGTGTCGGAGGTTGATAATTCCATTTTTGTCCCATTTGTGCTAATTCTATCTTTTTATCTGACAAAGTGTTAAACGAGGCTTCTTAACCTCTTTGTTGTGGAATTGTGGTTGTTGCACAACAATTCAATTTGTAAAGTTATAAAAAATGCTGTTAAAAATAGAGTGTTTGGTGAAATTTTTCACCAAACACTCTATTTTTAACAGCATTTAAGGCTATGCTTATTATTTTATACCGAGTTTTTTGCGGATTGCTTTGGGGATAGCGTCTTTGTGAACAACAATGTTCATAGTCTTGTAGCGAACGAATGCTTTAGAAGCATAGTAGATGCCTTTGTACTCGCCACCCTGACCCCATGAGTTCTTAACCATGTAGTACTCGTTGCCGAGTTGGTCTTTTGCAATACCGTAAATCTGCATACCGTGGTCGTCTGTTGTCTCCCAGTTGTCGTATGCTTTCTGGCGCTCCTCTTGAGTCACCCATTTCTGAGGCTGGGGTTTTGTGTGAAGTTTCTTTGCAGATGCGGGGAGGTTCAACCAGTGTGCCATGTCTGAACCGCTGAGCTCCTGAGCCTTATCTTCGTCGGGGAGTGATGCTACGCTCTTGTTGAAGGCGGGACTTACATCGCTACCCCATGCAATGGTGTAACCTTCGTTGATTGCATAGTCGAATACCTCCATGAACTCATCCAAAGGAAGGTTGTATGAGTGTGCCCAACGCCAGTTGTCGGGGATTTCGAGGGCGAATGAAGTGTAGAAGGGCTGGTGTGTGTAAGATGTCAAAGAGATGTAGTCTTCTGCCTTCAAACCGAGTGATTCGTAGAATGACTGGGGTGTGTACTCAACACCTTTGTATGTGAATTTCTCGGGGCGTTTGCCAAGATATATGTCGTGGATTGCTTCGACGGTCTTCTTCCACAAAGGTTTGCCATCTGTACCTACCTGAAGGCTTTTGCTCTTGCCTTCTGCAATAGCTGCAACTACTGCGCCGCTAACTGCTGAAAGCTCGCCGTGGTTACTGAGTGTGTCGCCATACATTACTCCGGGGCGCATTTCAGACTCTGGTACAAGACCGAATGTCTTCATTCCGTAGATTACGTCGTAGAATGAACCACCCTGTGAAAATGAAGCGTCGCCGTGTGTGCGCACTGCTTTGTCGGCACGGTCGATGTAGGTGTTGTAAACGATGAACATTTCGCTGAGGTCGTATTCACCTTTACCCATACGGATAAGCTCAGACTCAATAAATCCAAGGCTTGAATAGCACCAGCATGTTCCTGCACGATGTTGGTCTTTTACGCTTGTGATGGGGTTTTCTTTTACTACTGTAAATTCAAAACCCTCTTTGTTCTCCTGAGCGAATGTGCCCATGGAAAGCAACGCAGCGGCTGCTAAAAGGATTGTTTTTTTCATGTCAATTTGTTTATTCTATGTTGTTTGAATTTTTCATTGCTTCGCTTATGAGGTTTTCAAGCTCTTCTGCAAGTTCGGGGTTATCGGCTATGAGCTGTTTGGTGCGGTCGCGTCCCTGTGCCAGTTTTGTGTCGTTGTAGCTGTAGAATGAGCCGCTCTTCTTTATCACACCGTATTCTACGCCTAGGTCGACAATTTCGCCTATGCGTGAGATGCCTTCGCCGAACATGATGTCGAACTCTGCTTTGCGGAATGGTGGGGCTACCTTGTTCTTCACTATTTTTACACGCACTTGGTTGCCTATGGCCTCTTCGCCTTCTTTGATTTGTGTCACGCGACGTATGTCGAGGCGTACCGATGCGTAGAACTTCAAAGCGTTGCCACCTGTGGTGGTCTCGGGGTTGCCGAACATGATACCTATCTTCTCGCGCAACTGGTTGATGAAGATGCAGGTGGTGTTTGTCTTGCTTATTGCTGATGTTAGCTTGCGCAGTGCCTGTGACATCAGGCGTGCCTGTAATCCCACTTTGTTTTCACCCATTTCGCCCTCAATTTCGGCTTTCGGCGTGAGTGCTGCAACGGAGTCGATGACGATGATGTCAATGGCTGATGAACGTATCAGCTGCTCGGCAATCTCCAATGCTTGTTCGCCGCAGTCGGGCTGAGAGATGAGCAAATTGTCAATGTCTACGCCTAATTTTTGTGCATAGAAACGGTCGAATGCGTGCTCGGCATCTATGATGGCTGCTATGCCTCCGCTTTTCTGTGCTTCGGCAATGGCATGTATGGCGAGTGTGGTCTTACCTGATGATTCGGGGCCATAAATCTCAATTATTCGTCCGCGGGGGTAGCCGCCTACGCCAAGTGCTGCGTTCAAGGCTATGGAACCTGTGGGGATGACGTCGATGCTCTCGAAATTGTCATCGCCCAACTTCATGATTGAGCCTTTACCGAAGTTTTTCTCTATTTTGTCCATCGCAGCCTGCAAGGCTTTCAGTCTTTCCGATGCTGCGCTGTTTTCTATTTCTTCCTTTTTTGCCATTGTTTATGTCTGTTCTTAGAGTTCAAGGTCTTTGTCGAATTCCTCATGCCAAGGCAAGCCTTGTTTGTTGAGTTGCTCCATGAATGGATCCGGATCGAACTGCTCTACGTTCCATACACCGGGTTTGCGCCACAAGCCTTTCATGAACATCATTGCACCTATCATTGCAGGCACACCTGTTGTGTAGCTTACGCCCTGCATTCCTGTCTCCTGGTATGCTGCCTGGTGGCTGCAGTTGTTGTATACGTAGTATGTGCGCTCTTTACCGTCTTTGATACCACGGATGCGACAACCGATTGATGTCTCGCCTTCGTAGTTCTCGCCAAGGTCCTGAGGGTTGGGGAGAACGGCCTTGAGGAACTGCAAGGGAACTATTTTCATTCCGTTGTAGTCAATCTCGTCGATGCGTGCCATGCCTATGTTCTGTATCACACGCAAGTGTGTGAGATATTCCTGTCCGAATGTCATCCAGAAACGTGCCCGTTTGATGGTGGGAAAGTTCTTTGTGAGCGACTCTAGTTCCTCATGGAAAAGAAGGTATGACTCGCGCGGACCAATGTTGGGGTAGGTCAGTGGCTTGTGAATTTCCAAAGCGCCTGTCTCAATCCATTTGCCATCCTCATAGTAACGGCCTTTCTGAGTGATCTCGCGGATGTTTATTTCTGGGTTGAAGTTCGTTGCGAATGCCTTGTGGTGGTTGCCGGCATTGCAGTCGACAATGTCGAGGTATTGTATCTCGTCGAAGTGGTGTTTAGCAGCGTATGCTGTGTAGACACCGCTCACACCCGGGTCGAAACCGCAACCGAGGATGGCTGTCAAACCAGCCTCTTTAAATCTCTCGTGATATGCCCACTGCCAACTATATTCGAAATGTGCCACGTCTTTAGGCTCGTAGTTGGCTGTGTCGAGGTAGTTGACGCCGCATTTCAAACAAGCTTCCATGATGGTGAGGTCTTGATAGGGCAGTGCCACGTTGATTACAATCTCGGGCTTGAAACTGTTGAATAGTGCAACCAGTTCGTCAACATTGTCTGCGTCCACCGCCGCGGTTTTTATATTGGGATTGCCGATGGCCTTTACTATGGCATCGCATTTCGAGCGTGTGCGGCTCGCAATCATTATCTCAGTGAATACATCGCTGTTCTGTGCAACCTTGAATGCTGCCACTGTGCCGACACCTCCGGCTCCGATGATTAATACTTTTCCCATTTTTTTTGTTTGTCTTGTAAAATGTTAGGTTAATTACATAAACTCTCTGCGGCGATGTGTGACCTTTGAAAGTCTTATCTCCGCAATTTACTTGCAAATATAAGTAATTCTATTTTATAAACAAATACTTTTCTGATGTCGTTGTTGTTTTTTAAAGAATAGGGCATTGTCGCTGCGTTGTTACTTTACTGTCGAAATGTGTCATATGACTGACATTGTGTCAGATTAGTATGGCTTTGCGGCGGTCGAAAAGTCATGTGGCATGGCAGAAAAAAGCTAAAAAATAGTTTGGCACGCAGTTTGTTTTATACTTGGTGTGGCGAACAAATTAGTTCGTACATAAGTTTCTGTTCTTAGAAACAGATAATAAATTAAAGGAATAAATAAAATAAAAAAAATAGGAGATTTTAATTAAGGGAAAAATTATTGGAATTGACTTAGGTACAACAAACTCATGTGTTTCTGTATTTGAAGGAAACGAACCTGTTGTAATTTCTAACAGCGAGGGTAAACGTACAACACCCTCAGTGGTAGGTTTTGTTGATGGTGGCGAGCGTAAAGTGGGTGATCCTGCTAAACGTCAGGCAATCACAAACCCTCAGCGTACAATATTCTCAATCAAGCGTTTTATGGGTGAGAATTGGTCACAGGTGCAGGCCGAGACCTCTCGCGTACCTTATAAAGTAGTTAACGAAAACAATATGCCTCGCGTGGATATCGACGGACGTCTTTACACTCCTCAGGAGATTTCAGCGATGATTCTTCAGAAGATGAAAAAGACAGCAGAGGACTATCTCGGTCAGGAGGTTACAGAGGCTGTTATCACAGTTCCTGCATACTTCTCGGACTCACAGCGTCAGGCAACAAAAGAGGCAGGACAGATTGCCGGTCTCGATGTTAAACGTATCGTGAACGAGCCTACAGCCGCTGCACTTGCATACGGTGTTGACAAAGCAAACAAAGATATGAAGATTGCAGTCTTCGACCTTGGTGGTGGTACATTTGATATTTCTATCCTTGAGTTCGGTGGCGGTGTGTTTGAGGTACTCTCTACAAACGGTGACA
>JAFTTA010000211.1 GCA_017467015.1 Bacteroidaceae bacterium
GCCACATATCAAGTATATTTTTTCAACTGCGAGTGTGTTCTCCGACACTGAATAGTTGTATGTTGTGTCCTTGTCGCTGTTAAGGCTGTTGTAAGTAAGAGTGCAGAATGTGGTTCCTGAATGTTCGGCAGGGACGATGGCGTTCGCAAAAGTATTTGCAACAGATATGTTGCCGAAATTGTTGTAGCGCAAGTCAATTATGAGGTCTGTTATTTGTTGTTGCTTGAACTTTTCGATGGTTGTAAACAGGCTCTGTGTGCCGACATCGCTGAAATTGTTACATACCAAATAACCTATTTTGCGGTTTCGCTGGGTGTATATGCTGTCAAGGTAAACATCGGTGGGCACGAGTTCTGTGGCTGCTTCCATTTGTAAAGTATCACCTGCTACCCATTGGTATTCCATGTTCTCGTCGTTGAGTTCGATGTTCCATGTGTGCAGGGTTGTTGCTGCTCCGCGGTCGAGATAACCATAGTTGCTTGCATTAAGTCTGTTGTTGCCTATTTGTCCTATCCAGTCGCCACGTCTCAGCCCGGCTGAATAGGCAGGTGAATTGGGCTCTACAAATTTCACCAATGCGTAGTATCTGCTTGATTGCTTTCCAAGTGGGTCACGATACATCATATATTTAATACCATAACTTGTGGATAGGGCACTATCCGAGAAGTGAGAAAACACATCTCCTCTTAGCAGTAAAGAGTTGAAGAATGTGCTGCTTTTGGCGAAAAAATCCTGACGTTTAGGTCTTTTTATAGAATCGTTCCATAAATAAATCTCTTGCATCTTGTTGAAAATCCATTGGTTCTCTTCGGTCAGCTCCAGATATTGATAGGTTCGGTCTTCTCCGCAACTGCATAAAAGCAGAACGACTAAGAAAAAATATGTTGTATAGTTCTTCATCTTGAATTTCGCTGTTGCATTTGTTTTGCAAAAGTACTTATTTTCCTACCTTCTGCAAATTCTTTCACTAAAATTTAGATAGGCTTATTACCTATCATCGCACATTTTTCTATTTTGTTGGTAAGAAGTTTATCGTTTCAGTATTAAATTCGTAGAAGCGGCTTACTCTCATTGTGTAGTGAGACTATGCTAAATATAATATCCATTGACTATGAAATGGAAAAATCTTGTTAAAATTTGTTTGTTTTATAGCATTTTTCTAACTTTGTGGAGATGAGATAGCTCAAACGAGTAGAGTTGTTTCCGTAATGGGGGATTATATCCTTGCATTTTGTTGTATGAATATTTTTCAAATTTTATAGGAGCAGAAAATTTATAGCTATGTTAACACAGATTATAAATGCTAAGATTCTTACGCCACAAGGTTGGTTGAAGGATGGTTCGGTAATCATTAGGGATAATAAGATTCTTGAGGTTACTAATTGTGATTTGGCAGTTGTTGGTGCTGAACTTTTTGATGCACGCGGAATGTATGTTGTTCCCGGTTGTGTGGAGATACATGTACATGGCGGTGGCGGTCGTGACTTTATGGAAGGTAGCGAAGATGCTTTCCGCGCGGCTATAGATGCACATATGAAATATGGTACAACCAGTATTTTCCCGACACTCTCATCGTCAACTGTTCCTATGATTGAAGCTGCTGCAGAGACTTGTACAAAGTTGATGAACGAGCCTAACAGCCCTGTTTTGGGACTTCATCTTGAGGGACATTATCTCAATATGAAAATGGCAGGAGGACAGATTCCTGAGAATATAAAAGATCCCGACCCAATGGAGTATATTCCTTTGGTGGAGCAGTGGAACTGTATCAAACGTTGGGATGCTGCTCCTGAACTGCCTGGTGCCATGCAGTTTGGCAAATATATCACGGCTAAGGGTATATTGGCATCTGTAGCTCACACTCAGGCTGAGTTTGATGATATTCATACAGCTTATGCAAATGGTTTTACTCATGCAACACACTTCTATAATGCAATGCCCGGTTTCCATAAACGTCGTGAATATAAGTATGAGGGTACTGTCGAGAGTATCTATTTACACGATGATATGACGGTGGAGGTTGTTGCCGATGGTATTCATGTGCCACCGACCATTCTTCGTCTTATTTATAAAGTGAAGGGCGTTGAAAGAGCTTGTGTCATAACAGACGCTTTGGCATGTGCAGCAAGTGACAGCAATACTGCTTTCGATCCACGAGTTATTATTGAGGATGGCGTTTGTAAGCTTGCCGACCGCTCTGCTTTGGCAGGCAGTGTGGCGACTATGGACAGATGTATACGTACTTTGGTCAATAAGGCTGATATTCCTTTGGAGGATGCGGTGCGTATGGCTTCAGAGACTCCTGCCAAGATAATGAATGTTTATGACCGTAAGGGTTCATTGCAGAAAGACAAAGATGCCGATATACTTGTATTGGATGAGGATTTGAATATTCGTGCCGTTTGGGCAATGGGTAAACTTGTTCCCGGAACATATTCATTGTAAATCGGATATTTAGAAGTACATATATCAATATAAGGGGCTGGCTTCATATCAAGCCAGCCCCTTATATTGATATATGTA
>JAFTTA010000212.1 GCA_017467015.1 Bacteroidaceae bacterium
GAGTGAAACAGATGGAGCGGGAATTGGCGATGTTGCCTATGTGGTATGCGGAACAAGGAAGCAACATACTAATATCTACATATCCCGATGAGTATTTTCTCGAAAAAACACATAAACTCCTTGGGATTGAAATGAATTTCATCACCGAAGAGAAACTTCATTTACTTTCGCCCGACACAGAAATATGCCCATGGGGATGGAATCCCACTCTTCGCAAGAAGTTGCTCAACAAAGGAGTGGCAAGTACATTGCTACCCGATGGGGCTTGGATGAAGAATTATCGCGAGCTTGCCGACCGAGCCAATAGTGTGGAAGCACTCAACAAAATGTGCAACAAGAATCAATTTTCAGCAGAAGTGTTATATGACATTGACAGCTGCCGAAGATACTCTTTCACACACCCACGGTGCATATTCAAATCACCTTGGTCGGGAAGTGGAAAAGGATTGCTGTGGTGTTTTGGCAAATATGACGACAAAAGCGACGGTTGGTGCAGCAGAGTGCTAAGAGAGCATCGACACCTGATTGCCACCCCTATCTACAACAAATGTCTCGACTTAGCAATGGAGTATTACAGCGATGGAAAAGGTAACATAAGTTTTGTGGGATATTCGCTTTTTCACACCAATAGCAAAGGCGCATATAACAGCAATCTTTTACAGACCGATGCCATGCACAGAGAGACACTGTCACAATACATCCCATTGGAAACACTCGACGCCACCGACATACAACTACAAGAAATGCTATCGTACAGCTACAAGAACTACAAAGGATATTTAGGTGTTGACATGATGGTGTGCCGTACAGAGAATAACGAATATGCCCTACACCCATGTGTAGAGATAAACATGCGCATAAACATGGGGGTGGTCTCAGCAGCAATAGCAAACAGATACATAGCCGAAGGGAAACAAGCACGCTACACAATAGAATATTATCCCACAGCTGAGGCTCTACAAAAAGAGTATCACCGGCTGAGCAATGAACACCCATTAACAATAAAAAGCAACCGCATCGTATCCGGTTTTTTACCACTCACCCCCGTAGGCGAGAATAACAATTACATGGCATACATATTAGCAAAATAATAAAAGGATAAAACAACATGAATATTTTTAAAAAAATATCATTAGGCTTAATAGCCATAACACCCATAGTTACAACTCAAGCACAGCGAAGCATCACTCCACATGATCTTGAAAAATGGGAAAGAATAACCAACCGCACAATTTCCGACGATGGTCGTTGGGTGGCTCTAACGTTCACCCCATGGCACGGTGACTCGCATGTAGAACTACACTCGACAGATGGCAAGCAATCCATTATGTACACCCCGGCAAACAGCCCCACATTCTCCTCCACTACAAACTATTTAATAGTCAAGAAGATACCTGCTATTGCTTTGACCGACTCGCTTAAATTGGCAAAAGCAAAAAAAATGCCGATGGACGAGCTTGTGATTCGCAACCTGCAAACAGACAAAGAGTGGACAATAGACTCACTGGTGAGCTATCGAATGAGCCAATCACACGACTACATAGCCTATCAACGTCTGCACAAGGACTCGGCACTACATATTGCCACCCTCGATGGCAACAAAGTAATCACACTTAGCCCTGCCATTGAATATGCCTTTGCTAAGAAAAATGCCACGCTCTATTTCATCACAAAAGACACCCTTAATGGCAAAAAAGCAGGTATTTATCTATGGCAAAGCAACAAGCCTACCCCTACACTCATAAAAGAGAACAACAAAGGTTTTTTGTCAGCAACACTGAACGATACAGGCGAGAAACTGATGTTTCTCTATTGTGACAACAGCAAAGAAAAAGAGCGCAAGACTAGCCTATGGCTATCACTCAATGGCGAACCTGCAAAGGAGATTGTTACAAAGACAACCACAGGTATACCACATGGTTACATAATAAGCCCACACTACAAACCATGGTTCTCCGAGGATGCGTCACGCATATACATGGGCACAGCACCAATGCCACAACAAAAAGATACCACTATTTTGGAAAGCAACCGCCCCAACGTACAGGTATGGAGTTGGGACGAAGAGATACAATATACCATACAGCAACACAATCTTGCCTACGACCTCAAAAAGAGCTACACAGCAGTATATCACATAGAAAATAAAAAATTAATTCAGCTTGCCGACAGCACATTGCCCAACATACAGCTACCCTCGGGTGGCATGGGCGAATGGGCTGTAATACGAACACCACGTCCCTACCAACGCCCATCGATGTGGGAAATCCGCACCCGTAACGACTACTACAAAGTGTCGTTGACAACAGGAGAACGTACTCCTATTATAAAAGGAGATTTCGCAAGCCACTACGGAATTTCGCCAACCGGAAAATATGTGGCTGCATACAACCCTACAGATAGTTGTTGGTACACAATAAACCTGCAAAGCGAAAAGAACCTGATAACTCGCATTGCGACACCCACAAATTTCACTGCATGGAACGAAGACAACGATATGCCCGACTATCCTTCGGCACATGGCTATGCAGGCTGGACAGAAAATGATGAAAAGCTTCTCATTTACGACAGATACGACATATGGGCATTCCATCCAGAAGCAGCCGAAGCGCCGATAAACCTGACAAAGAACGGCAGAACTAACAAGATAAGATACCGTCGCATAAAAACAGACAGCAACGAGAAATTCATCGATATTAAAAAGCAATCCATTCTGAGTGGATTCAACGAAAGCGATAAAACCACTAATTTCTATCGCAGCCGTCTCGCCACCCCTTCTGCTCCTAAACAACTCACCGAGGGTACATTCCGTCACGCAAACCTCATCAAAGCCAAAAAAAGCGAAACATACATATACACGCGCGAACAATTTACCACATTCCCCGATGTGTGGGTGTGCGACAAGAACTTCAAAAAGAGCAAGCAGTTGTCGCACGGCGAAGAACAACACAAAGTATTCTTGCGCGGAACAGCCGAACTTGTATCGTGGACATCACTCGACGGCATAGCACTCGAAGGAATTCTTTATAAGCCCGAGAATTTCGACCCTACAAAAAAATACCCAATGATAGTAAATTTCTACGAGCGCAACTCGGAAAATCTTTATGCCTACCGCACACCCGAACCCAACCGTTCGACCATAGATTACAACATGTATCTCAGCGATGGATATATAATCTTCAACCCCGACGTACGCTACGGAGGGGGGTATCCCGGAAAAAGTTGCTACAACTGTGTTATTCCCGGCATAGAGATGATCGCAGCTCAAGGGTACATTGACAGCAAACATATAGGTGCGCAAGGACACAGCTGGGGAGGTTATCAGGTAGCCTACCTTGCCACACGCACAAACCTTTTCGCAGCTATTGAGTCGGGGGCACCCGTAGTAAACATGTTCAGTGCATATGGCGGCATACGTTGGGGAAGCGGTAAGTCACGTGCCTATCAGTATGAACACACACAAAGTCGATTGGGCGGCACTCCATGGAGCCACCCCGAACGCTACAAGGAAAGTTCGCCTCTATTTGAAATGGACAAAGTGCAAACGCCTATATTAATCATGCACAACGATCAAGATGGGCATGTGCCTTGGTATCAAGGAATTGAATATTTTATAGCACTCAAACGATTGGGTAAGCCGGCATGGTTGCTGAACTACACAGGCGAACCCCACTGGCCCATCAAACATTCCAACAAGATGGATTTTCAAATTCGCATGAAGCAATTCTTCGATCACTATCTGAAAGACGCCCCCATGCCTGCTTGGATGAGAGATGGTATTCCGGCAGTAAAACGCGAGTTCGAATTAGGCTATTAAGAAGTTGCACAATAAATGAGAAACGCTTGAGTTTTTTCTCAAGCGTTTCTCATTTATTGTGCATTCATATAAGTTAATCCTGCAACATCTTTAAAAATTCATCCTCGCCGACAAGAGGAACATTCAATTTTTGAGCCTTCTCAAGTTTGGCAGGCCCCATGTTTGCACCGGCAAGAATGAAAGATGTAGCCTTGCTGACACTGCCCACATTCTTGCCTCCATGCATCTCTATCATACTTTTATACTCATCGCGAGAGTGATGCTCAAACACACCGCTTATAACCACCGATTTTCCTTTTAGTTTATCGGTTCTACCCTCCACTACTTCATCCTCGAGCACCATTTTCACGCCGGCAGCCTGCAATGCCGAAACCAAATTACGATTGCTTTCACGAGCAAAAAAATCGACCACGCTACCTGCAATGCGCTCTCCAATTTCATCAACGGCAATAAGCGCATTCACATCTGCTGCCATCAAAGCTTCTATGTTTATAAACGCGCGCGCCAATCGTTTAGCCACCGTTGCACCTACATAGCGTATGCCCAATGCAAACAACACACGCTCAAAAGGCACACTCAACGACTCTTTTATGCCTGAGATAATATTCTCGGCCGATTTTGTCCCCATTCGCGGTAGGAAGAACAGGTCGTTGGCATGCAATGTGTAAAGGTCTGATATGTTTTTTATAAGCCCCGAATTATACAATAGTTCCACAGTCTCCGGACCAATTGTGTCTATGTTCATTGCGTCGCGCGACACAAAATGTTCTATACGACCTTTTATTTGTGGAGGACACTCTGAGTCATTGGGACAATAATGTGCTGCCTCGCCATCGTTGCGCACAAGCGTAGCGCCACACACAGGGCATTTTGATGGGAAACGCACCTTCTCGCCAATGAGGAAACGTGCATCTGTGTCCACACCTGTTATTTTCGGGATAATCTCTCCTCCCTTCTCAACATAAACCATGTCAGCAATGTGGAGATCGAGTTTTTCTATTATATCGGCATTGTGCAACGAAGCACGCTTTACCACCGTACCCGACAACTGCACCGGGTCGAGGTTGGCAACGGGAGTGACAACACCTGTGCGCCCCACCTGATACGTAACCTCGTTCAAGCGCGTCAATGCCCTCTCGGCTTGAAACTTGAAAGCGATGGCCCAACGTGGCGATTTTGATGTATAACCTAAATTTCGCTGCTGACGCAGAGAATTCACCTTCAGTACGACACCGTCTGTAGCATAGGGCAGATTTTTTCGTGCCACGTCGAAATAGTCTATAAACTCATAAACCTCGTCCAACGTGCGACATTTCCTCGTCGCATCGGAAATTTTAAAACCCCACTGCGCAGCCTTCTGCAAATTTTCGTAATGTCCGTCGGCAGGCAGTCCGTCGCCAAGCATATAATAAAGGAATGCATCTAACTTGCGCTTAGCAACAATGGTGGAATCTTGCAATTTCAATGTACCTGAAGCAGCATTGCGAGGATTGGCAAAAAGTGGTTCCTCGCGCTCGGCACGCTCCCTGTTAAGTTCCTCAAACACCTCCCATGGCATCAACACCTCGCCACGTATTTCAAATTCGCGAGGATAATCGTCTCCGGTCAATAAAAGAGGGATAGTGCGTATTGTCTTCACGTTTGCAGTTACGTCATCACCCTTTTCACCATCACCACGGGTTACGGCGCGTTCCAACCGACCATCTACATATGTCAATGAAATAGATGTACCGTCGAACTTCAGTTCGCAACATATCTCGAATTCATCATTGAGGGAGCGTTTCACACGCTCGTAAAACTCGGCGACTTCTGCTTTTGAGTATGTATTTCCCAATGACAACATTGGATATTTATGTTGCACCTGAACAAAATCTTTCGTAAGGTCGCTACCTACGCGTCGTGTAGGTGAATTTTCATCGTCATATTGCGGATATTGCGTTTCAAGTTCTTGCAGTTCACGCATAAGAGCGTCAAACTCCATATCACTTATTTCGGGAGCATTCTTTATATAATAGTTATAATTGTGCCTATGCAACAATTCTCTTAATTCGTTAATGCGTTGTTCAGGATTCATCTGTTCACTTAAAAATGGCATAATCAATGCGCGAATTTACAAAATAATCGTTGCCAAAACAATAGAAAAAAGCAATCCTCAGATTTTTTTGTCTGAGGATTGCTTTACTATCTTAAAAATTAACGTTCTATTAGAAATTTCCGGATGTAAATGTGACAATCATGAAGTTCTGTTTGTAGACCTCTGTCGCCTTTGCGCTCACATTGTATGTAAGACCTGCACTTTTGTCTGCTTTAACAAAGCCTGTGCCTATCTGTGAAAAACCATTGGCAACCAACTGTTGTGCATAAGCATTCCATGTGCTCTCGTCAATATTGTAAATAAAGGTACATGAGTTACCTGCCTGCAAGTAACCTGCTGCTGTCTGACCGAAAGAAGGGAATTTAGCCATTACGGGACAAACCTGTATCTGCTGTGCAGGTGAGACCTCTGCCATTACATATCCATTCTTCTCGAAAGCTTTGGTTATTGATTTTGATGTGCTGCAAGAAGATACACACATTGTGGCAACAAACATCATTGCCATAAGCGACAAAGTGATAAGTTTTTTCATAATTGATATTTTGGTATTATTGGTTTATAAAAATTCTTACTTCGCGAAGATACACAATTTTAAGTGAAACAGATACATTTATACTATTAAAATTGCCGTCACCCCCCAATTTATTGCCTGCGAAAGACTATTTAAGCAGATCTTCCAACAGAGACAAAGCTATCAACATCAACAGGACACCGATAACCGCCGCACGCAACAGATGGTGTGAAGGAGCAGCTACCTCTTTTTTCTCTTTTACAGGATTTATCTCTTTCTGCACACTTTCTTCAACCTCTTGGGGTTCTGAAGAGATTTGAGGCAAAACCTCGGCTACGGGCAAAGCCTGTTCTATAGGCATTGCAAGCATGTTGCAAACCTCTTCATATATGGCAGGGAAACGGTTCTCTTCGTCACCCACTGCATCGACACAAAGAGTGCCTTGCAAATAATCTATCTTGTTCTCGGAATATGGAGCAGAAGTGAGACATACAGTCATTATAGGGATAGCAGAACTTTGTGCCCACGATAATTCCCTATCAAGCCATGGAGCTGAATTAAAGCTGTCCGAGTAAAGAGCAAGAACCATGCGACTGTTCCTCACTGCTTCGGCAATGCCATTAGCCCACGCCACATCCGAGGGGATATCCCTATGTGCGACAAATACTGTAATATTGTAATACTCAAGGTAAGCCGCCAATCGGTCAACCAATGGGCGCTCCTGAGAAGCGTAGCTTAAAAATACATCGTATTGCATCTGTGTAAATAATTATGTGCGCTAAGGTACAAAAAACATTGCAAGAAACATGAGGATTACAAGAAATAACTGCGCAGTGCTGAAAATAATCTATATTTTTGCTATCTTCGCAAAGTTTTGTGACACAACAGCGACAATAAACAAACACATCTAAATATCGTATGAAAGGAATTAAATCAATCATGGCAGCAATGGCATTAACAGGTGCTGCAATCGCAGGGTGTGGTGGCAGCAACGAAGCAACCTCACCACAAGAGAATAATGCAGCAGAAATAATAGGAAAGTCGGAAATTAAGGTAGAGAATGGCAGACTAACCCCCGAAGCATTATGGGCAATGGGACGCATAGGCTCTGTCAGCGTATCTCCTGCAGCCGACAAGGTGGTATATGGTGTAAGCTACTACAGCGTACCGCAGAACAAGAGCCACCACACGCTACACATAATGCAGCCTGACGGCAGCGACCAGATACTTCTCACAACCACTGCAAGCAACGAAAGCAGCCCGGTATGGATAAAAAACGGGACAAAAATAGCTTTCCTCTCCAACGCAAGTGGCAGCAGTCAGGTGTGGGAGATGAACCCTGATGGAACAGAACGCAAACAGCTGAGCAACAGCGAGAAAGGAGTAGATGGTTTCCTCTTCTCACCCGACGAGAAGAGCGTAATTCTCATTCAGCAAATATCCATTAAACCCTCGACAGCCGAGCTGCACCCCGACCTACCACTTTCACAAGGCATAGTGGTAAACGAACTGATGTATA
>JAFTTA010000213.1 GCA_017467015.1 Bacteroidaceae bacterium
CAGCGCTTTTACCATAGTGGTCGTACACACACCCGACTATGCACAAAACACGAGCATAGAGAACGTTTCAGCGGTATTTTCAGGGCACACACATGGTGGGCAAGTGACTCTGTTGGGACTCTATGCACCGGTCACCCATTCACGCTATGGCAAACGCTTTCTCTCAGGGCTTAACCACACCGACAACGGCACGCCGGTAATAACCTCTAACGGGTTGGGGACATCGCGAAAAAAGATACGTTTCTGCGCTCCGAGTGACATTATTTTTGTAACGTTGCGAAAAGAATGAACTATACACAACAAAGAGAGGGTGACCTAAAAACCCACTTTTGTGACATACAAACCCCGCCAGAACAACTCTGACGGGGTTTGTTTTCTTTGTTAATGACTTTTGGGTCACCCTCTCTTTGTTTCATATGACCGAATAAAGGATTATTCCTCCTCAACAGGAGCAAAATCCTCTTTGCCTACTCCGCAAAGGGGACAACACCAATCCTCAGGGATATCTTCAAAAGCTGTTCCTGCTGCAATTCCTGACTCAGGGTCACCTATAGTTGGGTCGTAAACCCACTGACATACTGTGCAATAATATTTTTTCATAATTCTTCCTTTTATATATTAAACAATTTAGGATGCGATTTTGTTCACAAAAATAGCATTTTCTTTTATAAATAAACGTTAAACGAAAGATGTTTTTATATACTCACATATAAAAAAGTGATGACGAGGCTCGATTGAGCCTCGTCATCATAATTATATCAAGCAAATAATTACTTCAAGGGAAGATACCAATTTGCTTTGTCTATCAACTTCTGATAGAGAGTTGCGTCGTACTGATAAGCAGGGTTATAATAGTTAACCGAGTTCTCAAATGCACGACCTGCAACACGTTTAGCAAGAACATCAACGTCACCTACAGCCTCAGCAAAACGTACAAGGTCGGTGAAACGATAACCCTCGAATGCGAGCTCAAGAGCGCACTCGTCGATGATAAGGTTGCGAACATAGTTGATTCTGTCCTCCTCTGTAAGAGCATAGTCGGGAAGAGTTACCTCCTCACCAGTCTCCTCGTTGATAACGGGGTTACCATCCTTATCGAGAACAGTCTTGTAACCAACGATAGGTTTGTTGAAGTAATCAGCTATGCAAGAGTCATTAGTACTAGCAATAGAGTACTTTGCATTGAGGTCTGACTGACCTGAGCCAAGTGTATGAACACCTGTGTTTGCAATGAACTCATCCTCGTTGAAGTTCATAGAATCCTTCTCGTAAACAGGCACTGTCACTGTGTAATACAATGTATCGGGAACCAACACACCGTCTACCTCAATCTTGATTGTGTCGCCTGTCTCCTCGTCAATCTTAACCTTCTTAGCCTCTACCTCTTCAGTACCGGTCTGCTTAATCAACTGATAAACTCTGTCTTTAAGACCAACCTTAAGGATATCCATAGCCAAGACATAAGCAGGAGTGGTATCGGGCTTAACAACCATCCAACCCTCTTCGCTTGATGCAAGACCTACGATAGCCTCGGCAAGGCGGAGATATGTCTGCACGGGACGACCCAACTTGATAGCGTCTATCATCATAGGCCATTTAGAGATTACACCTTCGTACAGGATACCATCTTCCTCATTTGTCTCAGCCTCACGAGTGTTAGCATAGAGACGGAGGTCGCCCGGCTGTTCCTTGCTGGGGTTCTCTACCTGAACAAGTTTATCACCCTTCTGACGGTTGCTGAAGAAATAAACCTGTTTCTTGCTGAGACCGAAGATACCGGGAGAAGCTGCTACCATGTGTGAGCCGACAATACCCATAGGACTGATGATATCACCAAGTTCTGAAACTGTACCCTGGTCAGAGTTTGTCGAGAATGTAGCTACCGCGATTGAACTTTTCGTAGTTATCGAATATAGAGGACTATAGTTAGAGCTTGACATTAATGTAACCTCTCCATCCTTAACATCAATCCATGAAACAGAGTCGGTGTTGCTCACATATCTGTTGTCATAGATAACGTTGTAGTAGTTCTTGATAGCTTTTCTATACTGCTTTGTCCAGAGATAGAGGTCGCCAAGCAACTGACGGATGGGAACAAAGTAAAGTTCTGTTGCAACCTCCATACCGGGGAAGTTGGGCATGGGGTAAACATTGGGGTTAGCATAAGGCTCGATGTCCTCAATGAGTTTCTGTGCCAACTCAGCCATACCCAAGCTCTCGCGCTGCATTATCTCCTCAGCCATTGAGTGAGTGAGGATGGGCTCTGTGAAGTAAGGAACATTGCCGTAGTTCGTTGCAAGCTGCATGTAAGCCCATGCACGGATACTCTTAACGCCTACAAACTCTTTGAGCAAAGGTTTTTTACCATCGCGCTCAGCATTGAGGTTTTTCTCTACACGTTTCAGATAGATGTTACAGTTGTTGATGATAGCATAATAATCTTTCACATCGATATATTTGTTCTCATCCTCGAACTCAAAACGAGCTATTTTCTGGATATCTGTCACAGCACTCTTTTCGTTAACAACCATAAGGTCGCCACGCAACTCGCCAAGCAACACCTGACGATCAACAACAGCCTGAACTTTCTTCAAGATACCGAGAACAGAGTAAACAGTATCATTCAGCGTCAAATCGTCCAAGTTGTACTCGACGCGGTCAGACTCAACTTCAAGCATATCATCGCAAGAGATCATGAAAATCGCTCCGCAAAGCAATATGCAAAGACTATAAATAAAATTCTTTTTCATCATTTTAGTTGAATTTATGTTTTTCCAAGTTTCTTAAAGCCCGCTGTGCAGTGCCGACTACGTGCCGGCACGCACTGCACGGACATTAATATCTCAGGTTATTGTTTCATTAGAGGTTAACTTTTACACCTAAGTGGAAACTGCGGCTCTGGGGAAGCAAACCTGCATCAACACCCTGGTACAATACATTGTTGCTAACCGAGAACTCGGGATCGTTGCCCAGATAGTCGGTGAAGGTGAGAATGTTCTCAGCTGCACCCCATACTGTGATACCCTGCAACCAGCTCAGTGAGAGAGGCAAGTTGTAAGAGAGCTGAATTTTCTTCAAGCGCAAGTATGATGCATCCTCAATCCAACGGTCAGAGAAACGGCTGTTGCCCATGGGATCGCCGTAAGCAATACGAGGCATGTATGTGTCCTGACCATCGTGTGTCCAACGGTTCAACATTGCTGTTGTCTGGTTGAAGAAGTTGCTACCGCTCTCGAGCTGCTGACGATAGTAGTTATATGCGTCGTTACCCAAAGAGTAGTTCAAGAGGATGTCGAGCTGCCAGTTCTTGTAAGTCATCTTAGAGAAGATGTTACCATAGAGGTCGGGGTGAGGATCACCGAGAACCACCTTGTCGGCTGCATTTATTTCGCCCTCGCCTGTCATGTCAACGAACTTAACATCACCGGCTTTGAAGTATTCGGGTTTGCCAGTTGCATCTACCTGATAGAGACCAAGCTGTGCAGACTCGGCAGCATCGTTGATGATACCATCTGTCTTGTAGCCATAGAATGAACCGATATCGTCGCCTACGCGTGTGATAACTTCACCACCGTAAACTGCTACGGGATCGAGAGCCTCGTCAAGAGCTGTTACCTCGTTCTTGTAGTGACCTGCAGAAGCACCAAGCTCCCATGTGAAGTTTCTTGAGTTGATAACCTTCGCATTGATAGAAGCCTCGAAACCGGTGTTCTCCATCTCACCACCGTTGCTCCAGTATGTACCCATACCTGTTACGAACTGATATTTCTTAGCAACAAGCAAATCCTGTGTCTTAGCCTTGTACCAGTCAAATGA
Source organism: Bacteroidaceae bacterium (assembly GCA_017467015.1). Taxonomy (GTDB): domain Bacteria; phylum Bacteroidota; class Bacteroidia; order Bacteroidales; family Bacteroidaceae; genus HGM04593. Next base: position 3,817 of record JAFTTA010000213.1, read on the forward strand.
GAGAGCTACGCGGTCGTTGAAGAGGATAGCGTCAAGACCTACGTTGAAGCGTGAAGTTGTCTCCCATTTTACACCGTCGTTCTCTACGTTACCGAGCTGAACACCCATGTAGCTGTCTTTATACTTGATAGCCTCGAGATAGCTGCGTGCAGCGTAGAAGTCGATAGCGTCGTTACCTGTCATGTCGTAACCTGCACGCAACTTCAAAGAGTTGATAGCGGGAACTTTGAACCATGACTCAGAAGAGAGCAACCATGCTGCCTGCACTGAGGGGAAGACACCCCATTTAACACCGCCAAGGTCAACACCACCGTCAGACTCCATACCGAAACGTGATGATGTCTCCATAGATACAGTACCCTGCAAGAAGTAGCGTGTAAGCAAATTGTAATCAGCGTTCAAATACCAAGCGAGGTTTGTCCACTCGTTGTTGTCACCATTGTCAACAAGGTGAGAGTAGCTCTCGTTGATGTTTGTAGAGTTGTCGTTACCTGAGTTCACAGCTGAAAGGTAGTTACCATCCATTGAGAAGTTAGTGTAACGGAATCCACCGAATACGTTGAAGTTGTGAGCACCAAATGATTTCTTCCAAGAAACACGTGTATCGCTGGTGATAGAAGCCTCTTTACCGAAGTACGAAGCAAGCTTGTTACCGATGGTACCGTAGTTCTCAACATAGAAGTGGTACTGTGTATTGCTGGGAGTAGCACCGTAAGGCAAGTAATATTTCTCGCTCATGCGATACAATGAGTAGTTAAAGAGCTCAGTGATTTTGAAATCACCCAATGTGAGTTCGGGAGCAACGCTCAATGTAAACTGAGTGTACTCTTGGAAGTTCTTGTTCTCGCCATCACCGGCTTTGATGATTGTAACAGGGTTGTAGTATGCAGCCTTGCGGTAATCATCTGTCTCACCACCCTGACGGAGAATGTCATAGATGAATGTATCGGCTTTGTCGTAAACAGAAGTTTTCTGTCCCTCTGAACCCTTCTCCATTGAGAACATGTAGGGGCTGAGGAAAGGAGACTTGATTCTTGAGAGGAAACCTATTGAAGAGATAGGTGAAGTCTCATACTCCTCGGGAGCACCGTCGTCGAGCAACGCACGCTGAACACGGCTGTAACCGATGTCGAAACGTGTTTTGAGGTTCTTAGCCAATGTAATATCCGAGTTAAAGCGGATGTTCATGCGGTTGAAGTCGTTAGCCTCCAATGTGCTCTCGGCATTTGTGTAACCAAGTGAGAAGTTATACATAGCGATGTCGTCACCACCCTCTACATTAACCTTGTAGTTCTGTGTGAAAGCCTCGCGGTATACATAGTCTGCCCAATCTGTCTCATTGTGATACATATTGTAGTAAGGATAGTCGGGGTTGCTCTGCAAGAAAGGATGTTTGTACTTGCTTGTTGTCAACTCCAGAGTACCCATAAGTTCGTTGGCATATGTACGATACTGCTCAGAAGCCATCATGTCGGGGAGTTTGGGAGTGAGTGTAACACCACCATAGATGTTTGCAGTAATACGTGTAGCCATGCTCTTACCACGTTTTGTTGTGATAAGAAGGACACCGTTTGCTGCACGAGCGCCATAGAGTGCAGTTGCATTCTTCATAATCTGAACATCAGCGATGTCGTTCACGTCGATAGCAGAAAGTATGTTGTTGAATGCGCCAGTGTGAAGAGCGCCAGTGTTCTCCTGCAAGTCAACGATTACACCGTCAACAACAACCAAAGGCTGTGCGTTGGCGTTCAGTGAGTTCACACCACGAACGAACATTGCTATACCTATACCGGGAGTTCCTGAACGTGTGATAGAGCGAACATCTGCTCCAAGTTTGTTTGCAATCTCATCGTCGATGGTTAGTGCAGGACCTATTCCTACTTCCGATTTGTTGGTAGAGGTGATAACGATATCATCGTTGTACTCTGTGCTGAACTTATCAGTGTAGATATATACATCGATAACCTCGTCGTCACGTACGGGACGCTGAACAAGTGCGTAACCGGGGGTTGAGTAGCTGAGCAAAGTTACGTATGAAGGAATATTCAAAGTGTAAGCACCCTGGCCGTTTGTCATGGTTGTGACATTAGCATGGCCGGTAGCCTGTACGCGAACACCGGGTATAGGCTCTTTGGTAGCTGCATCATAAACGACACCTGTAATTGTTCGTGCCACTACAAATTCAGCCGCTTTTGCTTTAGCCGAAACTGTATCGTTCGCTTCGTTACCGCTTGTAACCATAGCGGAAACTGTCGCGGTAGATGACATTAGCACTGCTAACGTCACCATTGCTTGCATAATTTGTCGCATATACATAGTTGATTTTTTAATTTTCATACTCCAAGATTATTCTTCTACGTCATCTTCAACCGGTTCAAGAATGACATTGTCGATACGCAAGGTACGGTTATAAATTTCCTTCTTGTCTTTGTCAACATCCTTTCTGTCAACCGCTGATGCCACTCTTACTGTAACAGTTGTCTTGGTCAAATCTAAGCCATACTCGCTGTAGGGGAATTTAACCTTAACACGGTTACCATCTTTATCAGAAAGCCAAATAGTGTCTACACGAGTAGGATCGTTGTAAATAAAGTTCTTTGACTCGTTCTTAACAAGCTGTTCGGCAGTACCCTTGCCGTTATTTGCTTTAACCTGAATATTTATTTTGTTGGGCAAAGATTCCTCAACAAGTGCTCTCTTAGAGGCATAGTGAGGAGGTATCATAACAGCACCAATATAGTAGCTGCCCGAAAGTACCTCGGGAATTGTCCAAACAAGCTCGGGGTTAGCCTTTGTTGAAGTACCGATGCCCTCAACATATGTGCGGTCCTTGCAATCCTCAGCGGGAATCGAATCATGAACAGCAATCTTGCTTACGAAACGTGTATACGCGTTACATGATGTTTCAAATTTATCTTTAGAACCTGCAAACTGAGCACCCTGATAGTCTGTAATCTCTGCCTCAACCTTGATTGTATCCTGCCAGATATAGTAGGGTGAGAAGTTGAAGTTGTTCTTGATGTAGAATGTACCATTTGAACATTCAACACCCTCGGTCGAACCATTCATAAGGTCGGCTCTTGCGATAAGACGACGCTTGTTGGCTGAGATGTCATAGGGGTTGAAAGTTGAATACAATGAGTCGCGCTCACCATCGCCATCTTCGTCGAGGATACCGTTGTTGTCCGAGATGATAGCGGGCTGATCCTTAACGCTGAAGAGCATATTCTTCAACAAGCTCTTACGAGCATAGAGCCAACGCAATGAATCCTTTTCGAACTTCGCAGCTTCATCGTCACTATTGTAATAGAAGTTGAAGAGTTTCTCTATCTGAGGCACCCACTCATTCCATACTGTGTTAGTAGGTACGAACATCATGTATGTAGAGTCCTCGGCTGTAACATCACCGATACCGGCAGAATATTTGTCACCGAACTTTTCAAACCATACATTTGAATTTTTGAATACTGAGTCGATATATGTACGACCGTTAGGTGCTTTAACACTTGCGTACTCATCAAATTCAGTGATATTGAAAGAGTAAAGGAACTTAGCAACTGAGTCAACACCATCCTTTGTTGCAGCAAGGTACTCCCAAAGGTTGAGTGCGTACTCAACAGCACCGTCTACCTTGTGAACAATACCATTTGATACACGCTGGTTGGCCTCTTTAACCTCTTTACCATCAAATTTGTAACCACTCTCAAAGTCACCCGAGAATATAACCATCTTTTCATTGAGAAGAAGAACGAAGTTCTCGTCGTCCATTGCCTCTGAAGCAGGATTCAGGTAGTTTGCGATGTGTGACTTAACAAAGCGCTGCATCACCCAGTCGCGACGTCCGTTGTTGATAGAATCCATCATCTCCTCTTTGTTAAAAGATTCATTGACAGGAGCCCACAGAGTGTAAGCACGTGACTGGTTGAACAACGAGTCTGCACAACCCAAAGCTTCTACTACGGCGCAAAAATCGGAAAGGTCGCTCTGTCCTTTGACGTACTCAAGCATTGTACCTTTACCTGTGTTTGTGCCATTGTTGTCGTAATGGTCGTCCCACTCCTCGGTGCAGGCTGTATTAACGAACAATGCACTTAGGATGGCAACTGCCAGCGACATTCCATGTTTAAATTGTCTTTTCATATTGTTATTAATTAAATTTATTTCGTTATTATCAATAGCGGTCTTCGGGTACAGAGGGATCTGTTACAATCGCCTTTGGAACAATCTCGAAGTAATCGTGATGTCCCTGTGTGTCGGTGGCTTGGTCTTCGCGAACGTTTTTCATTCTGAACCAATGCTCGCCTTCACTGAGGTAGAACATACCCAGAACATATCGCATAGGGACGCTTGTATCGCGGGTATTCTTGCCATTTTCCACCATAAACGATGCAGGTGCTTTCATCCAGTTACGATTGTGCATCTCTTTATCGTTCTCTGAAATTTCGGTTTCGTCTGCCAACTCGTTGTCGTTGATAAATCCGATAAAAGCCTCGGTTATATCATTTCTGCGCAAGTCGACGGGGATACCGGTAGGTTTACCATCTACGTAGAACTGCACCACACTGCGATTGGGATAACGTGCGTAACCAAATCGCAACTCATATGTGCCGGCAGGAACGTAAGGCATACGATACTCAAAGTCGAAGAGGTTCGACGAGAGCAGTTCGTCACCCTGATAGTTGTTCCAACTACTTGTTCCACAGAGATAGTAAAGCTCGCTCACCTCGGAGTTCATCTTTATGCGGCTGCAATAGCCATCTGGGATGAAGAACACCTTTGCACGTGCCGAACGTCTTGCCCAACGGATATTGTTATTGGTGAGTTCGGGGAACCACGATGCAAAATCAAATCGCATACGCTCGCGCAACACATTGCCCACCATCTCATTTTCGTTGTAAATGAGGATTTTATTAATGGGATGTATGTATCCGTTCAGTGCGTCGTATTTGAAATTGGGCATTAACTCCGCTGCTTGGCCGGGCGAGAAGACAATGACATTGAGATGTTTTCTCATATTGCTGTCATTGAACTTCTTTCCACCATTCTGAGCATAATTAAGTACCACCTCTTTGCCATATTCAAGGCTGGTCAAGGGACGTGTCACTTTCAACAGGGTGTAGGGCAACTTTGTCTCAAAGTAGTCGTAACGGTCGTATTTGTTACCGTACATCATATCTTCAGAGTTATAGTTGTCCTCATAGTTCTCCATGATGAAGCCACCGGGACCTGTTCCGCTTGAATAGAGCAATTGACGATCGAGTATGTGATATGCCACAAACTTGTAAAGTGCGTTACGGGGACTTGACGGGTCGTCCCTATCCTCAGTACCATACCATTTCTCACATTCAGCCTGCAACTCCTCAACAGTTGTTATACCGTTCTCCTTGAAGATTGAATCGCTCTCTAAGAAGATGGTATACTTATATTTCTTCGAGTAGGGCAGGAATGTGCTACCGGGGTAGTTCTTTTGCACATAGGGTGAACTGTAAGCTTCGCCTGCGCGGGTGAATGTCTTGTCCTCGGTGTGACGCATCACAGAGTCGAGCATTGTCATTTCGAGTATTTTTGCCCAAATGGCGAAATACTCTTTTTGTGCCTCCACTAGGTCGGGCAACAGAGCTGTTGATGGATTGAGCACTGCATCCAATGTCTGCACCACTCCATTCTCCACCTCTACATCGGCCTCTATGATTTTTGCGTTGTTATTAAGGATAGGAAACACCATTGAGGTTGCTTCGTCCACTTGCCAAACTATGGTAATGAAACGGTCGTTCATACTGGGACTGGGGAACGCACCCTCGGAAAGGTCTACTGTGAGGTAGCCCTTTTCGAGTAGGTGGTTCATGGCAATCTCTGTACATTTTTCAGCCGAAAGGTCCTCGAGGTAGGGTGAGTGGACTCCTGTATCATGAAAATCTTTCTCGGATATTTCACCGTTTTGAAGTTTCTCAAGATTATCCTTATAGATAGAGTCCTGTTCAAAGAGGAATCTTTCAACTGCCGCATTCGTAGGAGCAAAACAGGTATATGTACCGTATGTCGATAACAGGTGACGTATGCTGCCTGCCGAGCTTTCGCCTATGTAAGCATTGTCCAATATGTGTAGGAAACTGCTGTATACATCGGAACGATTCTCAAGATAGTCGACAATTGTTTCGCCCGTGAATGTGTAACGATTAGATTCATCTATGTCCTCAGAACAACTTAAGAATGCTGCCACAAGACATACAGACAAAGCAGTCATCACCTTGCCTAACATTCTTCTATATGTGTCATTCATATGTAACATTATGAATTACTTTACGCTATCTTATACTATTAGTTCTTGTCTTCGGGTTTAGCAGTATTAGTGATAATGCTGCGGGGAACAATCTCAAAGTAGTTGTGCATAAACTCTGTAGCAGGGTCTTCCAACACTGTTTTGAAACGTATCCAGTGGTCACCTTCGGTGAGTTGGAATGTACCAATGATGATACGAGCCGAGTTAAAAGAGTTACGCAATGATATCGAACCGCTACTTACAAATGCCGAAGCCGGTCCTTTCATGTATCCACGGTTGCGACGTGCTTTGTCATCGTCCTCTATAGCCTCTTCACCGCCTTCACGCATAAGATTGTCGTCGGTTTCGAAAGCGAAACGTTGACGTACAAGTTCACTACCACTCTCTGTACGGAGGTCAACAGGGATACCTGCCACTTTACCGTCGACATAAACCTGACCTATACCTCGTGTATCACAGAGACATGTACCGAGACGAAGCTCATATGTTCCGGCGGGCACGTGAGGGATACGGTATTCAAAGTCGTAGTTACCTGCTGTGATAATCTCGTCACCCTGATAGTCTGCCCATGAGGCATCGCTACCGGCGTGGGGATAGAGATAGTACATGTTCGACTGAGAAGCATTGAACTTGATGCGTTTACAATATCCCTGAGGAATGCGGTAGTACTCCCATTTGGTTCCGTAACCTTGTGCCCAACGGATGTTGTTGTTGGTGAGCTCGGGGAAGAACGCCATGAAGTTCCAACGCATACGCTCGTTAAGGATGTTACCCTTCATCTCGTCGTTGTTGTAAACCAACATACCGCTCACGGGGTGTATCATACCGTTGATAGCCTCCTGACGGAATTCACCTTCAATGCCTGCGAGTTCTTTGAACTCGGCAACAGGCATTACTCGTATGTTGATGTGTTTACGCAATTCCGGATTGTAGAATACCTTACCATTCTCTTGAGCATAGTTGAGGACAATCTGATTTGTCAACTCGGGATAGTAAGAAGGTGTAAAAGGCATTGTTGACTTGATGGGTTTACCATTTCCAAGCAATGTCTCGAAGTATTCGTAACTGTCGTAACCTTTATCTTGTCCCATCTGAACTTTAGAGTCGAAGCTACCGATTTTTATTTCATTCATTACGAAACCACCGCTGTACTGCAACTGACGATCGATGATGTGATATGCCAAGAAACGATACAAGGGGTTTTCAGGACTCTTGAAATCATCGTAGTTAGGTGTTCCCTCATGATATTTCTCGCCATACCAGTAGTTGGCAAAGTTGATGAGGTCCTCCTCACTGTAGATACCGTTCTGATAGAACACTGTGTCGGGCACTGCAAGCAGTGTGAACTTCACATAGTGTGTCTCGGGGATAAGAGCGGGTTTTGCACCACTCGCCTGCCACTCACGGTTTTTCAATGCACCATACTCGATAGTGGGGTCTTCGATTTTTGCCTGACGGATACGTGAATCGATACCTGTCTTGGTAATGGCACCTGAGAAGATTGAGAATTTATCCTCGTAGCTTTTCAGAAGGTCGGGCAAAAGCGCTGTTGAAGGGCTGAGCACGCGATCGATTATCTGAACAACACCATTCTCAACCTCGTTGTCCGAGCCTGTGATGAACGAACTGTCGTTCAGCTTGATACGTACTGTACCTGATACAGAGTCTGTAACCACCCAATAAAGTGTGATATAGCGGTCATTGAGGTTGGGTTCGGGGAATGCGCCCTCGGCAAGGTCGAAGGTCATGTAACCCTTCTCAATGATATGGTTCTTTGCTATCTCTGAACACATTGAGTCACTCAAATCCTCGAGATAGGGTGAGTGAATACCTGTGTCGTGATAGTCGACAGAGTCAATCTGTCCCAATGAAAGGGCTGTACTGTCGGCGATATACTTCTCGTATTGCTCCTTCAAGTGAGTTGTGACAGCATCATTTGTAGGTGCAAAAACGGTATATGTACCGTATGTACCAAGAAGGTGTGTCAAGCTACCTGCAAATGAGGAGTTCGCACGGCTGATGGTGGCTCTGTCCAATATGCTTATAAAGTTAGAAAATGAATCCTGACGGTTTTTAAGATAGTCGACAACTGTCTCGCCGGTGAATGTATATCGGTTAGACTGGTCGATATCATCGCTACAACTCTGTGAGACGAAGCCTGACAAGCAAATCGCAGCAGCGACAAAACCTCCCAAGATATTTCTACATATAAATTTTTTCAATGACATGAATTTTTATTTTATGCTCGTTAAAAATATTTATCATAGTTAATTGCTCCCCGTCGGGCGACTGCCCGACGGGATAGGGCAATTAGTTTCGTTCAATAGAGCTATTGCTTTCAAATGCAGGGTTCTGCTTGAGAGCGGGGTTCAATTTAAGTTCATCCTCGTGTATGGGGCAGAAGAGCGAGTTGATAGACGCCATCTTGCTCTGTACTGCACCGGCATTGCTGTCGAGTTTCTTGATTACGAGTTCAAGAACAGACTTTGTAGAACGCTCGCAGAGAGCTTTCTGTACAAGGTCGTACCAACGTTTGCCCTCGAATGTGAGCTCGCGAAGACGCTCGTCGAGAACAAGAGCTTTCATAGACTCGGCAGTGGTGTACTGTGCGGGCTCCAAAGAGTCGCGAGGCTCGATTACCGAGCGGCGGTTTACAGCTTGAACAAGCTCGAATGACTGAGCCAGGTCGGTCTCTGCAGTATTGCGGCTTGCAAGTGCAAGAGCCTTCATCAACATCACATCTGTCTTACGATAGATAATCCAGTCCGAGGGGTTGTTGATGTCACCATACCATGCGTTAGTGTTCGCACCACCGTTAAGAGTTGATGATTTAGTGGTATACTTAGCAATTGTGTACTCGGTTTTGTCGTCACCGGTTGCCTTAATGGGAGCGCTGGTGAAGCTGTACTTACGGATATCAGTATCCTCATAGAGGTCTACGATGATTGACGCCTTGCTGGGAACCATGAATGAACCCGATGTTGCGTGATATCCATAAAGGCTCTTCACAGCAGCGTTGGGGTTGGTGTTGGGACCAAACTGCAATTTGAAGATAACCTCGTCCAAGGGTACACGTGAGAACATCATTGATGACATGTTACCGAAGATCTGGTTATAAGCCGAAGAAATCATCGACTGCTTGTTAACGTTCTCATTGGGTGTAAGATAATAGGGGTTCTTTGTACCTTCTCCCATGTCGTTAAGCGATACATTGTATTTCTTCACAGCCTCCTCGATGTCGGCTTTCATAGCGTCGATTACCTTGTCGCAATATACAACTGCATTGTCGTAGTACTGAACAGCCTTAGCCGAAGGAGTTTCAGTGTTCTCTGTGTACTGTGTGAAAGCTGCCTGCCAGAGGCTTACGTCAGCCATCATTGCATACACTGCATTTGTGGTGATGCGGCACTTGTTGTAATCAACAGTTTCGCCATCGGCAACACTCACGTTAGTAAAATCGCCACTGGGCATTACTTTGCCTGCTGCATACTCAAGGTCAATCATGATGCTGTCGAGAGCTACCAAAGGATCTACCTGAGGATACTCTGCTTTAACATGCTCGTCAGCATCCAATGCCTCGTAGTTCATGGGGATGTCGCGGAATGAACGTACAAGGTAGAAGTGACAGAGAGCGCGCAAAGCGTGAGCCTCACCAAGAACAATGTCAAGGTCTTCCTGCAAGAAGTTGGGGTCCTCCTCGATTACACCGGGAGCATACTGTATAAGCATGTTACAGTAGTTGATTGTCTGGTAGAAACGGAACCATTTGAACCAATCGTTTGTTTCCAAAAGGTTCGCCTCGACAATGTATTTAAGGTCGGTTGACGCGTTTGTACGTGTGATGATGTTATCGGCACGCAACTCGCCCCATACCATCATACGCTTAATAACATCTTCGTGAATAATGTTTTTGTAACAGGCAGCCAACATTGAGTTGACGTCCTCTGCGGTTTTCCAGTAATTCTCCAAAATGGTGGAGTTTGTGGGGTAGATAGTAAGGAAGTCCGTACATGATGTCATCATAGTGGAGCATCCGAGAGCTACCGCCATCACCGCTGAAGCAATTATATTTTTAATTCTTTTCATATCTTACTTATTTTAGAATGCAACTGAAAGACCGAGTGTGTATGAACGTGAACGAGGAGTTTTTGAGTTATCCGCTGCACGTCCCCAAGAACCGGCTGAAATTTCGGGGTCAAGACCTGTGTACTTAGACCAGAAGCAGAGGTTGTCGGCAGAAGCGTAGATGTTGAGTGTCTGCAAACCATATTGTTTCAACCAACTGGGCTCGAAGTTGTAAGAGAGCTGCAAGTATGAGAGACGGATGTATGAAGCGTCCTCTACGTAGCGGCTGCTACCCAACCAGTTGTAACCTGTGTTGTAAAGCGCGCGAGGCATCTCTGTCATGTCACCCTCTTTACGCCAGCGCCAGTTAACTGCGATGCTCTGGTTGTAGTTGGTGTGCATGTTCTCAACACGCATACGTGCCATGTTCATAACGTCGAAGTCGTAACGATATGTGAAGTTGGCTTTCAAAGTGAAGCGTTTGTAGTTGAAAGTCAAACCGAAACCACCTTGTGCTTTGGGGTTAGAGTTACCAAGGTAAACAAGGTCGAGCTCGTTGATGTTACCGTCGAAGTTGATATCATCGTAGATTGCATCACCACCTCTGAACTCATAAGATGACTGGTCAGACTCTGTGTCGTAGTTGTAAACAATCTGTTTGGGTGTACCGTCGGCATTGTAAACCACTTTACCGTCAGCATCGCGAACAACGGGGCAAGAGAAGTACTCGTAGTTCTTGTCTACGAAGTTTTTCACTGCAATGGGGTTGCTCTGGTCGATACCCTGCTCTTTCATCATATCCTCAGAAATCTGGTTTGCTTTCTCCCAGTTCTTGTAGCTGTAACGATATACGCCTTTGTAACGGAAACCGTAGATTGAACCCAAGGGGTTGCCCACCTGAATACGTCCGAGGTATGTACCGTTCTTGAAGTCGTAATCACCGTTTGTTGCGTTGAGCACGCGCTCTTCCATTGACTCTACAGAGTTGAAGTTCTGACCGATGTTGAAGTAAGCGCTAACCTGAAAGTCTTTTGCAATCTTGATTTTGCTTGTGCTGATGTTCATCTCCCAACCCTTGTTGCGAAGCTCACCGGTGTTCTTGTAGGCGAGGCTCTCGTAACCTGTTGATGTAGGGATTTTGTAACCACCCATCAACTGATCGCTGGTTGAGTTGTCGTAGTAGTTGAATGCACCGATGATGAGACTGTTGAAGAGCTCGATATCAGAACCGAGGTTGAACTCTTTCTTTCTCTCCCAACGGAGTGTTGTCAAACGCATACCACCGGGAACAAATGCAGACATATCTACATATGCACCATTGGGGTTATATGTTGAGTACATGAGGTAGTCCTGACCGGGGGCTGAACCTGACCAACCGTAACCGGGACGGATTGACAACATGCTGAGCCATTTCTCTGACCATTTCATCCAAGGCTCGTCGCTGATGTTCCAACGACCTGAGATAGCGGGGAAGTAACCCCATTTCTCGTCGGCACCGAACTTGGTGTTACCCTCGGCACGGAGTGTGAAACCGAGTGAGTATTTTGACTTGTATGAGTAGTGGCTCTGGTAAGCAAATGACATTGAACGCCACTCGCCTGTAGATGTACCTGCATTCGAGAGTTTAGAACCGAGAGTTGTAGAAGAGAAGTCACCTGAGGGAAGACCATATGTTGTCTCTCTCTGCTCTGAGTTGGTTCCTGAGTAGAGCTCGAACTGAGCTGTCATTGTCAAGAAGTGATCCTCGTTGTTGAAGTGAGGAGTGAAGATAAGGTTGTGACGTGTGGTGAACTGCAAAGATTTGTAGTCTTTCATGTAAGACTTGTTAATCTGGTCGTTGTTCCACGCTGTCGCTGTCAACTCTGAAGGCAAGTATGATGTCTCGGTGAATGTATTGGCATTCATGTTGACCATACCGCGATACTTCAACTGTGTCTCGTCGTCCTCAAGACCAAGGAGGTTGTACTCAAGGGTCAACTGAGGTGTGATTGAGTATGACTCCTCGTTGTTGCGTGCATATTTTGCCAACGCAATGGGGTTCTTGATATTCTTCTGGTTGCCATCGAATATACCGTCTGCATTCTGCTGCATCTGGAAATAGTCGTCTGTCATGTTTCCATTTCTGTCGTAACGATAGATTGACATGTTAGGCATGATAATCTGTGAAGCAGCAAGGATACCGTCATTTGCACCATCGCCATCAGCGTCGTACTCGTAGTTCTTTCTGTTGTTTGTGTATGTGAAAGAGAAGTCAGATACAACCTTGATACGGTCTGATACATAGTAGTCGAGAGCCATGGTTGTAGTGAAACGGTCGAGCAACTGACGGATGATGGTACCTGTCTCATTGTAGTATCCACCTGAGATACGGAATGTAGCTTTCTCACCACCACCGGTAAGAGCAATGTTGTGCTCATTGGTGTAACCGTGTTTTGAAACGAGGTCAACCCAATCGGTATTCTTGTTGTAGTTGTGGAATGTTTCGGGAAGCTCTACGTTGTAGTTCAACTCCTCTACATTACCGATGCTGGGGTTCTGGCGGGGGTTGAAGTGTGACTCCTTGAGCAACATGGTGTAGTCGTCACCGTTGAGCAGGTTAAGACCGCTGGGAATCCATTTGTCTTTGAAACGGTAGCTGTACTGCAAACGTGTCTTACCACGTGAACCACGTTTTTTCTTAATCTTGATGACACCGTTAGCACCACGTGAACCCCAGATGGCGCAGGCAGAAGCATCCTTCAACACCTCGATTGACTCGATGTCCTCGGGGTTAACGGCGAGCAACTGAGCGAATGACTCGTTGTTGGCGTCCTCGAAGTTGAAGTTCTCACCAGTGGGCATCTCGAAGATGTTGTCGTCTACAACGATAAGGGGCTGTGAGTTACCTGTGATTGATGAGGTACCACGCAAACGCATTGTTGTACCTGAACCAAGGTCACCAGAGTTGAATGTGATGTCAAGACCGGCAATCTGTCCCTGAAGTGCTTCGTCGACTGATGCGAAAGAGAGACCTTCCATTTCGCTCATGCTGAACTTCTGGGTTGCCTGTGACACCTCGCGTGAGAGGATGTCCAATGCTCCCGACTGTGTACGGGGCTTGGCGGTAATTTCGACAGCGTCGAGCACGTTGTCTTCTACCATCTTGATATTGAACACTGTACGAGAACCAATCTCGAGGCTTACGGTCTTATAACCGATATAAGAAACCTCGAGGCGGTTACTTGTATTCTTTACAACCATAACAAAGTTACCCTCCATATCGGTTGTGGTAGCCTCGATAATACGGTTGTCTTTGTCGCGCTCGGTTACGTTTACCATAATCAGCGGACCCTCGGAATCACTAAAGACGTTTCCGGAAATTCTCGCGCCTTTCTGTGCAAATGCTGTGCTTACACAGCAGCAAAGAAGGAGAAATAATAAATGTTTTATCTTTATCATA
>JAFTTA010000214.1 GCA_017467015.1 Bacteroidaceae bacterium
CACGCAGGGGTACATGCAGAGCCAATATGGCAGCTATGTTCCCTCGGGATGGCTGACACCGATGCCCTACCTTTATTTCACACGCAATTCGGCAAACTATGCGAAGGTAAACTTGATTGTACCACATTCCAAAGGAACATCAAATGCATCTTCGTATGTCTACCCATGTTTTTATCAAATAACATTTATACCCGAAAACATTTATGACATTAATTAAATCAATCTCAGGAATCAGAGGTACCATCGGTGGCTATGCCGATGAAGGATTGACACCTCTAGACGTAGTAAAATTGACTTCGGCGTATGCTGCGCTGATACGCAAGACTACAACCAAACAGAGTAATAAAATTGTTGTGGGTCGCGACGCACGCCTCTCGGGCGAGATGGTCAATAAAGTTGTGTGCGGCACACTCATGGGTATGGGATTTGACGTTGTAGATATCGGTCTCGCCTCTACACCAACAACAGAGCTCGCCGTAACAATGGAAGGAGCATGCGGAGGCATCATCCTTACAGCCAGCCATAACCCCCGCCAGTGGAACGCATTGAAACTGCTGAACGAAAAAGGTGAGTTCTTAAACGCTGCCGAAGGACAGGAGGTATTGCGCATTGCAGCAGCCGAGGAATTTGTATATGCCGATGTTGAAACACTTGGAAAATATCGCCTCGACGAGACATACAACCAGAAACACATTGACGCAGTGCTTGCATTGCCTTTGGTCGATGTGGAGGCAATAAAAAAAGCCGGCTTCAAAGTAGCAATTGACTGTGTCAACTCAGTCGGTGGTGTTGTTCTGCCCATGTTGCTCGAGCAGCTTGGCGTACAGAGCGTAGAAAAGCTATACTGCGAGCCTACAGGAGACTTCCAGCACAACCCCGAGCCTTTGGCAAAGAACCTTTGCGACATCATGGGATTGATGCAGAAAGGCGGCAACGACGTTGCATTTGTTGTTGACCCCGACGTAGACCGTTTGGCAATCATCTGCGAAAATGGTGAGATGTATGGCGAAGAGTACACATTGGTGACAGTTGCCGACTATGTACTGAAACACACACCCGGAAACACAGTCTCGAACCTCAGTTCAACACGCGCTCTGCGTGACGTCACAACAGCACGTGGCGGCAAATATGCAGCATCTGCTGTCGGCGAAGTAAATGTCGTAACACTGATGAAAGAGACCGGAGCTGTCATCGGTGGCGAAGGCAACGGTGGAGTAATATACCCCGAGAGCCACTACGGACGCGACGCCCTTGTAGGTATCGGTCTTTTCCTCAGCCATTTGGCACACGAAGGCAAGAAGGTGAGCGAGCTACGCGCTACATATCCGTCATATTTCATGGGTAAGAACAGAATAGACCTGCAACCCGGCACCGATGTTGATGCCATCCTTGCAAAAATAAAAGAGCTATATGCAGGCAAAGCCGCCATCAACGACATCGATGGTGTAAAACTTGACTTCGAAAACAGTTGGGTACACCTAAGAAAGAGCAACACCGAACCCATCATCCGCGTATACTCCGAGGGACCCTCACAGGAAGAGGCAGACGCTGTAGGTCTCGAAATAATGAAGGTTGTAGAGACTTTGGTATAATAATAGTTGTAAAAAAACTCCATATAACTCAAGAGACTGCGTACTTCGAACGCAGTCTCTTGAGTTATATATGCATTTATACATTCTCACAATTAATAATAACAGTGACATTTGAAAGCCTCATATTTTTCCGTATTTTTGCAGAAAGCCAAGAAAATTAAACAGTTTCTAAATACTTGTTCCTTTGCACATTTATCAACAATCCAACAAAACCCGAGGATAGGCATTGAGAAACAAGCAAAAACTCTCTCATAAACAAGAAGAACAAAAAAGACAACATGCAAATTGCCCCATTTTTTTGGGGCAATTTGCATGTTATGGTCATCCCTTTAAAATTCCAATTCAAATGAAGGATGTTTCTGTTCTGTGGGAATCCAAAGATTTTCCACCGTAAAATTCAGGCTGTTACCCTTTGCCACACTCACATTACGCGAAGTGAATGCACGCAACTGAACAGGGTTACCTCCGAAGTTTATCACAAAATCCATTGAGGTGTTATTGACCATACGCATAGTGCGTTTGCCATTTTTATCTATTCGGAAAGTTTCAAATTTCACGCAAGCAAGAAAAAACTCTTTTACAAGCTTCTCGTCGCCGGCAAGTGTACCGAATGAATACGCCAACGTTCTTTTCTTATCCAACGCCTCTCTTACAGACTTCAACGATGCATCTTTTGCCAGAATGAATGTCATATTCCGCCAATGCCCCTGATTGGTATAATCCATAGAAGTTGTACCATGAATGTCGGTATTTGCAGCCATAAAAAGTTTGTTCTCCATTGCTCGACGTACAACGGTGGGATAAAACTCGGAACCATTCATTATCTCCACCCCATCAATAAGCCCCTCGGAATATACCTGCTTCTCGAAATCAGTCATTTCGAGGCTCTTGCGACGCCAACCAGGATGGTTGTGCATGATTATTGCTCCTTGTTCACGGGCTTTCTTTATCGACGCCACAGGGTCGGCATCGTAAATGGTGTTTGCATCCTTCACGAAGAGAGCATTGTAGTGACCGATAGTCTCGGGTTTACGGGTAATCTCCATACCGGGTATAATGGTTATGCCATAACCGGCTGCTGCAGAAATTGCAAGATTGTTTGAGACATTAAGGTCGACAAGAATACCATTTTCATCCGCAGCCTTACCTATGACACTATTATTGACGGGCTTCATTGCATTAGAGAAATAGCCCTTCAGATAGGTGAGCATACGACCTTCGGTGGGACGGTACTCAACATGCTCGGTAATGGCAAGCACATCGAGACCGTCCACCCATGCCTCGCGCACACGATACTCGGGCGTCACACTGCCGTCGGAATATATAGTGTGACTATGAAGGTCGGCTTTTAGCACTTTATAGCCATTAACTTCGGGCAACACAAACTCTTTTCGCAACACATCGTCACGCAAGGTGTGACGTTTCATATCGCAGTTGGTTTTGTCTTGATAATAAATAGACTGTGCGTTTGCCATAGTCGCAGTGGCAATAACTGCCACAATGGTCAGAATTCGTTTCATATCCGTAAAATTAATTATTATTCTATGTATATAAGGTCTCTTATAATAGCATCACTGATGAATATTCCCTTTCTTGTAAGTCTGATGCAACCCTCGTCGGTGAGAATGAGATTTCCGCAGGCAATATACTTCTCGGCATTTCTCAACATATAGCTGTTCAATTTCTCTGAGAACTGTTCTTTGAACCAATCCAAGGGCAGGCCCTCACGCGTTCTAAGACGCGTGAGCACAGCGTCGTTATAAAGTTCACACTCGCTAAGATGCTCAATCTCGTAATCGGCACAACCCTCCTCTATACCTTTTATATATAAAGGGATGTCGGCAACATTCCACTGACGCGAAGCACCATCATAAGAGTGCGCCGCCGCGCCACATCCAATATAAGGCACATTACGCCAATAGCTGCCATTGTGACGGCTCTCGCACCCGGGAAGCGCAAAATTGGAAATTTCGTAATGATGGTAACCTACCTCTGTAAGTTTGTCGACAAGCATGCCGAACTGCTCAACATTCTGTTCCTCGTCAAGAGGCGTTATATCACCCTTAAGCATCGCATTGTAGAGAGACGTACCCTCTTCATAGGTGAGATTATATGCAGATATATGCTCGGGGCGCAACGATATGGCCGTCTCAAGATCCTGTGCCCAACTTTCGGCGGTGGAGCCGGGCAATGCAAACATAAGGTCGATGCTTATATTGGCGAAGCGCGCAGCACGCGCCGCCTCAAAAGCCTTAATTGCTCTCGAGGCATCGTGACGACGCCCCAAAGTTTTCAGAAGATTGTCATCGAAACTCTGTACACCCATACTCAGACGGTTGAAAGGCAAAAGAGCAAGCATGGCAAGATATTCATCTGTCAGGTCATCAGGATTAGCCTCAAGGGTTATTTCGGCACCCTCTACGACACAAAAACAGGCATCTATCACACCGAAAATCTTCTCAAAATCACTTTTACACAATGTAGAGGGGGTGCCACCACCAAAATAGATTGTCTCCACAACTTCACCACCAAGATATCCCCTTCGCATCTCAATCTCTTTGCAAAGAGCATCGACATAACGCCCCTTCTCACCCTCACGAGTAGAGGAGAAAAAACTGCAATAGCGACAGCGCTGCTTACAGAATGGAATGTGAATATATATGCCCGCCATGGTACAATGCACAAATTATTGACAAAGTTAAAATATTTTTGGCATTTTATAAAAAAGATTGCCCATCTTGTTGCCAAATTCAACCAAATTGAGTATATTGGCGCCGCATTTGACAATTTAACTGTCTAACAACAAATATATATACAGTAATATGAAAACGTATCAAACTAACGAAATTAAGAACATCGCAATCGTAGGATGTTCAGGCTCTGGTAAAACCACCCTCACAGAGGCTATCCTCTTTGAGAGTGGCATCATAAAACGTAGAGGAACTGTTGCTGCAAAGAACACTGTCAGCGACTATTTTCCTGTTGAGCAAGAGTATGGCTACTCTGTATTCTCCAC
>JAFTTA010000215.1 GCA_017467015.1 Bacteroidaceae bacterium
AAAAGCGACATTCTAGAAGACGAGTTGATAGAAATTCTCTCGGAGAACCTCCCCGAAGGTAGTCCACATGTATTCATCTATTCGGTAACCGGATTGGGAGTACAAGAACTGAAAGATATCTTATGGCAAGAACTTAACAGCGAAGACAACCGCATGCTTGCCGTTAAGCGCGAAGAACTTGTACACCGCAACTACGACGCAGGCATGCTTGCCCGCGACTTTGCCGATTGGCAACCCGACTTTGAGGACGAATTCCCCGCTGACGACGAAGAATATTACGAAGAAGAGAATTACGACGAGTACGATTTTGACGAATAACAACATTATTCATAAAAATAGAAGTGGCGTACATGTACGCCACTTCTATTTTTATATTCACACAATCAAGAGGTTATTTCTCCATCTGCTCTTCGACAAGGCGAATCTTTTTAAGAACGATTTCGGCATCGGCTTTCAATTTTTCTACCTTCTGATGCATAACGTCAACAAGGCTTGCACCCTTTCTGTTTGAGACGCTAAGGAAGCCAAGATTGTTTTCATAAGTTTTTATCTCGGTTTTCATAGCCTCGTACTGACGAATGAGACGATCGCGTTCACGACCAAGGTTATCGCCACCTTTGGCTATATTGCTACGGAACTCAGACAACTTGCGTTCATTGGCACTTATATGAAGTCTTTCATATATGGCATCAACAGCCTGTTTGTATTCTTTATAAACTTTGTCCTTGTCTCTGAAAGGCACATGTCCCACTTTGTTCCACTCTTTAGACAATGCTGTCAACTGAGCCTCCTGCTCTTCCGAAGTTGCCTGAGCATCTATAGTCTTCAACTTAGAAATAATCTCGCGTTTCTGTTTAAGATTTTCTTGCTCTACAGACCTCTGCGAAGAGGTAGCCTTGTTGCGGCGCTCAAAGAAACAGTCACACGCACCAATAAAGCGTTTCCACAATGCGTCGGAATATTTTTGTGGAATAGCACCCACGCTCTTCCACTCTTTTTGCAAAGCAGCAAGCTTATCGGCTGTATCCTTCCACTCCTCACTATCTTTGAGTTGTTCGGCAGCTTCACAAAGAGCGCGTTTCTTCTCCAGGTTTTCGGCAAGCGATGTCTTCACACTCTTGAAGAATTCGCTTTTGCGTCTGAAGAATTCATCGCAAGCAGCACGCAGGCGCTCGAATATTTTAAGATTCATCTTCTGAGGTGCAAAGCCAATTCCTTTCCATTGACTCTGAAGATCAAGAACCTCTTGGGTTTTATCGTTCCACGCCTGATAGGTGCTGAGTGAAGCGAAATCAATCTGCTCAATTGCCTCGCAAATTGCGGTCTTCTTCTCAAGATTAACTCTCTCGCGCTCCTTTTTCTCCTCGAAATGCGCTTGATGACGCTTATTTATGGCTGTTGAAGCTGCTTTAAAACGTGCCCACACCTCCTCGCGCAGTTCAGGCGCTACAGGGCCGGCATCGCGAAACTCAACATGCAGTTGCTGCAACTGACGCGACGCAGACACAATATCAGCATCGTCAACAAGAGCCTCGGCAGCCTCACAAATTTTCGTTTTTATCTCAAGATTTTTCTTAAAGTCGTACTCGCGGAACTCATTATTAAGTTTAAGCATATCGTAGAACTGCTCCACAAGCTGCTGATACTGTTTCCAAAGGTCGTTCACCTTGTCCTGAGGTACATTTTTCACCTCTTTCCAACGTGTTTGCAATGCCTTGAAATCATTTACCGCCGGTGTGCCCTGCTCTGCTTTCTCAACCATTCCCTTCAGTTCCTGTATAATAACCAGTTTGGTTTCATAATTGGCTTGCTGCTCAGCAGCTTGTTGCTGCAACCACGCACTTCGCTTCTCCTTAATTACATTCATTGTCTGTTTAAACTCAGACTCAAGGGCATCGGGTGCAGGAATAAATGTAGCCGAATCGCCACCATTTTCCACAAATTCCTTGCGCGCAGCATCGAGTTCAACTGTACGCAACTTGTAGAATTGAATTTTCAGCATCTCCGTCTCGGACTTGCAGTTGAGTGCATCTTCTCCGGCAGCAATCTCTTGTAAACGCGCAATTATATCTTCGCGCGTAACTGTTTTGTCGGCAACACCGATGGAGGCAGCCTCTTCCGAAACAGCTTTTTCTGTTATTGCACTTGTCACATCTTCCGATTTCTCGGCTGTTGCAACCTCATTATTCGTAGTGGCGATAGTTGCCTGTTCAAGGGTAGTCGCGATGACCTGCTCGTTCTGCATTGCATCGGATTTGTTTGTTTCACTCATCTGCTTATTATTTTAAATGTTAGCGCGAAAAACATATATTATCTTCTAAAAATATTGATTTTCGCTATTCAAAAGGCAAATATAAGAAGTTGTTTTTAAAATATGCAACGAAATTACGTTATTTTTCCATTGCTTCTTGTTTTTAAAAAATCATGTCGCTCAAAAGTTTGGCAATCAGCATATAGAATGTCATACCACTTAGGTCGTTTACAATCTGAATAAAAGGCCCTGTCGCCACCGCAGGATTTATATCCATACGATTGAGTACCATCGGGACAAATGTACCAAACGCTGAAGCAAAAAGAATAACCACAATAAGACTGAGAGGCACAGTCAACGTCACTATATCCATAGGACCATATACAAAGAAGTTATACGCGTATACAATAAGCGAAAGTATAGTGGCATTGATAAGCGACACTTTAAGTTCCTTGAATATGTGGCTGAACATGTGACCCTGATCAAGCGAATTATTTGCCAAGCCCTGCACAACAATGGCAGAGGACTGCACACCCACATTACCTCCCATACCGGCGAGCAAAGGAATGAAGAGCGACATCTCGGGATGCTCTCCAAGGGTCGAAGTAAAATTACCAAGCAATAGCGACGATGCAATTCCTCCCAGCATACCAATAAGCAACCACGGCAGTCGTGCACTTGTCTGCATGAATACAGTGTCGTTCGTCTCAATATCTTTGGTAATACCGGCATTGAGCTGATACTCATGTTCATTCTGTTCACGTATCTCGTCCATCACGTCGTCGACGGTAATCTGACCAAGCAGACGATTTATTTTGTCGACAACAGGAATTGCCACCAGATTATATTTTTCAATAAGCATCGCAACCTCATCAATCGGAGTATCCACATCGACACTTACCACATTGCGACTCATCACATGCTTTACTTTCACCACCGAAGGGCTTGTAATCATCTTCCTAAGCGGAAAAATTCCACACAGACGCTCATCGTCATCAACCACATAGATATAATATATATCATCCAGTTCCTCTGCTTGACGACGCATCTCTTTCAAACACTCGGGCATACTCCAGTTCTCGTTCACCACCACCATCTCGGTACTCATAAGACCACCGGCAGTGTCCTCGTCATACTGTAAAAGGTCAACAATGTCGCCCGCCTGCTCTATATCCTTAATGTGCTGCAACACCTCCTCTTGTTTCTCTTCATCCATGTCACGGATGATTTCAACAGCATCGTCGGTGTCCATGTAATTGACAAAGCGCTTTGCAACCACCTCCGAGGGAAGATCCTCCAAAAGGTCATTTCGCAAGTCCTCGTCCATCTCAGTGAGAGCATCAGCAGCCTTTTCGTTATCGAGCTGCCTATAAAGGAAATGCGCCTCATCTTCGTCAAGTTCGTTACAAAGTTCGGCAATATCGGCAGGGTGCATCTTACTCAGTTTCTCCTGAAGCAGCACCGATGCCCTTTGCTCAATGAGTTCCTTTATCTCGCGTACAAATTCGGTAGTCATAACAATTCTCCTTTATCTTGCAATTCGCGTTGTACCTGAAGTGTCAATTCTATAAATTCCTCTATCGAAAGCTGTTCGGGACGTTTATCGAGAATAGAATTCGTTAAAATGGCAGAATCCTTACCCACTATATTCTGAACAGAATTGCGAAGTTTTTTTCTGCGCTGGTTGAATGTAGCTTTAACTATGCGACGAAACAGTGCCTCGTCACATTCGAGTTCTGTTCGACTGTTACGTTTCATGCGCACCACAGCACTTTTCACTTTGGGAGGAGGAGAAAAAACATTCTCCGAAACCGTAAAAAGATATTCAACATCATACCACAACTGCACCAAAATGCTCAATATACCATATGCTTTACTGCCTGGGGCGGCAGCAAGACGTTCGCCAACCTCTTTCTGAATCATTCCGCTGCAAAATGGAATAAACTCCTTATATTCCAACATTTTGAAAAAAATCTGGCTTGATATGTTATAAGGATAATTGCCAATGAGCATAAAACTGTTACCGTCCCACAAACGTTCGAGGTGCATTTTCAGAAAATCGTCGGGAATTATATTGTCATCGCCAAGTTGCGGCAAATTCTTGCGCAAATAGTCAACCGATTCCTCGTCAATCTCCACCACTTTCAAAGGGCGACCCTTTTCGAGCAACATACGGGTGAGCACCCCCATACCAGGTCCCACCTCTAAAACAGGTAATTCGGGACAAACATCAACCGTGTCGGCAATATCTTGCGCAACACCAAGGTCAACCAAAAAATGCTGCCCTAATCTCTTTTTCGCAGTAACAGTTTTCGCCATTTTTATCACCTTGAAGCATTTTTTATTTAAAAAAACAGAAATTTTACTCTCTGTTTCCAATATATGTTTATCTTTGCAGACGAGTGGTTGATGAACGCCACA
Source organism: Bacteroidaceae bacterium (assembly GCA_017467015.1). GTDB lineage: Bacteria > Bacteroidota > Bacteroidia > Bacteroidales > Bacteroidaceae > HGM04593. Next base: position 4,673 of record JAFTTA010000215.1, read on the forward strand.
CAGCCCGCCATAGGTTGCAAAGTTAATGAAACTTATTAATTATGTTCGTAAACTTGTGAAAAAGATTTTAAACATCACGATAAAAACCCTGTTACCAATAGCTTTGGGAGCCGCCATACTTTGGTGGATTTACAGGGATTTTGATTTTTACAAGGTGTCAGACGTTGTCTGCAACGAAATGAACCTATGGTGGTTTGCTCTATCCACCTTTTTCGGTGTCATGAGCCATGTTATAAGAGGGTGGCGTTGGCGCATTGCACTAGAGCCTATGGGCTACACCCCACGCACTTCAAACTGCGTCTATGCCATATTCATAGCATACGCAGCCAACCTTGTAGTGCCGCGAGTAGGCGAGGTTTCACGCTGCGCCGTGCTCGACAGGAGCGACAATGTGCCATTTGTGCAATCATTGGGCACAGTGGTAGCAGAGCGACTCATCGACACAGTGATGGTGCTTACATTGGTAGCTCTAGCACTTGCCTTGCAATGGAGAATTTTCTATAAATTTTTCATCACAGCAAGCGGAAGTGCCGAGAACGGGCATTTAGCATCGTCCATCACAAGCACAGCCATCATTGCAGCATCGATTATAGCAGTTGCAATATTGTGCTACCTTATTATAAAAAAAATGACGCTTTTCGCAAAAATAAAGTCCATCATACGCAATTTTTGGGAAGGAGTCACCGCATTAGGAAAAATGAAGAATTTTTCACTTTTTGCAGCCGAAACAGTAGGCATTTGGTTTTGTTATTTCATGCAGTTCTACCTATGCTTCTTCTGTTTCACCTTCAGCAGCGACCTCAGCATTGCAGCGGGATTGTTGCTGTTCGTTGCAGGAAGCGTAGCGGTGGTAGTACCCACCCCCAACGGTGCAGGACCATGGCATTTTGCTATAATAAGCATGATGGTGCTCTACGGATTGTCGCAGAACGATGCAGGAATGTTTGCCCTGATAGTACACTCGTCGCAAACAGCGCTTGTGGCACTATTGGGAGTAATAGGACTTATATTTGTAAAAGGTAGAAAAGAGAAAACAATTTCAAAACAATAAATATATACAAACTATGGCAATTACAATCAAAGACTTATCACCACGTGAAGTTTGGAAACATTTTGAAGCTCTCACACAGGTACCCCGTCCGTCGGGACATCTTGAAAAGATACAAAAATACCTTCTCGACTTCGGCAAAAGCATAAACGTAGAGACATGGCAGGACGAAGCAGGCAACATCATCATGCGCAAACCTGCCACCCCCGGTCTTGAAAATCGCAAAGGCATCATTCTGCAAGCCCACATGGACATGGTTCCGCAGAAGACACCCGAAAGCACACACGATTTCGAGAACGACCCCATAAAAACCGTGGTTAAGGGCGATTGGCTATACGCCGACAACACCACCCTCGGTGCCGACAACGGTCTTGGCGTTGCAGCCATAATGGCAATCATGGAGGACAACACATTGACACACGGTCCGCTCGAAGCCCTCATTACAGCAGACGAAGAGACCGGAATGTTTGGTGCATTTGGTTTGAAAGGCGGCGAGTTGCAAGGCGAGCTTCTTCTCAACCTCGACTCTGAGGAAGAGGGAGTGCTATACATTGGTTGCGCCGGTGGTGCAAACATCACAGCATCTATGGAATTCATGGAGGTTGAGCCCTGCGAGGACGAAGTGGCAGTGAAAGTAACCCTCAAAGGATTACGCGGTGGTCACTCGGGACTCGAAATTAACGAAGGTCGCGGAAACGCCAACAAACTGATGGCACGTTTCGTTCGCGAAGCTATGGACGAGTGCGCTGTGAGCCTTGCCAGCTGGAACGGTGGCAACATGCGCAACGACATCCCCGCAAGTTGCGAAGTAGTACTCACACTCGACGAAGAAGGCGTAGAAGAAATCAAACAGATTGCAGCAAAATACGAAGCACTCTTCAATGCCGAATATGCCACAATAGAAGAGGGCATCACCTTGCGCGTTGAAAACGTTGAAATGCCCGAGACAGTGGTACCCGAGGAGATACAGGACAACCTCATCGACGTCATTCTCGCATGTCACAACGGTGTATTGCGTTTCATCCCCACCATCCCCGACACAGTAGAAACATCGAGCAACCTCGCTATCGTCAACATCAACGATGGCAATGCAGAAATAAGAATACTTGCCCGCAGTTCATGCGACAGCATGAAAGAGTTCCTCATCCTGCAACTCTCAAGCTGTTTCGCCATGGCAGGCATGAAGGTCGAAGTTACAGGCAGCTACAGCGGTTGGCAGCCCAACATAAACTCACCCCTACTCGGAGCATTGAAAAGCGCATACAAAGAGATGTTCAACAAAGAGCCCGACGTACGTGTCATACATGCAGGTCTCGAGTGCGGCATCATCTCGACCAACTATCCCGGCATGGACATGGTATCCTTCGGCCCCACCCTTATGTCGCCCCACTCACCCACAGAGCGCGCATACATTCCCACGGTAGATATGTTCTACTCACTTGTTAAAGCGCTCGTTGTAAACGGAGTTTTATAACAATCAACTATAGTACTAATCTAAAAATGTAATTACTATGAAAAAAGGATTTAAATTTGCAGCAGTTTTATTGTCAGCAACAATCATGTTGTCATCATGTATCGGTTCATTCAGCCTCACAAACAAGGTAAAAGACTGGAACGAGGGCATCGGTGGCAAATTCGTGAACGAACTTGTATTCATCTGTATGCACATAATCCCCGTATACCCCATCACACTGTTTGTTGATGGTTTTGTGCTCAACTCAATCGAATTCTGGACAGGCAATCAGGCTATCTCAAAGAAAGATAACGGCACAAAGATTGTCAAGAACTCAAAAGGCGAAGATGTTGCCATCACAACAACAGCCGAGGGCTACACCATCTCTAACGGTGAGGAAGAAGTTAAATTCCTCTTCAACGAAGCTGAAAACAGTTGGAGTGTAGCATACAACGACGAAGTTACAAAGCTCATGACCATTGACACAGAAAACAACAAAGCCGAGCTTTATCTGCTCAACGGCGAGACAATGGATGTAGAGCTCACCGACGATGGCATGAACATTGCACGTCAGGCAATCTCTGCAAACAGCTTTGCACAGAAATAATTTATGCCCATAATCTAAACGGTAATTTCCGGAGAAATCCGGAAATTACCGTTTAGCATTTCCACTCAACAACCATGCAACGTCGCGATTTCCTTAGAAATGTCGGAACGCTGGGACTATTATCATATATAGCCCCACAAGATGCGTATGCTGCACTTTTTTCAAAAGAAAAAACACTGAAAGGGTTCAACCTTTTAAACAAATTCAATCCCGATTTTCAAACCCCTTTCAGCGAAAAGGACTTTGAAATAATAGCCGAATGGGGTTTCAACTTTGTGCGTCTGCCATTGTCCTACTGGTGCTGGAGCAAAAAGGATAATTGGTACCATGTGGACGAAAAAACGCTAAAAGAGATTGACAAAGCTGTAGAACTCGGACAAAAATACAAGATACACGTAAACTTAAACTTTCACAGAGTACCAGGCTATTGCATAAATCCCCCACACGAAAAAGTTAATCTTTTCGATAGTGCCGACGCCCTCGACGCCTGTACATTCCATTGGAAACTCTTCACCGAAAGATACAAGGATTACTCATCGAAATATCTAAGTTTCAATCTTATCAACGAAGCTCCGTCAATAGCTGATGAAAAATATGAGGAGTACAAAGGCTACAAACTCGACCGTAAGATGTTGAATATTCTGCTTAAATATAAATAAGATACGATTCTATAATAAAAATTGTATGAAACACCCCGAAAACGACGCCTCATACAAAGGACTCAAAGTAAACTCAGGCGTGGAGCAACCCGCTTCGCTCAACCCCTATTTGAGCAATATGCATCTGAAACGTGCCAAGCGCCTCACTGCCGACGATTATATTAGCGGCATACTACGTGGCGATGTAAACATCCTCAGCCGCGCAGTAACACTCGTTGAAAGCCTCAGACACGACGACGCTGTGCTTGCCCGCGAAGTAGTAGAGCGTTGCCTGCCCCATTCGGGACACTCGCTACGCGTAGGCATAACAGGAGTACCCGGAGCAGGGAAAAGCACCTCTATCGACGCCTTCGGCATGCACGTGCTCAAAGAGCGTGGCGGCAAACTTGCGGTGCTAGCCGTTGACCCAAGCAGCGAACGCAGCAAAGGCAGCATATTGGGCGACAAGACCCGCATGGAGAGGCTCTCGCTACACCCCGACGCCTTCATACGCCCCAGCGCATCGGCAGGTTCACTTGGAGGAGTTGCCCGCAAAACCCGAGAAACGATAATACTTTGCGAGGCAGCAGGATACGACACAATATTTGTTGAGACAGTGGGCGTGGGACAGAGCGAAACAGCCGTATATTCAATGGTCGATTTCTTTCTGCTCATACAGATAGCAGGCGCCGGCGACGAGCTGCAAGGCATAAAAAGAGGTATCATGGAGATGGCAGACGGCATAGTGATAAACAAAGCCGACGGCGACAACCTTGCCGAAGCACGCCGTGCAGCCACACACTATCGCAACGCCTTGCAACTATTCCCGTTGCCCGAGAGCGGACGTCGCCCCGAAGTGCTCACATACTCAGGTTTCTACGACATAGGCATTGCCGAAGTATGGAAAATGATATATGACTATGTTGAACTGGTAAAATCAAACGGGATATTTGACAGCCGACGCAAAAGGCAAGCAAAATATTGGATGTACGAAAGCATAAACGAGCAACTGCAATCGCTTTTTCACAGCACCCTTGGCATGGAGGAGCTGATAAAAGATTGCGAGCAACAATTACTCGAAAACCGCATAACATCATTCGCAGCAGCCGCAAAACTGATGCAGCACTTCAACAACAGAGAGGGTTGAAAACGACAGCCGACACACTCAATTGTCTTTCAGTATCCGCCGTAAAAGTTGGTTAATATCAAATAATTATTTGATGTTATTTTAACGTTCTGCCATCCGGCGACCTGCATCGAAAGCTTTTTGCAAATCTTCATCCCAGTGAGCATCACGCCACGCATGTTTTGCCTCTTCCGAGAATCCGCCAAGTTCGTAACGGTCGTAACTTGCCACCTGACAAGTGTTATATGCAACAATGTGCTGTGGCTCGCCAAGTGCAGTTGCGATGCAATATTCCATTGTGCCGAAATGATTGCTATTATTGCGCTCAGGAGTACCGTTCATTGTCTCAACAAGCACCACAGGCATACGCTTAGGTGCGGTCAAGCTATAATCATTATACGACAGCCACGGAAACGATAAATGCTCCAAGAAGGCACGCATCCGTCCTGTTACCTCACCGAAAAATATCGGCGAGCCCAACACAAGACCATCTGCCTGCGCAACCTCATTCAAAACAGGTGTCAACGCATCCTTAAAACAACAAACATTAGATGCCTTGCCTTTCAATTTGCAAGCCATACACGACATACAACCTTTATAATCAACATCGTACAAACGCACAACCTTAATCTCGGCATTTTTATCAACAGATTTCACACCCTCTGCTAATCGCTGCAACAGCTTTGCCGTATTCATATTCTTGCGAGGACCACCATCAATTATCACTATCTTTTTCATATATTTAAACATTTTATATTTTCTATAATTTTCAAATCAGATGCCATTTCATGTTGCAGACACAACAGCAACTTCAACTCAAAGATAGCATTTTCCGAAATACAACCCAAGAGACAGCGAAACAGTTTCATGTAAAAATAAGAAACAGGTTAAATAATTATCTGTCTAATGAAAAAAGTAAAAAAATTTCTATATATATAAAAAACTTGTTATCTTTGGAACATCACTTGTAAACAATAAACTTATAAACATACAATTATGAAGCGACATCTACTTTTAACATTTGCAATTCTGACCACAGCAATAGGCATGGCACAGTCATCGCCATGGTCATTAACCTTAAAAACGACAGACGGACTGCCCGGAGTGATCGATGAAGATTACGGACAATACACATTCACGACACCTACACTAAAATTTGATCAGCCGGTTTCCAAAGTCCGTCTCACAGTTGTATCGACAAACACATTCGACGCACAAGAGAGCGGCCACCTTGGAACAACAGGAATGAATGGACCTGCATTCCCCTACATAGCCATCTCTGAGTTGGAGGTTATAAAGCCAAACAACAAAAGAACAAGCTACGACGCCACATCAAATGCCGCATCAATAAACAGCGGAGGAAGCATAGAGTACATTTGTGACGGCACCTACGATACACAGTTCACCACTACAAGCTACATGGGCGATTGTCCTCAGGCATATCACTATGTGGAGCTTGACCTATACGAACCACTCACCGAGTTCACCATCAGATGGCACTCACGTCTGAACCACGAGAACATGCCCACCCATGTAGGTATCACTTTGGGTACAGAGTATCTCCCCTACCCCGAGCAAGGATTTACCCTGGGCGAGAAGGTTACAAATGTCGAAGATTTGAAAAATGGCGGTTTCTTCATTATAGAGGGACATGCGCCCGAATATCCCCACTCTTTCACCGGCACCAAACGCACATATCCCGGTGGCGGTTTCTGGCACTCGCCCTTCGGCGGTCACGTAACCCCCAACGCAGCATCTGCAGTATATTTCATCCCCGTTAAAGGAAAAGAAAACACATACAAAGTGGCATGGTTGAACAGCGACCGCTTCATGGTGGACCAAGCCGCAAATTACCAAATCGACTGGACTAAATACGAGAACAAAGCTGCAGCAGTGAAATTCTCGCCTTGCGACACTGTTGACGGAGACTTCATAATGACAATGCGCGACAGCCTTATTATAGGTCACAATGCATTGGGAAAAATGCTATTGGCAGAACATAAAGCAGACAAGATGACATCTTCCACCCCCGTAGTATGGAACTTCTCGGTATATAAGGCAAACATGAACCCTGCTGCCACAAACTTCCTTCTTAAGAATGCAATGGACAAAGCCGAAGAGCTTATCGAACTTTACGGCTACAACGAAGATTTCGATAATGGCGAGTATGAAGAGCTAACAGCCATTCTGAACAAAGGAAAATCCATACTTACAAACCCCGAAGCTACCAATGCCGAAATAGTAAACACTCGCATAGAGCTAATCGATGCAATGAAAAACTACGCTTCATTAGGTGTCTATTTCTATTCCGACTCCATACAGTTGATAATGGAAGCGTTCGACAATGGTGTTTACCAGACATCGGAAGCCCCCAACTGGACATTGGGCACATACCCCAAGAACATGTTGAAAAACCTGCAGATCACCAGCGACAAAATACTTGACAAAGCCGAAGAGGCTACAACATTGATAGAAATAGAGGAGATCACTGCTGAGATAAAGAAGCTAATAACAACATTTTGGTCATACAAAATTACAGAATACACCACATTCCCCATGCGCTACAATGGAGAAGAAGACGGATTGCCCGGCGAGGTTGTAAAAAACCAGGGATGTATTTGGGAATCAAGAACCTACTTCTTCGACAAAGAAGTTACAGGCTTCCGCCTGACAGTGTTCCAGACAAACAGCGAGAACAAATATGGCAATTACGACTACTTCTCGTTGTTTGAGTTACAAGTTTACGATGCCGACAACAAACTGATAAAACTCACCTCGGACAACATCACAAGCAATTCAGTAAACAACAAAATCTATGGTGGCATAGAAGCGCTATGCGATAACAACTTCCAAACATACTTCCAAACAGCTTCACAAGATGATCAGGACCTCAACGGATACGATGGAATGTCGGAGTATCCATATATTGAGGTTACATTCCCCAAGCCTGTTACATCGTTCACCTACAGACAGTATGGACGCTCATTCAGCGATGGCAGATACCAGGATGTCCCTGTTAAGTTTGCAATAGGAGCAAAAGGTGTAAAGGTAACCCCGGATGGCACATCAATAAGCAGCGTAGAGGTTGATGGAGACGAGGTTATTTCAGTAACCTACTACAACACAGTGGGCGTATCATCGGAAACACCGTTCAATGGTTTGAATATCGTAAAAACAGTATATGCACACGGCCCAGTAAAGACCCACAAAAAAATTATAAAG
>JAFTTA010000216.1 GCA_017467015.1 Bacteroidaceae bacterium
AAGCAGAAATCCAACCATGGCAATGAATTACATTGGGGCACCAACGAAGTTTCTTTACAGTTTCCAAGACTCCGCGTGCAAAGAATATCACGCGCTCGTCATTGTCAGCATATTCATTACCATCAGCATCCTCAGTCATCAATCTATTCTGGAAATAATCGTCGTTATCGATAAAATAGACCTGCATGCGTGCAGCTTGAAGAGAAGCCACTTTGATAATCAACGGATGATCGGTCTCGTCAATTATAAGGTTCATACCCGACAAGCGGATAACCTCATGCAACTGGTTACGTCTTTCATTGATAAATCCCCATTTGGGAGTGAAGATTCTTATCTCGCGACCACTTTCCTGAGTGGCTTGTGGCAGAGTTCTACCTATGTTTGCGATTTCCGATTCCGGAACAAATGGTGTGATTTCTTGTGTGATAAATAATATTCTGTTCGCTTCCATTGTATTTGTGCATTGCGAATGTAGTTCGCAGCAGTGCAAAGGTATTGAAAAATCGGAAGATAAACAAGTTTGCGAGCTTATTTCAGCAATAGTTTTTGTTTCTTAAACATTTCCACCACGGCTATTAGCGTTTATACACAAAAGCAATAATATGTGAAGATTTTTTTTTATTTATTTCGTTATCTCCACAAATGTTTGTTACTTTGCACGCAATTTGTAAAAAGAGTAATTTCAAAAAGAATTATGCCGCTAACCTACAACACCTATCGGCTGTTCTTTATGTTATATTTAATCAATAGAGATGAAAGTAATTCGTACCATTTCAGAGCTCCGTCAGGAACTGTCCATACTTAGAGAGACAGGAAAGAAGATAGGCTTTGTCCCCACAATGGGAGCTCTGCATCAAGGACACGCTTCACTGGTGAAACGTGCTGTGGAAGAGAACGACGTAGCCGTTGTAAGTGTTTTTGTAAACCCCACACAATTCAACGACATGAACGACCTTAAGAACTACCCACGCGATTTGCAGGCCGACTGCAAATTGCTTGAAACAATAGGAGCGAGCATTGTTTTCGCGCCCGAGGTGGAGGAGATGTACCCCGAGCCCGACACACGCACATTCGGTTTCGCACCATTGGACACTGTTATGGAGGGTGCATGTCGTCCCGGCCATTTCAATGGCGTTGCGCAAATAGTAAGCAAGCTCTTTTATGCGGTAGAACCCGACAGAGCATACTTTGGCGAGAAAGATTTCCAACAGCTTGCCATCATACGCGCAATGGTTAAACAGTTGAATATAGATGTTGAGATTATAGGTTGCCCCATCGTTCGCGAAAGCGACGGGCTTGCCCTTAGCAGCCGCAACATGTTGCTCACAAGCGAGGAACGCCAACGCGCACTCACCATTTCTCGTACCCTGTTTGCCAGCGTGGAATATGCAGCCACACACACATTGGCTGAAACCAAGAGCTACGTAGAAGAGGCTATAAATGCAACAGAAGGTTTGCAACTTGAATATTTCCAAATTGTCGATGGAGACTCTTTGCAAGAGGTTGCAAAATGGGAAGATAGCAACTATCTAGTAGGCTGCATTGCACTTTTCTGTGGCAAGATAAGGCTCATCGACAACATAAAATACAAGGAGGTGAAATAGCATTGCCATGTTATTACAAATGCTGAAATCGAAGTTACACTGCGTAACCGTTACCGAGGCCAACCTCAACTACATGGGCAGCATTACCATTGACGAAACATTGATGGAGGCTGCCGGACTGCTCGAAGGAGAAATGGTACATGTGGTTAACAACAACAATGGTGAACGCATTGTAACATACATAATAAAGGGCGAACGCGACTCAGGCGTAATATGTCTCAATGGCGCTGCTGCACGCAAATTTCAGCCCGGTGACGTTGTCATCATCATGGCATATGCTTCAATGACACCAGAGGAGGCACGCGAGTTCAAGCCCAAGGTTGTTATCCCTGACCGCCATACCAATCGTCTTGTGAAGTAACATCATCAATATACTATCAAATAAAAAGCACGCTCATGAGCGTGCTTTTTATT
>JAFTTA010000217.1 GCA_017467015.1 Bacteroidaceae bacterium
GAGGGCGTAGACGGCCTCATCCACATCAGCGACCTCTCTTGGACAAAGAAAATCAAGCACCCCTCAGAGTTCACACAGATAGGTGAAGTTATCGAGGTACAGGTACTTGAGATTGACAAAGAGAACCGTCGTTTGAGCCTCGGTCACAAACAGCTCGAGGAGAATCCTTGGGACGTATTCGAGACAGTGTTCACAGTAGGTTCAATCCACGAAGGTGTAATCACTGAGCTCATCGACAAAGGCGCAGTTGTATCACTCCCCTACGGCGTTGAAGGCTTTGCAACACCCAAACACCTTGTAAAAGAGGACGGTTCACAGGCTAAAGCTGACGAGAAACTCTCATTCAAGGTAATCGAGTTCAACAAGGAGGCTAAACGCATCATCCTTTCACACAGCCGCATATTCGAAGATGCAGCAAAAGAAGAGGAGAAAGTAGAGAAGAAAGCAGCAGCACAGGCACGCAAAAACAGCAAGAAAGCTGAAGAGACACCTGTAATCCAGAATCAGGCTGCATCTACTACACTCGGTGACATCGATGCACTCGCAGCCCTCAAGAACAAACTCGAAGGCGGTGAGTAATCAATAACCACAAATAACCAAATAAAAGGCATCGTACGATGCCTTTTATTTATATTTATAACAACTTAAAAAACAACAACTATGTCTACAAAAACTATCGTATTGGCAATATTGTCATTCTTTATTCCTATCGTAGGTATCATCCTTTACTTTGTATACAAAGGCAAAGAAGCAGAAACAGCACAATACTGTCTCTATGCTGCACTCGGTTCAATTGCATTGGGACTTATTGCAGGATTACTTTTCTAACCCATAAGAAAAGCAAGAAACAAGCTACTTTTTTTGAAAGTAGCTTGTTTTTATTTATAAACTTTGTGAAAAGATTTATAAGTTTATTTCGAGTTTATTCGAGAACAATTTTAGAATTCTTTAGCAGTGATAGCGGACTATCTTCAAAAAAAGCAAGAAAACAAAGATTCCCTCTATAGACCCACGTATCGAAACAGGCTTCAGAAAATTTGATATATCTATTTTAATAAAATTTAAAAAGTTTCTAAACAGTTTCTGAATTTTCGGACATAAAGTATTTTGCATATATCAATAAATTTAACGAATATTGCATGAGAATATTCAAGAAAGCCAAAGCTATGAATAAAAAGAATATAGGAATATTACTTCCCATGCTTGCAACATCGTTATTCACACAAGCACAGGGAAACATTAGACAACCCAATGTACTACTTATCTATGCCGACGACTTGGGTTACGGCGACCTATCGTGCTACGGAGCCCAAAAGGTATCAACCCCAAATGTAGACACACTTGCAGCAAATGGACTGCGCTTTACTAATGCTCACTCCGTTGCATCTACAAGCACTCCATCGCGTTACGCACTCCTCACATGCGAATACCCGTGGCGCAAACGCGGTACAGATGTTGCAGCAGGCAATGCAGGCATGATAATCTCACCCGAACAATACACTGTTGCCGACATGTTCAAAGAAGCAGGATATACCACTGCAGCCTTCGGAAAATGGCATCTTGGACTCGGCTCTGAGAGCGGAAAGCAGGATTGGAATAAACCCTTGCCCGTAGGACTTGCCGACATAGGTTTCGACTACTCCTACATAATGGCAGCAACAGGCGACCGAGTGCCATGCGTATTCATAGAAAACGGCCATGTAGCCAACTACGACGCATCAGCGCCAATATATGTCAGCTACCAGAAGAATTTCGAAGGAGAGCCCACCGGCAAAGAAAATCCCGAACTACTATACAATCTGAAACATTCTCATGGACACAACATGTCAATAGTTAACGGAATAGGGCGCATAGGTTACATGAAAGGAGGCGGCAAAGCATTGTGGAAAGACGAAAACATTGCCGACTCTATAACGGCACATGCCATAAAATTCCTAAAAGAGAAACGCCACACCCCCTTCTTCATCTACTTCGCCACAAACGATGTACATGTTCCCCGTTTCCCCCATGAGCGTTTCCGCGGCAAGACAGGAATGGGTCATCGTGGCGACGCAATTGCACAATTTGACTGGTGCGTGGGAGAACTTATAAAGACACTGAAAGAGCTTGACCTCTTCGAGAATACACTCATCATACTTACATCAGACAACGGCCCCGTAATAGACGACGGATACGACGACAAAGCCGAGGAATTACTCGGCGAACACGACCCCATGGGCAATCTCCGCGGTGGTAAGTACAGTTGTTTCGAAGCAGGTACCAGAGTAACTTTCATAGTCCATTGGCCGGCGAAAATAAAAAAAGCAAAAGAGAGGAAAGCCCTTGTTTCACAGATAGATTTCCTCGATGTAATGGCAACCGTCACCGGCAGAGGGAATGAGAAAAACCTATCGCCAGACGGACAGAACAATCAAGCATCTGCATGGTTTGGCAAAGACAAAAACGGCAGAGAGATACTCTTTCAAATGGCATCGAACCACAACATATCCCTACGCACAAAAAAGTGGAAATACATTCCGCCATGCAAAGGAGCCCCCATGATAACATGGGGACCAAAAATTGAGACAGGATACGCTGCTGAACCACAACTATACCATGACAAGGGCGAAAAATATAACAAAGCCTCCCAAAAACCCAAAATAGTAGAGCGACTTCAGAAAATTATAGAAAACATACGCACCACTCCCACTAACAGCAAGCAATAATACAAAAGTCTCTTTAAAGTGAAAGGACGGTTTTTTGTCTAAAGAGCCGAAATTGCGCCAAAATTCACAATAAATTCGTACCTTCACGCAGCAAAAGAGTCACAACAGATGGAACAATTCGAAGTACACATACTAGGTTGCGGTTCAGCACTTCCTACAGCACGCCACAATTCAAGTTCGCAAATAGTAAGAATAGGCAACGAACTGCTGATGATAGACTGCGGCGAGGGGACACAACTGCAAATAAGAAAAGCGCACCAACACTTTTCACGCATCAACCATGTATTCATCTCGCATCTACACGGCGACCACTGCTTCGGATTAATAGGAATGATATCAACATTCGGTCTTTTAGGGCGAACCATGCCACTACATATATACGCCCATAAAACCCTGCAAACACTTCTTACACCACAATTGCAATATTTCTGCAAAGGGATGAAATACGAAGTGATATTTCACGACATAAACCCAGATGAACAACAAACAATATATGAAAACAACAACATTAGCGTAACAACCATACCACTCAACCATCGGATACCATGCTGCGGTTTCCTAATTAGCGAAAAGCCAAAGAAAAGACACATCATAGCAGACATGGTAGAATTCTATAAGATACCAATATACGCACGTCCCAAACTAAGAGAAGGAGAAGATTACACTACACCCGATGGCGAAACAATACCCAATGAGCGCCTCACTACGGCACCCGACCCATCAAGAAGTTACGCCTATTGTTCGGACACTAAGCCAATGCCCGAAATAATCTCCCAGATAGCCAACATCGACCTGCTCTACCACGAAGCAACATTCGCCAACAAAGACAAGTCGAGAGCCGAAGAAACATACCACAGCACCGCCGCACAAGCTGCCACCATAGCCAATGAAGCCAAAGTAAAAAGATTAGTAATAGGACATTTCTCATCGCGATACGACAACGAGGAGACACTCCTCGCCGAAGCCTGCGAAATTTTCCCCGCAACGGAACTCGCCTCAGAAAACAAAACCATTAAAATCTAGAAATAAATTCTAAACCTTTTAGCAAAAAAAACGTCAAATAAAAAACAATTAAAAGGAAGAATTTAAAGACTAAAGCACACAATCCACAATAGAGAGAAAATCAACGAAAAAGAGCTTCTTAAAAGGCTCAAGGACCCCTCTACGCAACGTTGTGCATTTTCAGAGGTAGTACGTCAATACAGCGAACCACTATATTGGCACATACGCCACATGATACTATCACACGACGACACCAACGACCTGCTACAAAACACATTTATTAAAGCATGGTCAAATATCGAAAAATTTCGTGGCGACTCACAAATATCTACATGGCTTTACAGAATAGCCATAAATGAGACACTGA
>JAFTTA010000218.1 GCA_017467015.1 Bacteroidaceae bacterium
ACTGCGACCAGCAACATGAAGAGCAGTGTCTGCAAGCCGAAACCGACATAGACATTGGACGTGAAGCGGAAAGAGTATTTGTATCCTGTGATGGCATACACTACAAACCAATCGGCAACAAGCACTGCTGCCATTGCCACTCCCACACCAAGCAGCCCTGCCGTAGTGTAGCCGACAACCACAAAGAGCAGGAAGAGCAGGTCGTAAATACCCTCCTGAAGCATATACACTTTGGAATTTCCGCGCGACAATGGCAGGTAGGACATCGGATATGTCATTGTGCGCACCAACATTCCATACATTGCAGCCTGCGTCATGGGCACGGCAGCCATAAGTTCGTAGTCGTAGAAAAGTGGCACAAGCAAAGGCAACACCATGGTGTAGACCATGAGCATGGGAGCCTGTATGAGCAACTGCACCTCGGCTTGTTCATTCACCAGACGGTTGGCAAGTGTCCTATCCTTGTTGCTTGCCGAAAGACGAGGGTAAAAATCGGAGTCTATTGCTGCAAAAAGTATGCCCGGCAACAAGTTCATCAAGAAATAGCCGGTAGAGAAAAAGCCCACTATCTTATCGTTACCGATGTCAATGAGTGCTTTACACACCAGCCACATGGAACCGGAACCCATCATTGCGGCAATGATGTATCCAACACCGAACTTTACCATATCCAAGCCATCGCGCAACACCTCGCGCGAGAATGGCGATATGCGATATTTGTATATGGGGGTAGAATAGGCAAGCAGCACCACCATCTGCAACAGCGCTACAAGAAAGATAGCAGGGAATATACCTGCCGTATTCATGAAATAGTAGAGCGGGACGGAGATAACAAGCCCTAAGATTGATGTCCACAATGTGTACATAGCCACCTTGTAGAGCCTGTGCACCCCTTTCAGTATGGCTAGTTCGCTGCCCGTGATTGCCATGAAACCCACAACGGGAGAGAGCAGGAAGAAACGCGATGTGTAGTAGTCGTGTCCTTCAAAGACAAATTCGCCCAGAAAGGGAGAGAGCAACAGAGAGACCAATACGCCTACGACTGCCGTTAGAAATGCCCAACTACGCAGCACCTTTATCCAATGGAGCAAGCGCACTTCGTCGCCATCGTCGTAGGCCTCGGCTATCTGACGCACAGCACTGAAAGAGAGGCTGAGATTGGTAAAATCTGCAAGCATCTGCAAGGTGCGGTTGTACATTGCAATCATACCCAAGCCCGACGCACCCAACAATTTGGCGGCAAACTTTGTCTTCACAATGCCCAAGAGAATGGAAAAGCTCTGCGTACCGCCAAAAACGCCCATATATTTTATGGCACGCTCATAGCCGTTCTGTTTTTCTGTACCTTTTCCTTCCTTAACCATTACCCTTTTTGCTTCGTAAGAAGTTACAAAGATAATACATTTTGGCATAACGAAGTGCAAATAACGTCATATTTAGAAACTGTTTTTAATTTATCGGATGCCTGATATAAACGAAAGATAAAAACCACTCCCAAATATAAATAATAAAGACCTACACATGTCCGAAGCCGACAATCCATATGATTTCAGAAGTTGTTTAAATTTATGTCCTTGAAATTTTTATAGCTCTTTTTTAGGATGTTTTTTCATTTTTCAAAGGCGCATAGCGGGCTATGTAACTGCGGAAAAGGGGAAAACAGACAAAAAAGAGCATAAAAAGGCAAGCACAACTCGCG
>JAFTTA010000219.1 GCA_017467015.1 Bacteroidaceae bacterium
ATGAAAGAAACTTATGATTCTCATCAATAATGACATTATTATAGAGACAAATACCTTCGTTCTTCCTTTTCATACACCCACCTAAATCAAAAAATGTGGCAGATTTGTGCTTTTTATGCCTTTTCTTTTGGTTGTTCGGATAGATTATCATACCTTTGTGTTGGTTTTGTAACATGTTGATTATCAATGCTTATTTTGATTCTTGTAACATGGACGCAACATCCGGTGCTAACGCATTGATAGTGAATAATAGTTGATTTCGAGGAAGTGAAGTAATATAAATACCATACATAAAAAGGAATAGCGCACAGCTATGGTAGCTGTGCGCTATTCCTTTTTATGTATGTGAATCTTATTGTTATCTTTTCTTTCAAACAATAGTAAAATAAAAACCTTGTGAACCCCTTGTAACTTCTGCAAAGATAAATTTCGTGATGATATTTGTATGCCGATGAATTAAAATGCTTATCTTCGCGAGAAAATTACACACAACATTAAGAATGGATGCAGCATTATATCTTCTGCCGGTGACGCTTGGCGACACATCGCTTGAGAAGGTTCTCCCACATTATAACTTTGAGGTTATTAAAGAGATACGTCATTTTATTGTCGAGGATGTCCGTTCGGCGCGACGTTTTTTGCGTCAGGTCGACTCGGCTTTCGATATTGACGGTTCGCAATTTTTTGAACTGAACAAGCATACTTCGCCTGCGGATATATCGGGTTTTCTTACTCCTTTGCTCGCGGGGCATCCTATGGGTGTGATTTCCGAGGCGGGGTGTCCGGCTGTTGCCGACCCGGGTGCCGATGTTGTTGCCATTGCTCAGCGTAAGGGTCTGAAGGTTGTTCCGCTTGTTGGTCCTTCGAGCATAATATTGTCTGTGATGGCTTCGGGCTTCAACGGGCAGAGTTTTGCTTTCCATGGTTATCTGCCTATTAAACCTGATGAGAGAGGACGTAAATTGAAACAGCTCGAGCAGCGTGTGTATGCCGAAAATCAGACGCAACTGTTCATTGAAACGCCTTATCGCAATGGTACGATGATTGAGGATATTATCCGTAATTGCCGGCCTCAGACAAAGTTGTGTATTGCTGCCAATCTGACATGTGCCGACGAGTTTGTCTGTACGCGCAGTGTGAAGGATTGGCGTGGAAAGGTGCCTGAACTTTCTAAGGTCCCTGCTATTTTCCTGTTGTATAAATAATTTCTCTGCTGTCGGATGGCGTTTTGCGGTTGTGTATGTGGCAAAGCGGCTTCTTATTTGTTCTTTAGAAGTTCCTGAAGCTTCTGCATCTCGTCGCGATATTGTGCTGCTTCGATGTATTCCATTTTGTCGGCTGCCTCTTTCATCAGTTTGCGTGTTCGCTCTATGCTCTTTTCGAGTTGTTCGCGACTCATATATTCTACTATCGGGTCGGCGGCAGTGTGTATGCTTATGCTCTCTTCGCTATAGGCTTTTTTCCCGTTGATGTCTCGCTTCTCGCTTGCAAGGGCGTTGCCTATGTTTTTTTGTATCTGCTTGGGCGTTATGCCGTTGGCTTCGTTGTAAGCGAGTTGCTTCTCGCGTCGGCGGCTGGTTTCGTCCATGGTCTTTTTCATGCTTGCCGTTATACGGTCTGCATAGAAAATGACTTTGCCGTTGACGTTGCGTGCTGCGCGTCCCGCGGTCTGTGTCAGCGAGCGGTGGCTGCGCAGGAATCCCTCTTTATCGGCATCGAGTATTGCTACCAATGATACTTCGGGCAGGTCGAGTCCTTCGCGCAACAGGTTTACACCTATGAGTACGTCATAAAGACCTTCGCGCAGGTCTGTCATTATCTGTACGCGTTCGAGGGTGTCTATGTCGCTGTGTATGTAGTTGCAGCGTATTCCGTTTTTTTGAAGATATTCGGTAAGTTCCTCTGCCATGCGTTTGGTGAGGGTGGTTACAAGTACGCGTTCTTCGCACTCCACGCGTTTTTGTATCTCTTCCATAAGGTCGTCTACTTGGTTCATCGATGGGCGCACCTCAATGAGTGGATCAAGCAGTCCGGTGGGGCGTATGAGTTGTTCTACGATTACGCCGCCGCTTTCTTGAAGTTCGTAGTCGTCGGGGGTGGCGCTTACATATATCACCTGATTGGTCATTTCCTGGAACTCCTCAAATTTCAACGGACGATTGTCGAGCGCTGCCGGCAGACGGAAACCAAACTCCACAAGGTTTAGCTTGCGTGCGCGGTCGCCGCCATACATGGCGTGAATTTGAGGTACGCTGACGTGGCTCTCGTCGATGACCATCAGAAAATCATCGGGGAAGAAGTCGAGAAGGCAGTATGGACGTGTGCCCGGCTCTCTGCCGTCGAAGTAGCGTGAGTAGTTCTCTATGCCTGAGCAGTGCCCCAGTTCGCGCAGCATCTCCATGTCGTATGTGACACGTTCGTGCAGTCTCTTTGCCTCGTAGGGCTTGCCAATCTCTTTGAAGTAGTCCACTCGCTCTGCAAGGTCTTTCTCAATCTGGTTTATTGCGTTGAGGGTACTCTCTTTGGTGGTCATGAAGAGGTTGGCAGGGTATATCTTGTATTCTTCGAAGTCTGTGATGCGCTTGCCTGTTTCTATGTCAATCTCTTCTATGCTTTCAATGTCGTCGTCCCAAAATGTTACGCGTAGTACGTGATCGCTGTATGCAAGGCTTATATCCACAGTGTCACCTTTTACGCGGAAATTACCTCGATTAAGTTCGAGGTCGTTGCGCTGATAGAGGCTGTTGACAAGCCAACGAAGGAATACATTTCTGTCGAGCTTCATGCCGCATTTTATCTCAATGACATTTTTGTAGAAGTCCGAGGGGTTGCCCATGCCATAGATGCACGATACAGACGAAATGACAACCACATCTTTTCGTCCCGACAAAAGGGCCGAGGTGGCAGATAGACGCAACTTGTCTATCTCGTCGTTAATGGCAAGGTCTTTCTCAATGTATGTGTCTGTTGAGGGGATGTATGCTTCGGGCTGGTAATAGTCGTAGTACGAAACATAGTATTCCACTGCGTTGTTTGGAAAAAAACTTTTGAACTCATTGTAGAGTTGTGCTGCGAGGGTCTTGTTGTGGCTAAGAATTAGGGTTGGGCGGTTTATCTCCTTAATGACATTGGCTATGGTGAATGTTTTTCCCGACCCGGTGACACCGAGCAATGTCTGTGCAGGCATCCCCGATTTTATACCATCTACCAGCTGTGCAATGGCTTCGGGTTGGTCTCCCGTCGGGCGATAATCAGATATAAGCTCGAATTTCATATTAAACTGCAATTAATCTTGCGAAGATACGCAAAAAACAGATATAAAAATAGTAATATTTTCCAATAAATTTAAAACGCTCTTTTCAAAGTGGTAGCGAAACGCTCTTATATTTTGAATAAATAACAATTATTCATTGCTTTTTCAGTGTAAAACAGCTATCTTTGCATCCGAATTTCCGTAAAAATGAAAAATAGATTTTATATCTTTTTATTGGGACTTTTGCTGCTGACCTCATGCTCGCAATATAACAATTTGTTGAAAACCACTGATGTAGAGTGTAAGTACGAAGCCGCAAAAGCCTATTTCATAGGCAGAGACTATGCGAAAGCCGCTCCTCTGCTTGAGGAACTTATATCTATGCTTAAAGGTAACAGAAATGCCGAAGAGTCGTTGTATATGCTTGCAATGTGCTATTACGAGTCGAAAGATTATGAGACTTCATCGCAATATTTCAAGACATATTACACCACATATCAGCGCGGTGTGTACAGCGAGATAGCGCGATTCCATTGCGGAAAGTCACTTTATAAAAATATTCCGGTGCCTGAGCTCGATCAAACGAGTACATATAATGCCATACAGGAACTACAGCTTTTTATTGAGTATTATCCTACAAGTGAATACAAAAGAGAAGCACAGGAGATGCTCTTTGCCATGCACGACATACTTGTTGAAAAGGATTACTTATCAGCAAAATTGTATTACGACTTAGGCTGTTTCGATGTCATGCGTAACAACTATCAGGCATGCATTGTGACAGCTCAGAATGCATTGAAAGATTATCCCTACACAAAACTTCGCGAGGATTTGTCGATGCTCATTTTGCGTGCAAAATATAAAATGGCATACAAGAGTGTAGAAGACAAAAAGGTTGATCGTTATCGCGATGCTGTGGACGAATATTATGCTTTCAAAAACGAATTTCCCGAAAGCAAATACCTTGAAGAGGCTGAAAAATATTATCGTGAAGCCTTGAAAGTAGTTAATGAATAATAGAAATATAAAATTATAACGAACATGGATTACAAAAAAACAAACGCTCCAACAACAACGGTTACACGTAACATGGCAGATTTTGTAAACGAGACAGGAAACGTATATGAGTCTGTTGCCATCATAGGCAAACGTTCAAACCAGATTGCAGCTGAAATGAAAGAGGAACTTCTGAGAAAACTCAATGAATTTTCTTCGACAACCGACAATCTAGAAGAGCAGTTTGAGAACCACGAACAGATAGAGATCTCTCGTTACTACGAGCGTCAACCCAAGCCCACACTTATTGCCACACAGGAATTTATAGAAGACAAAATATATTTCAGAGATTTGTCAAAAGAAAAGAACGAATCTGAAGACTAATCTGCAATTATGAAATTTCGTTCCTATCAACTATTCTACCTGCTTGCAACTGTGCTTGTAATCGCAGCATTGTGCATGCCACTTGTGCAATTCGTTGAATCCAATGGAGCAACAAGCATACTAAACAATTTCAAGCTTGTATTGGCAGACGGCACAACATCATCCTCCCCGATAGCATTGGGTGTGGTGCTGATAGTAACAGCCGTAGTCAATCTCTTCGGTATGCTTATTTCCGGATTTCAGAATTTTGAATTGCAGAAGCGGGTTTCCATACTAGCGATGTTGCTCATCGTGGGTTACTATCTGCTTTTGGGCATATACACATGGGTGTTGGCAACAACTGCGTTGTCTGTGCAATTGGCTTTGCTCTTCCCATTGATAGCCCTTGTGCTTAACGCGTTGTCTTTCTTTGCTACACGCCGCACTGAAGCAGCTATTCTGGCAAAAGCATCAGGTTTCAGATTAAGAGATTGATATTTCTTTTTCATAACATAATTTTTTCGGGTATCATTGATTGTGAAATCAGGGTACCCTTTTTTTATGTTTTTTTCAAAACATACGAAACTTTTCTGTTAATACGGATAGTTTGAAAGGGAATTTTTGTAAGTTTGCAGATAAATTAATAATTATTTGCAGTAAAACTCATGAAAAACACACTTTGTGCTTTGTTGGCAGCTATATGTTGTCAGTTTGCTTTTGCACAGCAAGAAGAGAAACTTTTTAACCTCGGTATAGAGGCACGTGCCGATTATCAACGCGAATATATCGATGGCGATGCAATTAACGACAATTGTGGTTTCAAAGGTAAGTTTCTTAACATCCGTGTGGATGGTCAGTTGAATGACAAATTTTCATACTCTTATCGTCAACGTCTCAACAAAGAGCATAGCGACCGCAGTTTCTTCGATGCAACAGACTGGGTCTATCTGAAATATCAGGCAAACGAACATTGGGCAGTGTCGGCAGGTAAGCAGGTGGTTGCCATTGGTGGATACGAGTACGACCGTGCCCCCATCGACCTCTACTTCTGCTCGGAATATTGGAACAATATCCCCTGTTACCAATTTGGTGTGAACCTGATGTACACATTCAACAAGGGTGCCGATCAGTTGCTTGCACAGGTGTGTGAGAGCCCATTCAGACAACCCGACAAAGATATGTATGCAGCCAATCTCATGTGGTACGGCTCACATGGATGGTTCAACACCATCTACTCGGTGAACATGATAGAGTATCTTCCCGGTGAATTCATCAACTACATTACACTCGGTAATAAGTTCAACGTGGGTGATTTTTCTCTTGAGCTCGACCTTATGAACCGTGCTGTAGAGGACCAGACCTTCTTTTTGAAAGATTTTTCTGTGATGAGCGAACTCTCTTACGCTCCCTCCGACAAAGTGAATGTTTTTGCAAAAGCTACATACGATGTGAACAACAGCGATAAAGTAGGCGACTATTGCGTGACAGCCGGTACAGAAATTACCCATGTGGGTGCAGGAGTGGAATATTATCCTTTGGAAAACAAGTCTCTTCGACTGCATGCCATCTTCAGTCAGACAATCGGAAGCGACAGAAAAGCCGGTGTGGCTCTTATGCCCGAACAGGCTTATGCAAGCATTGGCCTGAAGTGGAAGATGGATCTTCTCTCTTTTAACTTAAAAAAATAATTTTATCAAAAAACAACTATGAAACGTTCATTTTGGGATTACATTCCTGCCGGAATACCTTGTTTGGTGATTTTTGGCGCTCTTTTTGGTTATATTGGTAGTGTTATGGGTGTAGACAATATGCTCAACACAATTATGAACACGGCTCATAAATTACTTATAGACACAGTGCTGTTCCTTATGGGTGTATGTGTTGTTACCGGCGCAATCGGTAAATTGTTTACCGAGTTTGGTGTTGTACGTCTGCTCGAGAGAATCCTTCGCCCCTTGATGAAACCTCTTTTCAATCTTCCCGGTGTGGCGTCTTTGGGTGCTGTCATGACATTTCTTTCTGATAACCCTGCAATCATCTCACTTGCACAGGATAAGCGTTTTAGCAGCTATTTCAAGAAATTTCAGTACATTTCACTCACAAACTTCGGAACTGCTTTTGGTATGGGTCTTGTCGTGATTGTCTTCATGATAGGCCAGGGCTTCCTTG
Organism: Bacteroidaceae bacterium; assembly: GCA_017467015.1. Taxonomy (GTDB): domain Bacteria; phylum Bacteroidota; class Bacteroidia; order Bacteroidales; family Bacteroidaceae; genus HGM04593. The sequence continues at coordinate 6,782 of JAFTTA010000219.1, forward strand.
CGGCGCCTCTAATAGGACTTTTTGGTGCTGTTTGTGGTTGCGTGGTCTCTACACGTACAATGCAGTATTTTATTCTGAAAAATTTCCCTCAATATGGGTACGAAAATGCAGCAGAAGAGATGTTTAATGAGTTCAAGGCTGAAGAACGCGTGGAGCCTAACCTCTTTTTGCGTACTCTGAACTCGCTGCTTGACGGAGGTCGCACAGGTGTCGATGTTGGTCTTGCCATCATTCCCGGTGTGCTCATAATTTCTACTTTGGTGATGATGCTTACTAACCCTGCCTCTTCGGTTGATGGTACATACACAGGTGCTGCCTACGAAGGTGTGGCATTGCTTCCCTGGCTTGCAGGAAAAATCGACTTCTTGTTTGAGTGGTTGTTCGGGTTTACCGACCCCCATTTGGTTGCATTCCCCATTACGGCTCTCGGCGCAGTGGGTGCTGCCCTTGGTCTTGTTCCTAATTTTGTGGCACAAGGTTGGGCTGACGGCAATGCAATTGCAGTGTTTACAGCAATTGGTATGTGCTGGAGTGGCTATCTCAGTACACATACAGCAATGCTCGATTCACTCGGCTATCGTCAGTTGACATCAAAGGCTATCATTTCGCACACCATAGGAGGTTTGGTCGCAGCAATCGTTGCACATTGGGTTTATGTACTTTATATGTATATTGCCCAGTAGTGCAGGCAAAACAATAGGTTTATGAAGAAAATAATATTATATGCTATCCTGTGTTGTGGCGTGTTCATTACCTCGTGCACAAGCGAAAAGACAGTTTCGGATGATAAAGCGTTTCTGCCCCCTCTCATGGGATGGAGTTCGTGGAACACATACTTTGTTGACATCAGCGAGGAACTTATAAAGAAACAGGCTGATGCCATGGTCGCAACCGGTCTTAAGGATGCAGGTTATCAATATATAAATATTGACGATGGCTTCTTTGGTTTCCGCGACAAGGATGGCAAAATGACATACAACGCCGAACGTTTCCCCAATGGTATGCGTGTAGTTTCCGACTATATTCACTCACTAGGTCTGAAAGCCGGAATATATTCCGAGGGTGGCGACAACACTTGCGGCTCCATGTATAACGCCGAAAAGAGTGGTGTGGGAGCTGGTTTCTATGGTCACGACCAACAAGATGCCGATGTATATTTCAAAGATTGGAACTTCGACTTCATAAAGATAGACTATTGCGGTGGTAAAGAGTTGGGGCTTCCCGAACGCGAACGCTACGAGTCAATCGTCAAAGCAATCAGAAATACAGGTCGCACCGATGCATCAATAAATATCTGCCGTTGGGCATATCCCGGTCATTGGGCTGCAAATATAGCACGCTCATGGCGCATCAGCAGCGACATACAGCCACGATGGCGTTCGGTGAAATACATAATCGGGAAAAATATGTATCTGTCGGCATACGCAGGCAACGGCGGTTACAACGATATGGATATGTTGGAGATTGGTCGTGGAATGCCCCTTAACGAAGAGGAGGTACATTTCGGAATGTGGTGTATAATGAGTTCTCCCTTGCTCATTGGTTGCGACATGACTTCCATTCCCGACTATTCTCTTGAATTGCTTAAAAATAAAGAGCTTATTGCGATTAATCAGGACGTACTCGGTCTTCAGGCTTATGTGGCTCAGCGCAATGGCGACGCCTATGTGCTTGTCAAGGATATTGAAACGAAGCGTGGAACGAAACGCGCTGTTGCTTTCTACAACTCCTCGGATAGTGCTTGCGACATAACAGTTCCTTTCAAGACATTGGAACTTGGTGGCAAAGTGCAAGTGCGCGACCTCATAAAACACAAAGATATTGGTACTTTTGAGGGCGAAATGAGCCACACACTTCCCGGTCGCAGCGTCTTAATCTGCACAATGCAAGCCGAACTGCGTCTCGAACCTGAGGTGTATGAGGCCGAGTGGGCATTCCTTCCCTGCTTTGACGACCTTGGACACAATCCTCGCATCATTCGCTACTCACAGGCTCCCGACTGCTCAGGCGGTGTAAAGGTTGCCTATGTGGGTGCCAAAAAAGAGAATCGCGTAGTATGGCGCGAGGTCTACAGCGAGAAAGGTGGTGAGTACGAAATGGCTGTAAGCTATTGTTCTGCAAAAGATAAGAAACTTCAAATATCTGTCAATGGCACGGAATACAGTTTCGAAAAACTTAACTCCGGCGATTGGAACAAACCTGCAGTTCTTAAGCTTACGGTTAATCTTAAACCCGGCTACAATGAGATCTCAATGGGATGCGACTACTCATGGGGGCCCGACATCGACAAGTTTGAGCTAAGGAAAAAGTAAATACTTATCCTATAAAAAATATAAAAATGGTGCGATGGCTGATCATATTCTGTCGCACCATTTTTTTATTATAACGATAAACTTTGTTAATATGATGTGTCGAAAATCTATTTTTGTTACCTTTACGGAAAATACTAAATATTATGAATAGGAGCGCATATGTAATATCGGCCACCCTTGTTCTGCTTTTCTTTGTAGGGATGTTTATTTTTGTATTACAGACAGATGGGGTGCAGATACATGAAAATGTGTCATACGGCACAAGAGAGAGGAATATACTTGACCTTTATATCCCGGCAAATGTTGATAAAGATGCCGAGCAAGGAGTTATTCTTTTTATCCATGGCGGTTCGTGGACATCAGGCGACAAATCATCAATGACAGACGATTGCAAGGCTTTTGCCGAAAAAGGTTACATAACGGCAACAATGAACTACTCTTTTCTGAACTTTGCAGACGAGAGTAAGAGCGATTTTGCGACCATGCTCACAGAGATTGCAGCTGCACTTAATAAGATAAAGAGCTATGCAGCTGAGCAGGGAATAAATATCACAAAAGCAGCGCTGTCGGGTTACTCGGCAGGGGCACATCTTTCAATGCTGTATGCTTACAGTATGTTGGATAAATCTCCGTTGCCCATCCTCTTTGTTCGTTCCAAGGCAGGTCCCGCTGACTACCGAACATTCTCGCCATCATCGCCTGATTTACAGGAGATTCTTGCACGCATGGGGAATGGTAACATCACTGCCGATGCCATGCAGAGCGAACAGTTCATTGCAATGATGCAGGCTGTGTCGCCGGTTACCTATGTCCGCAATGGTGTGCCTCCCACCCTTATGGCTTACGGTAAGCAGGACACGCTTGTTACGTGGGCAAATGCCGTGTCGTTGACAAACGCTTTTGAGGGCAGTGGCGTAAAGTATACGTTGGTGGAGTATCCCAATTCAGGGCATGCTCTCGATAAAGATGCTGCCAGTGAGCAACTATGTAATAAGACAATGGAAGATTATGCCGTAAAATATTTCGGATATTAAAGATGAGAAAATTTGTTGAAAAATGACACTTAAGGAATTTATAACAAAAGGCGATAGGTTTGCAGCAAAAACCGGAGTAAAGATATTAAGCATAAAAGATGGTTATGCTTCTTCTCAGTTAGTGGTTACCGAGGAGCATTTGAATGCAGGCGGTGTGTGCCAGGGTGGCGCCATTTTCACAGTGGCAGATGTTGCTCTTGCTGCTGTGTCAAATACGGGATTGTCGTTAACATTGGCAATAGATTCATCTATATATTATCACCGTTCGGCAATGGTGGGCGATGTTCTCACTGCAGAGGCTGTTACTGTCTCTCGTCATCCCAAAGTTCCATATTGTGAGGTGAAAGTGAAAAATCAAGATGGCATTCTTATTGCCTCTTTTCAGGCAACCTGTTACAGCAAACGCGTACCCATCACGGATATAGATGCTTTGGAATAATTTTTTGTCAAAAAGTGCCTTTCTTCGATTAGTCGGACAAAGGTAATAAATAGGAGAGAAAAACGCTAAATGAAGTTCTTTAGAACCAGCCAGATACGCAAGATAGATGCCGACACGATAAATAACGAGCCTATCTCTTCGATAGACCTAATGGAGCGAGCATCTCGTAGGCTTACCGATGCTATCGTGAAGATGCATGGTGGCAGAAGTACATTCTTTGCCATCTTTGCAGGTGCAGGTAACAATGGTGGCGATGCTCTTGCAGTGGCTCGTATGCTCCACGAATGTGGTCAAGATGTAGCTGTCTGGTTGGTGGCTTCTGGTGCCTCTTTGTCGCCCGATTGTGCTATCAATCTTGAAAGGCTCAATGCAGTAAATGTAAATGTGGAGATTGTTAACGACATATTTTCGCCCCCATCATTACCTCACCAAACCATTATAATCGACGGACTTTTTGGCAGTGGGCTCAGTAGAGCAGTGGAAGGGCTCTGTGCAGAGGTTATAAATTATATAAATTCCACCGGACTAAGAGTTATTTCATTGGATATTCCTTCAGGCCTTCCCGGTGAAAAACATTTCTGCTCTAATGTGAGGAATATTGTTTGTGCACACACAACCCTCACTCTGCAATTTCCCAAACTCTCATTTTTGTTGCCCGGCAATGAGCAATACGTAGGCGATTGGCAGATTGTGGATATAGGATTACATCCGCAAGCTATTGAGCAGCAATGTACGAACTTTTATTTTACCCAAAAAGAGGATATTAAAAAACTACTCCTGCCACGCAAAAAGTTTTCCCATAAGGGCGACTATGGGCGTGCTCTTCTATTCGCAGGCTCATTGGGCATGGCTGGTGCAAGTGTTCTTTCGGCACGTGCGGCACTGCGATCAGGAGTGGGGCTTCTGACGCTCGCCGTCCCTTCGTGCAACAATACAATTGTGCAAGCTGCTGTACCCGAGGCTATGACATTGCCTATGTGTGGCGATGAACATATATCCTTTCTACCTTCAATAGTGCGATACTGTGCTGTGGGGGTGGGGCCGGGCATTTGTACCCATGAAGAGACCGAGCGCTTGCTCTTAAAACTGATAGAGCAGTGCAAAGTGCCTATGGTACTCGATGCAGATGCGCTAAATATCCTCTCAAAGCATCATGAAATATTCAGCCAACTGCCTAAAAACAGCATCCTTACACCTCATGTAGGTGAATTTACACGTATGGCAGGAGAATTCTCCGATAGTTACGACCGTCTGATGGCTGCCATTGATTTTGCTTGCAGGCATAAAGTTTGTGTAGTGCTCAAAGGGGCCTATACTGCAGTCTGTTCGCCCTCGGGTGATTGCTATTTCAATAGCAGCGGCAATCCGGGAATGGCAACCGGCGGTAGCGGAGATGTGCTCACAGGTATTGCTGTTTCTCTTCTTGCGCGTGGATATAGTGTAGTCGATGCTGCCCGCATAGCGGTTTATATTCATGGCTTGGCAGGTGATATAGCCTCCGCCAAATATGGCGAAACAGCAATGACGGCAGGAGACATTGTTAATGCTCTGCCGTCAGCATGGAAATCTATGGAAGACAAATTTTAATATATTCCGTGCAGCTCACGTTCGCGTTCCAGAGAGTGATTTTTCTCCTTTTTTAATGCAAAAATCTTAAAACTGTTGGCAACCGGTGTCATACCCACTTCGCCGCCTTTCAGCAACTCGTCTACAATATCAGGTAGTTCTTCGTACGACTCGATGTTCACCGCCGAGCGACCGCTTTTGCGCTTCATGAAAAAGGCTGTCGCAATCTCCACGGGATATACACTGTGATGTTTGTCGACAAAGTTCTTTACATTCTTTACCGTGGGTGTGCAGTGTTCGGCATGTTTCAGCGTTTTAGCAGACAATTTGCCATCTGTAATTTTCTCAATCTCCTGCAGCAAAGATGCAAAGGTTGTATAGCCTCTTATGACGGTTTCTCTTCCTTCATATTCAATCAGGAATGTGGGAAAATCCTTTACATCATATATTTTTGCTCTTTCGCGGTCGGCAGCAAATGCTGTTTTTACGGCGTCACTACCCAGTATCTGAAGAAACTCTTCTGGAGCAAATCCTTCGACAGCGGCAAGGTCTGCAAGCACCTCACTTTTAGCTGTTTGCATTGCCTCTACTGCGGTAGCCTCCTGAATGCGACGCAAATAACGATTGGCGCGTGATGTGTTATATCCTTCATTGCTCGTGCAGCACATCTTTGCTGCTATATATGCCATGTTCTGCGGGAATGTAGATGTGTATTTCTCAGAGAAAAGATGAAGACCATGTTCCAGTACCGGCATTCCGTGAACGACCGATGCCTCCAGCCAGGCTTTCATCATGTTACGATTGGAGAGAGCAATGTCGCCACCAATCTCTAATCGCCTGTTCACAAATGAGCGTATGTCCTTAATCATTCCGCTCATAACATACTCAATCTCTACCTTGTCGCCAAAGGCGTGCTCCACGGCTCGCAGTACAGGTACACTGCCCCAACACCATGTGCACACGGGGTCGGCAAAAACTGTAATCTCAACTCTTTCCATAAATGCAATTAATGTTTCTATCATAACAATTGAAAAGTGTTGAATGTTCTTCGAGGCATGGACTCTTTTTTACTCTTCTATACACTCTTTCATCATCAATCTCTCAAATTCGCGTAACCATTCGGGTGCAGCACCAAAACTATCTGTGACCGTATGGCTCTTGTTTCCTACAGAAAGTGTTATTACATATTTGAAATTGTCGCTTACCTCTCCTTGGTAGAGGGGTTTCAGAGAGAAGAAACCGTTGCGTATGGCTGCTCCAACCATCTTGTCAAAGCGCTCGTTGGAAATCCAATGCTTGAAGCGGCAGTTCATCTTATCGCGATATTCGTCAAGCATCTTTACTCTTGCATAGTGATTGAGATAGCAGCTCTCATAACTTACTTCGTAACTCTTTTTATCCCTTTCGTCGTAGAAACTTAAAGACAATCTTGTGCCTTCTCTCCTTTTGTCATTGCTGAAAAACTCAAACATAACTCTTTTTTTTTATGCAAAGATGAAGCTCATTTAGTAATATTTATTTGTCGATTTATCACTTTTACAACATTCCGCAAAAGTAGGTTGAAGGAAAAGTGCAGTTGTTTTTTTAAAAAAGGTATGAATGCGGTGATGTATGCGCAACAGACGCTTTAATGCTTTCAGAGAGTGCACTAAATCGTTATATATTTCTTTTACTGTGACGTACGTTACGTAAGAAGTGCCTGCTATAAAGATTGCAAGCAACAGGTAATTGATAAAACTTGCTCCGTTCATAACTTCTATTTTTTTTATTACGGAACAAATTTACTACCCCCTTGTGTCAACTCTTGACACAAGGGTAATTTTGTTGCATTTTTTTATGAATTGCCAAGAAGATTGTGCAAATGTGTGGATATATAGTCCTGAAGATATTTTTTAAGAGTTTCTCCTTCGACGATGCTCACGTCGTTGGCAATGCCCGCTACAAAGCGTCCGACACCTTCGAGACGATACACCTGGGTGTCAAGTAACCATTTCTCATCATCTGTTTGTGTTAGGTCTCTTTCGGCAAGTGGATACTCTTCGAGCAAAAGGTTCTTTGCCATTACACCAAGCTCCAACTTTATGCGTGTACCATTTGTTCCACTTGTTCTAAAAATGTCCATCTTTTCACTGCGGTGTTCCGTTTCGAACTCCCATCTTTTGTCGGATAGCTCAACCGCTCCAATGCGCGATACTTTAAACAGTTTGTTCATTGCGCTTTCCGGTTCGTAGCACCACACTTGTATGTAGTTGGTAGTGAATGCAAAAGGCTCTACAATTCTGTCGCGTACGTCACCTTTGTTCGATGACGAGTAGCGCAACAGCCTTACCTGTCTTTTCTCTTCAATGGCAGTAATAAGCTCGTGAGTGTTTGCGACGCTCTCTTTATGCACAACGCAGTCAGCCATTGCCGTAAAATTATATACAGATGCCAATTTCTTTCGCAGATTTTGTTTCAACATATTTGTATCGTCGAGTCCATCTATTAAGCGATTGACAAGAAAACTCTCCTCTTCGCTGAAGTGAACAAGCTGCTCCAGTTCGTTGAAATGGCGGCTCTCTTTAAGTAATTTAAAACAATCTCCAACCCGCCTTATGGCAAACCCTGCCTCCTTCAGTGTGTCTATATATCTGTAGATAGTACGACGCGACATCTGTAACCTATCGGCTATCTCGTCCACTGTGTAGTCAACGTTCCCTGCAAGCATCTTCATCAATCGCAGCAGACGTTCAATCTTTGGCTGGTCCATTGTGTGATAATCTTTTAAGAGGTTTTTTTATTTATTTCTTCTACTACAAAGTTAATTAAAATTTATAGCAGCAGCAACACCTTATCCCTGCTCCTTGTGCTTATATAACTACAAAATAGTGTGTCGTACTTTTTTCATTGCTACTCTTTCATTACCTTTGCAGTCGTAAAAAAACTGTAATCTTATGGATAAGGTATCGGAAAACCCTTTCAAAAACCGAATGGCGGACGGCACTCCGCTGATGATTGTTACCGCACTTTTTGTGACCCTCTATTTAGTGTCCAACATAATGGCTGTAAAGGTCATCGGACTCGCCGGTATTTTCTATTTCGACGCGGGTACAATAACTTTTCCTTTTGCATATATGTTGGGTGATGTACTCACCGAATTATGGGGTTTCAGAACTGCTAAGCGGGTAATATGGGCAACATTTCTCTGTAACATTATACTTGTTGTGTGCACACAGATGGGGGTGTGGTTGCCTTCGCCTGACCATTTACAAGAGACAGCAACAGCATATAATCACATTTTCACATATGTGCCACGAATTGTACTGGGCTCGTTGACGGGTTTTCTGCTGGGCGAGCTTTCCAATGCTTGGATTATGGAAAAGATAAAACTGCGCATGAAAGGACGTCGTTTGTGGGTTAGAACCATTGGAAGTTCCATGGTGGGTTATCTTTTCGATACATTGCCATTTGTGCTTATAGCATTCGCCGGTGTGGTATCAACACACGAATTATTGCTGATGTTGGCGTTCCAATATTTTGCGAAACTTATTATCGAGACAACAATGGGTACACCAATGGCGTATGCCGTTATATATTGGGCGAAGAAGAAAATGAAAAAGAGAGGAAACTGATGGATAGATATTCTGTTATTCACACAAAAATGCCTCGTGAATTTGTTTTGTTACAAGGCAGAGGGTGTCGTTGGGGAGGATGCACATTCTGTGATTACCACAAAGATGTGAGCGATAATCCTTTTGCTGTCAACCGCGAGGTGTTGCGGCAAGTTACAGGTTGTTACGGAGTACTTGATGTTATAAATTCCGGCTCAGCCATTGAACTTGACGACGAGACAGTGGAGATGATAAAAGATGTCGTGCGCAAGAAAAATATTCACACTCTGTGGTTCGAAATGCACTACATGTATCGTAACCGTTTGGATGCTTTTGCAGCTCGCTTTGCTCCGGCAAAGGTAAAGTATCGTTGCGGTATAGAGAGTTTCGATGCTGAGCAACGTAAGGTGTGGAACAAAGGTATCCCCTCAAATATCACAGCCGAAGATGTTGCCCGCTGTTTTCATGGAGTATGTCTGCTTTGTTGTACAAAAGGCGAGAGCCGTGAACGTATTCTTTCTGATATATCGCTTGCCGAGAAATATTTTGAATATTTCAGCGTAAATCTTTTCTGTAACAATGACACCCCTCATGAACGCGACGAGGAACTTGTCACGTGGTTTGTCAATGAAGTTTATCCCTCCTTAAATAATTCTCCAAAGGTAGAGATTTTGTTGAATAATACCGACCTCGGGGTAGGTGATTAAATATAAAAATCTTCCTAAAGGATCATGTGTTCCTTTAGGAAGATTTTTATATTTAAAGCTAATTATTCTTTTTCATGTTTACGGTAATAGTGTTGTATGGGAAGTTGAGACCCTTGGCCGGGAATGTCTTATAGACAGCCTTATTCATATCAAAGTATATGCCCCAATAGTCTGCAGCATTGCACCACACGCGTACTGTTATATCTATTGAACTTGCAGCCATAGAGCTAAGTTGAATGAAAGGTGCGGGGTCTTTCAAAATGCGCTCGTCCTTGCCGATAATCTCTAGCAATACACTCTGTGCAAGTTCGAAATCGTCTCCGTATGAGATGGAGAATGTAAAGTCGACACGACGTTTACTCTCGCGTGAGTAGTTGTTTATGATACCTGTAGAAAGCGGACCGTTAGGTACAATTATTACACGGTTGTCGGGTGTCTGCAGCAGAGTATTGAATATTTGTATCTCCTTTACTGTACCTGCCTGACCTTGAGCCTCAATGTAATCTCCTACTTTGTAGGGTCTGAAAAGCAAAACCATTACACCACCTGCGAAGTTCTGCAGTGTACCGCTGAGAGCCATACCTATAGCAACACCGGCTGATGCGAAGAGGGCAATGAATGATGAAGTGTCTATGCCTATTACACTGATGATGATAGTAATTAATACAATCAGTGCAACGATGTCGATAAAGCTCACAAGGAACGTCTGTATTGAGGCGTCTGTTTTTTTCTTCAACATCATGGATTTTATCATGGAGATAAGGCGCTTGGACAACCATCGACCGACAAACCATATAACAATTATCTGTATAAGCTTGCTACCCAATGAGAGTGCTGCGTTTGTAACATACTCCACCACCTCGGCAATGGTAAGACTTGAGAGTGAAGCAACAGCTGCCTGCATGCTCTCCGGTGTGATTGCCAGACTATCGGCTGCTGCTGTAGCTGCTTGTGCTAAAATTGTGCTTAAAATCATAGTTGTTTATTATTTTTTCTAAAATAAAACTTTGCGGCTTGCTACGAAAAGTGCCTTTTCGTAGCAAGCCGCAAAGATACGAATTATCTCTCTTTCTTCAAAATTACTTTTGTTATTTGCTTTGTAATATTTGGGTTGCTGCATTCTTGGTGTCCACCTTTGTAATTACGCGTTCAATTGTTCCCTCAGGCGAAATAACAAATGTGGTTCTGAGAATACCGTCATACACACGTCCCATCATTTTTTTCTCACCCCATGCGCCGAATTGTTTAATAAGCACTTTATCAACATCAGCAATGAGCGGGAAGTTCAGCATTTGTTTCTCCTTGAAACGCTGGTGTGATGCAGCACTGTCGCCACTTACACCTATAACGGCATATCCTGCATCTGTAAGGTCACTGAGTCCGTCGCGCAACGAGCATGCCTCGGCTGTGCATCCGGGTGTGCTGTCTTTGGGATAGAAATATACAACAAGCTTTTTGCCTGAAAAATCATTTAAGTAGATATCTTTTCCACTCTCGTCTTTGCCTAAGTATTCAGGTGCTTTATCTCCTACGTTCAACATAATTCAATGGTTTATTATTTATCTTCAACAATTCTTATGCTTAATATTCTGACATCCTCCAAAGGACGGTCGTTGCCGTCTGTGGTTACGTTCTGTATTTTGTCTACTACCTCAAGTCCTTTGGTTATCTCTCCGAATACGGTGTATTGTCCGTCGAGGAATGGGGTACCACCAACTTGGGTGTATAGTGCCTTTTGTTCAGGGGTTATTTCACCCATGCCCATCTCTTTCATTCTTTCGCTCAGTGCGTCTATCTGCTCAGGGGTGTATGTCTTGCCCCATACAATGTAGAACTGGCTTGCCGATGAGCGTTTCTCGGGGTTGACCATGTCGCCCTCGCGTGCTGCGGCAAGAGCACCACGTTTGTGCATCAGTTGTGGCATTCTGAATTCTGCATCAATTCTGTAGTCGGGGCCTCCTGCGC
>JAFTTA010000220.1 GCA_017467015.1 Bacteroidaceae bacterium
ACCTGTTACAGAGTGTTTGCTTACCATTAATGCCGACAACTACACTCCGGTTGACAGCACATTCATGACTACCGGCGAGATTCTTCCCGTAGAAAATACACCTATGGATTTCCGCGCAGCGAAAGCTATTGGCGCAGAGATTAACAACTACGATTTTGTTCAGCTCAAGAATGGTAACGGATACGACCACAACTGGGTACTCAACACAGCCGGCGATATTAAGCAAGTAGCAGCGAAAGTTGTTTGTCCCGAAACTGGTATAACACTTGAGGTTTACACCGATGAACCCGGTATACAGATATACACAGGTAACTTCCTCGATGGTACAGTGAAAGGTAAAAAAGCAATTGCTTATCCTCAGCGTTCAGCCATCTGCTTGGAGACTCAGAAATATCCCGATACCCCTAATAAACCCGAGTGGCCTTCAGCTATATTGAAGCCTGGTGAGAAATATACAAGCCATTGTATTTTCGTATTCGGCGTTGAGAAATAAACGCCGAATTGCTGTTAATCAAAAACAATCGGTTAATTGTTATAAAAAAGAACATACACTTATCTCTAAAATATTATAACAACATGAATAGTAAAGAACTGATGAACAAAGCAGCCGATAACATACGTATACTTACGGCGGCCATGGTAGAAAAAGCAAAATCGGGACACCCCGGCGGAGCTATGGGAGGTGCAGACTTCATCAACGTATTATACTCAGAATTTTTGGAATACGATCCCGAGAATCCCATGTGGGAGGAGCGCGACCGTTTCTTCCTCGACCCGGGACATATGTCACCGATGCTCTATTCGGTGCTCTCTTTGTGCGACAAATATACACTCGACGAACTTAAGCAGTTCCGTCAGTGGGGAAGTTGCACACCCGGACACCCCGAGGTTGACCTTGTACATGGTATTGAGAATACATCAGGTCCTTTGGGGCAAGGACATGTTTACGCAGTAGGTGCTGCAATTGCTGCAAAATTCCTTAAAGCGCGCTTGGGCGAGGAAACCATGAATCAGACAATTTATGCTTTCATCTCTGATGGTGGCGTCGAGGAAGAGATTTCACAAGGAGCAGGCCGCACAGCAGGTTTCCTTGGTCTGGACAACCTTATAATGTTCTACGATGCCAATAAAATTCAGCTCTCTACACGTTGCGACCAAGTGATGACAGAGAATACCGCAATGAAGTATGAAGCATGGGGATGGAAAGTTATCACCATTGATGGAAACGATCCTGATGCAATCCGTACAGCACTTAAAGAGGCTAAGGCCGAGAGCAAGCGCCCCACCCTCATTATTGGTAACACAGTGATGGGTAAAGGTGCGCGTCGTGCCGACAACAGCAGCTATGAGTTTGATTGCGCCACACATGGTGCGCCTCTCGGTGGCGATGCCTACATCAATACAATAAAGAATCTTGGAGGTGATGTTGAAAATCCCTTCCAATTCTTCCCCGAGGTTAAAGCAATGTATGATGCCCGCAAGGAAGAACTTAAAAAGATTGTTGCCGAGCGCAAGCAACGCAAGGCAATGTGGGCAGCACAGAACCCCGACCTTGCAGTGAAAGAGGCTGAGTGGTTCGCAGGAAAGAAACCCGTAATCGATTGGGATGCCATAGAGCAGAAAGCCGATGCCCCCACACGTAATGCATCGGCAACCATCCTCGGTATATTGGCAGAGAAATATGAGAATATGATATGTTCTTCGGCCGACCTCTGCAACAGCGATAAGACAGACGGATTCCTTAAAAAGACACACGCTATTGAGCCTGGTGACTTCAGCGGTGCATTCCTCCATGCAGGAGTTTCTGAACTTACAATGGCTTGTCTTTGCATCGGTATGACACTTCATGGTGGCGTGTTAGCGGCATGCGGTACATTCTTTGTGTTCAGCGACTACATGAAACCCGCTATTCGTATGGCAGCTCTTATGGAGCTTCCCGTTAAATTCATCTGGACACACGACGCATTCCGTGTTGGCGAGGATGGCCCCACCCACGAGCCTGTTGAGCAAGAGGCACAAATCCGATTGATGGAGAAACTCAAAAATCATCATGGCAAGAACTCAATGCTTGTATTGCGTCCTGCAGATGTTAATGAGACAACTGAGGCATGGAAGATGGCTATGGAGAATACAAATACTCCCACTGCATTGATACTTTCTCGTCAGAATGTGAATAATCTCCCCGTAGGAACAGACTACAAGCAATCTGAAAAGGGTGCATATATTGTAGCAGGCTCCGACGAGGATTACGATGTAATACTTTTGGCTTCTGGTTCCGAAGTATCGACACTTGTCGATGGTTCGAAACTTCTTAAAGCCGATGGCATAAAGACACGTATCGTCTCTGTTCCCTCCGAAGGACTTTTCCGTAGCCAACCCAAAGAGTATCAGCAGAGCATTCTTCCTTTCGGTGCAAAAATATTCGGTCTCACCGCAGGATTGCCAGTTAATCTTGAAGGTCTTGTGGGACACAACGGAAAGGTTTACGGATTGGAGTCATTCGGTTTCTCGGCGCCCTACAAAGTGCTTGACGAAAAATTGGGCTTCACAGCGCAGAATGTATATAACCAAGTAAAAGCAATGTTGTAATGGAAAAAACAATAATAGGATTGGCAAGCGATCATGCAGGCTACCCTTTGAAAGAGCAGATAAAAGAGTGGCTTACAGCCAAAGGCTACGCATACGAGGATTTTGGTACAAACAGTACTGATAGTTGCGACTACCCTACCTTTGCTCATGCATTGGGCTACGCCGTTGAGTCGGGAAAATGCAAGATGGGTATTGCCATCTGTGGTACCGGTAATGGTATAAACATGTCGTTGAACCATCATGCAGGCATACGTAGCGCTCTGTGTTGGCAACCCGAGATAGCCTCTTTGGCACGACAGCATAATGATGCCAACGTACTTGCATTGCCCGGACGCTTCATAGACGAAGCAACAGCAAAAGAGTGCGTGAATACTTTCCTCGACACCGACTTCGAAGGAGGAAGACATCAGCGCAGGATTGACGCCATTCCTGTTAAATAAACAAATAAGTTCGAGGGCTGTGTCAAAATTAAGGCGCAGCCCTAACTTTTTGCACTCGGCATTGCTTGAGTAATCATAGAAACTTGTAAATATAAATATGTATCACATACCAGAGAAATATCTCTCGAATTATAAAAAAATAATACGATTGGGCACCCCTATTGTCATAGGACAATTAGGAAATGTAATCCTTGGCTTCGTAGATACAATAATGGTGGGACACTACAGCGCCGATGCTCTTTCGGCATCGGGATTTGTGAATAATCTTTTCAACTTGGGAATAATCACATTGCTTGGCTTTAGCTATGGTGCAACACCGGTAATTGGTGCATATTTCGGGAGAAAAGAGAAGGATAATGTAGGCGCGGCTTTCAAGGATAGCTTATGGGCAAACAGCATTGCCGGTGCTACGATATGCCTTATATATACAATAATATATCTTAATCTGCACAACCTCGGTCAACCCGAAGGGCTGCTGCCGCTGATGGCACCCTATTTCCTCACACTTCTATTTTCATTGCCGTTTACCACCCTCTTCAACACCCTAAAGCAGTTTACCGACACAGTGGCAGCTACTAAAACTGCCATGTGGGTTATAATGATAGGTAACATCACAAATATTTTGCTCAACTATCTGCTTATCTATGGAATATCTGTTTTCCCTGAGATGGGACTGACAGGTGCAGGCTTCGCGACACTTATTTCACGAATCTTAATGGTGTTGGTGTTCGTTGTGTTTATATTGAAAGAGAAACGTTTCAAAGAATTCGGAAGCGGTTTCTCAAACAGAGGTATAGAAAACCACGAGATTATGAAGATGTGCAAAATAGGTACTCCGCTTGCATTGCAAATGGGGATGGAAACAGCATCTTTTTCTTTGGCATCGTTGTTGATGGGATGGTTAGGCGCAACTGAACTTGCTGCCTTTCAGGTGATGTGTATCACCGGCTCGCTCTGCTTCCTCGTCTATTACGGCATAGGCGCTGCTGCTTCAATACGAATAAGTCATTACAAAGGACGTGGGGAGTGGAAGAATGTGAAAGTTACGGCAGATGCAGCCTTTCATATAATAATGGTTGTAGCGCTGATACTTTCTGTTGGCATTGCTCTCAGTCAACGGCAACTTGCCATGCTCTTCACATCCGACACTGTCATACAGACAATGTTTGCTTCGTTACTGATACCTATGCTTGCCTATCAGGTAAGCGATGGTGTTCAGGTGAACTATGCAAATGCCTTGCGTGGAATAGCTGTAACAAAACCTCTCATCGGTTATGCATTCCTTGCATACATATGTATATCATTGCCCTCAAGCTATATTTTTGGTTTTGTGTTTGAAATGGGGGCAATAGGAGTGGCTATGGGATTGCCATTGGGGTTGACAACAGCAGCACTGCTCTACTACTTCAGATTTAGGAAAGAGGTTGCAGAACGCATATTGAATACAGTTTCTTGAATTAATAAATATAATTTTTGAGGTTATATTGAAGATAAGCTGCACTCGCTTTTGTATCTTTTGATAGGATAGCTACACGTAAAAAGCGGCTTGCACTATCTTTTGATAAGATAG
>JAFTTA010000221.1 GCA_017467015.1 Bacteroidaceae bacterium
AGCTTGTATTGCAGCATAGGTATCAGTAATCTTCATTGCGCGATCGTAATACTCTTGCTTGCCGGTAGCATCGTAGAGGTCGAGGAAAGCATTTGCTGCAGTCAGAGCCTCCATTGCCATAGTCTTGCCTTTGTTACGGGTTGCTCCAGAAGTAATATAGTTACCATAATATGTAGGCGGGAAGAACGCGAGAGGGTCACCTTCGGGACGGCTCTGGTCAATAAGGAACTGCGCTGCATTTTCTGCAATCTTCAGTGCATCGTCCTTAAGCTGCGGACAAAGGCGTGACAAAAGGACCTCGGCACTAATGGTTGAACCAATAATCTTACAAGGATAGGTATTCAGTTCGTAGTTCATGTCGGGCAGAGTTGAGTTTTTCCAATTCTGCATAGGCTGCATATTATGGATATGAAGCAAAGCGAGAAGCGCAGCCTCTTTATATCCGCGAACCGCATCGTGATATGGTCCTTTAAAGGGTGAATCGCGATAGAATTTTCTTTCGCCGGCAACAGCTATTACATTCTGCGCTTCGTCAAGAGCCTCTACCTTGAGGATTACATCGCCAACCTCTATCTGTTGCCACACAGGTGACAATGCCAAATTAGGTGCATCGGCAACGAACGACCACTCCTTAGCATTTTCTTTTACATTCTGAGTGATGGTGTATTTATAATTTACAGCACCATCAACGGCTTTGAAATCAAAAGCCGGAGCAAACATAAACTTCTTGGAGAACTTGTTCCAATAAGGATTTTTTCCTTCATAACCCGGACGTACGGGATTATTATACTCAGCCTGAGCACGATTATTCAACTCGTCTGTTTTACTCATTTGCTGTTTGCAAGAGATACACAAGGCGAGTGCTGCGATAATTACAAACGCTTTTTTCATTTTGCAGTTTCTTATTTTGTTAATAAATAAATCTGAGTGCAAATATATTATTATTTTTACAAAAGCAATTAGATTTCGATAGTAAATCCATAAAAAAATCAACATAATTTCACTATCGGAATCATCTGACGCTTAAGTATCAAGTTATTTTCTGTAGTCGCATTTCCCACATAATCATGATATTCTATTTAGCAGTTCACCCACATATCGGACAATTAAATTTTTCCTACTTATAAATAAGCCTTAAAGTTTATTGTCGAGACTTTGGGGGTTTATTTCAGTATTGCACGCCTCTTTATTTGGGAAAGAGAATATTTTGTTTAACTTTGCAAAGTCCATGCCAATGTTTTTTTCAAAAGGAAGCACAATGGTGGGACAAGACATAATGAAAGGCGTTTACTACGCTTTGGTTTTGACACCTTGAAATCGTAGGAAAATTTCTATAGTCTGTCAAAAAACAAAGCAACGTGAATGCCCCATAGGTGTGTTATACACATACCTCAAATACCAGTATAGCCATTACATTGGCAACCATCGGTATAGAGGAGTTGTTATACATATCTGCGTGGGGCTCATGCGTTGCTCGTTTCGACAGACAGGGCAATCCTACGAGCCTCAAGGTGTGGAGCGAGCGATAGTGCAGGGCTTCACGCTCTTTTTTTATTGTCTTGGTTCATTTTTTTCAATCCGCGGTATTTGCAGCCCCTGACCGCAAAAACATACATTGGTTATATCTATTGCAAGAAAAACAGTCCCAAACAACATAACACACACGCTTTACAATGTATAAAGAGAACACAATGTGCGACTTTACAACATTTTTCAAGCATACAAGATTTTTTTTGTGAGAAAACACCTTATTATTGACTCTATAAAATAAAAAGTCATAAATTATGATTATGCATCAGACAACTATCACATCCAGCAGCAAAAACACAGTGCTCAGCATCCCCCACATCGCCTACACGAATTACGAACAAGAGAACTTCAGCTATGCAAGAGTATACGAAGAGAATGAGCAATACAATGAAATTGCACCACACATCCTTCTATATATAGACAACAATTATAACATTATATTGCCTAAACATGGTAATATAAACATTAAGCTTGATCCGTTACCAAAGAGTCTATACATACTATTTCTACGCCATCCTGAAGGTTTTTTATTAAAACACATTGCGCAATATGCCACAGAACTTGAAGTTATCTACCGCGTTGTATCCGCCCGACGCAACAACACTGTCATCAAGCGTATAATTACTGAAATAACAAACCCGACGAACAACATGTTGCACAAAAACCTTTCCATTATTCGTGCGGCGTTTATTAAAGCATTGGGATTGGAGGAAGCCCAAAATTACATTCCCGTCCATTGCAAACGCAGTGAAGAGTATGTAAAACTGGGAAAAGCTTATATACAACTGCCATGGACATTGCAATAGTCCGGGTTTTCTAATTAACAATAGTCAATAGCATAAAAATTTTTGTATTTATTTCATTTTTTATATATTTGCAGCAGTTTTGTTCCGCACTGAAAAGCCTCATCGAGGTTTGCGGATTAAAAGGGAAACAGGTGAAAGTCCTGTACAGTCCCGCTGCTGTAAGCCCTAAGAGAAATTCGGTCAATCATTGCCACTGTCCATGCAAGGATGGGAAGGCGTCTGAAAAGGGTAAGTCAGAAGACCTGCAAAACCAATTAACGCTCACCAGTCTTCGAGGAAAAGACACGAGCCGGTATTTACTTATCCTTATTTTTTTATGTTGCGAAGCTATCGCACGATAACACTTGCCATTGCAGGGCTGTTTATCTCCGTGTCGCACCTCTGTCGGTTATCCGCACAAGAGAACAATGTACACCTGCTCGACTCACTGACCGTGGTTGAGTCGGCTGTTCGCAGTGTCACAGAAAGTTCCGCCCCCATGCAACGTTACACTCTCAACGACATACGCCGACTGGGGGCTACAAACGTAGCCGACGCACTGAAGCACATGAGCGGCGTTACAGTAAGAGATTATGGTGGCGTTGGCGGATTAAAGACCGTAGGCATAAGAGGGTTGGGAGCACAACACACAGCTGTCTTTTACGACGGCGTTGCCATAGGCGACTGCCAGAGCGGACAAGTAGATTTAGGGCGCTACTCGGCAAATAATCTGAGCAACATGGAACTGCTCATTGGGCAAGGCGACGACATTTACCGCACAGCACGTATGCTTGCCGCAGCAGGAGTAATCTCGCTGGAAACAGCCACCACCGAAAACAACAGCGTCAACGATTGGAACATACTTGGACAGACGAGTTCATATGATTCATATAAAGGAAGCATCAGATACAACACCCTTTTAGGTAAACAATGGAAATTCTCAACCTTTGGAGAGTATACAACCTCGCAAGGCGACTACCCCTACACCATTAAAAACCAGGTGACAACCATCAACGGCACACGGAGCAATTCAGAGATTGAAGAAATACGCGGAGAGGTAAACCTCGCATGGCGACCAAACACCAAGCATCTGCTCAGGATAAAGTTCTACGCCTATGGCAGCAACAGAGGACTTCCCGGCGGAGTAATCGTAGAAAACCCACTGACAACCGAGAA
>JAFTTA010000222.1 GCA_017467015.1 Bacteroidaceae bacterium
CTATCATGATGTCTTTTGTAAGGTGACCCACAATACCCATTCCGGGTTGACTATGTATCTTCACATCGCGGATAACAACATTTTCACACTCTTTGACCATGATTGCAGGACGGTAGTGTCCGCCATGACGCAATACAAAGTAGTCGCCTACTGCAGGATTCCACTTAGAGTGGAAACGAATTTTTCCTGGAGCAAGAAGCTCTTTCTTTGAAGCCCAACCGGTATAAAGACGATTGCGCACATTGTCGAAGAAATGAAGACGACCGGTAACCTTCTCATCCAAGAAGCGGTAACGTTCAGTGTCGAACTCTGCATCGAACCATTCATCGTTACTCTCCACAATGCGCCCTATGGTTGAAGGGGGACGATTATAGAGGATGGAGATACCTTCAAGAGTAATATTTTCAGCACCCTGCATGGTCACGACCTCATACCATCCATGGAGAAAGAGTGTGGCGCCATGTGCCTTAATAGTGGTGTTGTCGCAGTCTCTCAGGTCGAGAGCTGTAACATAGGGGCCATCGGGTTTGAAGAGTGTGCCTTGCACATTCTCGCCATATGCACCGCTGACAGCCTCGAACTCAATCTTACGAGCTTTCTCATTATCAATATCATACTTTCCGGGAGGGAAAAAGAGTATGGTACCGGGATTCTCGCGACAATAGGCTGTTGCGTCTCTTAATGCCTCGAAGTCGCTTTTTCCATCATTTGGGATAGCTCCGAACTTTTCTACTGAGACTTCATTTTGTGGTGTGTCGACACACGATGCAAACATAGCACCGGTAAGACACATCAACAACATCAGATTTTTCTTTAATTTCATATCGTTTATATTTAAAAATATTGCAACTTGATAACGAAGATGATACATTTAGCGAAGATAACACTTTTTTATCATATATTCACTATTTTTTTTGTACCTTCGCATCAATTAAGAGAAAATAGCGATGAAACACCTCATTATGAGAAAATTCCTCACATATACCATAATATTTATATTTTTGGCTGCGCCCGGCATTTCCCAAGAAAGCAGCCTTAAATATTTTGTACAACTCAACTCTATTTCCACCGATGGCGACAACACACCCTATTGGCTTACAGCCAACAGACAAGGTCTGACATCTGCCGAACGTAACAGCTATTATGGTCGTTATGGAGTAGACTATGGAGGCATATTTAAAAACAATAATTTCGGTTATAGAATTTCGGGCGACATAGTTACTGCACACAACAGCAATGCCGATTTCTTTGTACAACAGTTGTTTGGAGAAATTTCGTGGCAATGGCTCACACTGAGCATAGGCAGCAAAGAACACTTCAGCGAAACTCGTATTCATCCTACGCAGTATGCAGGCAGCCGTATCATTGGTAACAAAGTTAATAAATGGTTCCCTAACCTGCATTACAACAACCTCACAATGCTCAGCAGCGGCGGAATGACATATAGTGGTAACAGCCGTCCCATTCCTCAAGTACGTCTCGAAATACCCGAGTACATACCATTTCCATGGACAAAAGGATGGTTAAAGATACGCGGTCACATAGCTTATGGTCGCTTCACCGATGATAGCTATCAGGAAAAATTCACAAAAGGTAACGACATAACCATCTATGGTAAAAACATCCACTACCATAGCAAAGCCGGATTTATCGAGATTGGAAAAGCCGAAAAATTCCCACTACTCTTTGAAGGAGGTCTCGAAATGTACACACAGTTTGGTGGTGACATGTACACCCACAAAGACGGACTGAAGGTATCTATGCCCACCTCCCTTGCCGATTATTGGAAAGCATTCATTCCGTTAAGCGGTAGCGACGACACCCCGGAAGTGGAACAAACGAACATATCGGGAAACATGATAGGCAGTTGGCATGCAGCGTTCACCGTTCCAACAAAAATCATGGATATAAGAGTGTACGGCGAACACATGTTTGAGGATTTTTCACAACTTTTCTTCTTTGAATATCAGAGCGACAGACACGGAGAAAGAAATATCATTTACTACCCATGGAAAGATATGCTATATGGAATAAGGCTGACAAACAAGTCAAAAGTATTCCCTTTCATATCTGCCCTGCAATATGAGTATTTGTCTACAAAAGACCAAAGCGGAGCACTCTATCACGATCCAAGTGACCATTTCAGTGAGCAGATGGACGGCAACGACAACTACTATAACCATGGTATATACCCCGGATGGCACCATTGGGGAATGGGTATTGGTAATCCTCTTATTATCTCTCCTGCATACAACGACAACAGCAGTTTGAAGTTCCGCAGCAACCGCCTGATAGCGCATAACATTGGTGTTAACGGCAGTTTAGAGTGTGTGCAACTTCCCATAGCCTATCGTCTGCAATATGCATATAGCGAAAATTGGGGTACGCACGTCAACCCACTTGAAAACATAAGATACTCAACATCGCTGCTCGGAGAGTTTATATACGCTCCGAGTGGAAAAGGATGGCTCGGCAGCATTGCTGTGGCATACGACAAAAGCAGTTTCATAGGAGAGAACCTCGGAGTAATGTTCACACTGACAAAGGTTGGAGAAATTTTCAGAAAATGATGAATAA
>JAFTTA010000223.1 GCA_017467015.1 Bacteroidaceae bacterium
AACTAATTAGCAAAATCACAATCTTAATGACACAACAAGCAAACCGGGAATAACCAACAATAATATATGCATAAATATGCATTTATATAAGATAAATATACGATTATTTATTTTTTCTCGCATTTTTTAATAAAATTAATTCACGTTTTTACATAAATTCCAAATTTAATTATTACCTTTGCACCGAACAATAAGAAAAACAAAAGTTAAACGTAGTAGAAGTATGAAAGTTGAAACAACATTAGAGAAGCTGAAAGAACGCTACCCCAACGAACCTGAGTACTTTCAGGCAGTAGAAGAGGTGTTACGTACAATCGAAGAAGAGTACAACAAACACCCCGAATTTGAAGCATGTAACCTTATTGAACGCCTCTGCATCCCCGACAGAATATTGCAATTCCGCGTAACATGGGTCGACGACAAAGGAAACGTCCAGACAAACTTAGGTTATCGCGTACAACATAACAACGCCATTGGCCCATACAAAGGCGGTATCCGTTTCCACCCCTCAGTAAACACAAAAATTCTAAAGTTCCTTGCATTTGAGCAGACATTTAAGAACTCACTTACAACCCTCCCCATGGGTGGTGCAAAAGGCGGTTCAGACTTCGACCCCAAAGGCAAGAGCGAGGCAGAGGTTATGCGTTTCTGTCAAGCATTCGTCACAGAGTTGTGGCGTAACATCGGTCCCGACATGGACGTACCTGCAGGCGACATTGGCGTAGGCGGTCGCGAAGTAGGCTACATGTTTGGTATGTACAAGAAACTCACACGCGAGTTCGGCGGAGTATTCACCGGCAAAGGTCTTGACTTCGGCGGTTCACTCATTCGTCCCGAAGCTACCGGATACGGAAACATCTACTTCCTGCAAGAGATGCTGAAGACACGAGGCTTGGACATCAAAGACAAAGTATGCCTTGTTTCCGGTTCGGGTAACGTAGCACAATACACCGTAGAGAAAGTCATAGAGCTTGGTGGCAAAGTAGTTACCATGAGCGACTCAAACGGCTACATCTACGACCCCGATGGCATCACACGCGAAAAGCTCGACTTCATCATGGAGTTGAAGAACGTACGTCGCGGACGCATCAAGGAGTATGCCGACAAATATGGTTGCAAATATGTTGCCGACGCTAAGCCTTGGGGCGAGAAAGGCGACATCGCGCTCCCCTCTGCAACTCAGAACGAAATCAATGGCGAACATGCAAAAATGCTTATTGCCAACGGTGTAATCGCAGTATCCGAAGGTGCAAACATGCCCTCAACACCCGAAGCCGTAACAGCATTCCAGAAAGCAGGCTTGCTCTACGCCCCAGGTAAGGCATCAAACGCCGGTGGCGTATCAGTATCAGGTCTCGAAATGTCACAGAACGCATACAAGCTCAACTGGAGCGCAGAAAAGGTAGACGAAAAACTTCACGAAATCATGAAGAACATCCACGCATCATGCGTAAAATATGGAACACGCGAGGATGGCTACGTCGACTACGTGAAAGGTGCAAACGTTGCCGGCTTCTTGAAAGTGGCACGTGCAATGATGGCACAAGGTATCGTTTAATAAGAAAAACACTAACAAAAAAGAAGGCGAACAAATGCTTTTTGTTCGCCTTCTTTTTTGTCTAATAGCAAAATAAAAATACTTAATTTTAGGCATACCTATCCCCAAAAAGCCGGCTCACTAAACACCTACGAGCATTTTAGAGCAAGCATAATGACAAAACAGTTTTTCATTCAATCAATTTTTCCATTTTATTCACACTGACACAATCTTTTTTCACTTCAACCACTTGATTTTTCGGAAAAATTTAGCGAATATTGCATTAGAAAACCGGCAATAACAACGTAACCGAAAAAGATGAGAAACATAAAGAAAGGATGGAGTTGGATACCCTCGCTATACTTCGCCGAAGGACTGCCCTATTTTGCAGTTACGGCAATCTCTGTCATACTATATAAAAGATTGGGTATAAGCAACACAGACATAGCACTATACACAAGTTGGTTCTATCTTCCATGGGTTATAAAGCCATTTTGGAGTCCCATTGTCGACATGTTGTCGACACGTCGTCTGTGGATAATAGCCACACAGTTAATCATGGGAGCCACACTTGCCTCCATAGCATTCACCATACCACTCGACTCGTTCCTTCAGTGGACAATCTGTCTGTTCTGGCTCTTGGCATTCAGCTCAGCCACACACGATATTGCTGCCGACGGATTTTACATGCTGGGACTAAACGAAGAGGGGCAATCGTTCTTTGCAGGAATAAGAAGCACTTTCTACCGCATAGCAACTATCTTCGGACAAGGCATACTCATATATTTTGCCGGCAAAATGGAGATAGTAACCAATAACATACCACTTGCTTGGAGCATCACATTCGGCCTACTCTGCGCTATGCTCGTAATGTTAGGCATCTACCACCATTTTACACTTCCACGCCCCGAACAAGACAAAGCACGCAGCATCAACAGCGTGAAAGAGGCAATGCTGAGTTTTGGCAACATCATTGCTACCTTTTTCAAAAAACCCGGCATAGTTCCAGCACTGCTGTTCATGCTACTCTTCCGTTTGCCCGAAGCACAATTGGTAAAACTCATAAACCCATTCCTCATGGACAGTATCGAAGCAGGAGGTCTGGGCATGAGCACCGAACAGATAGGAATAACCTACGGCACAATAGGAGTGATAGGACTCATAGTCGGAGGAATACTCGGTGGAATATGCATCTCGCGTCATGGACTCAAACGTTGGTTGTGGCCCATGGTAATGTCAATCTCCATTCCCGACCTCGTATATGTATATCTGAGCTATGCCCAGCCCGACAGTTTGATGATAATCAACAGCTGCGTATTCGTGGAGCAGCTGGGATACGGTTTCGGTTTCACCGCATACATGCTCTATCTCATATACTTCGCACAAGGCGAATACCCCACGGCTCACTATGCAATATCAACGGCATTCATGGCGTTGGGTATGATGCTTCCCGGAATGATTTCGGGCTACATACAAGAGAGTTTAGGATATTTCAATTTCTTTGTATGGGTAATAGTTTGCTGTGCAGTAACATTCGTTGTATCAGCGCAACTGAAGATAGACCCCACATTCGGGAAAAAGCAGTAACCACATAAAAAAAATAAATACAACTATATAAAATGATACTTATTTCGGACAGCGGCTCTACAAAAACAGACTGGGTGCTCATG
>JAFTTA010000224.1 GCA_017467015.1 Bacteroidaceae bacterium
CCCCGCTTTACGGCATTGACGTTTGGGAGCACGCCTACTACATCGACTATCAGAACCGCCGCGCCGAGCATGTGAAGAAGCTGTGGGACATCGTCGAGTGGGACATGGTCGAAAGCAGACTGAACATATAACCGGTCAAGGCGCCAATTGGCGCCTTGACCGGTTATATGACAATTTGGAAGCAAACCGATGAAAGGTTTGTTAGAATACGTGAGATGCAAGGCGCTTGGATTTAAGGTGAAAGGAGTGTACTATAGTACTCGACTGAGCCTTAACATCCAAAGCAACACAGCAGATTGCGTGTTATAACAAACCGTCTACTTGGCCTCCTTAAGAAGATACACTATCACCGGCAAGTGGTCACTGTAACCGTTGAGCCACACACCGCCCGCATGAGTACGCAAAGTGTTGCCCTTGTAGCGGCCCTCCTGCTGGAACATGTAGTTACGGGAGAAGATTTCCGTCTTGTAGAGTTTCAATGTAGAGCGGTCGTTGCCGAGAAGGTTTCCGCTGAGGACTATCTGGTCAAAAAGATTCCATTTGCCTTTGTATTTGAGGGTTCCATGTCCTTTTTGACGCAGGATGTTCCACCAGGGATTATAGAGGTCGGTCGATGACTTTACATCCTTTTTATCGCGCATTGCACCCAGACAACTCTTCATACTTTTGTTGTCAGGGTCATCATTCATGTCGCCCATGATAAGGACCTTGGTATCGGGATGCACGTTCATGATAGAATCCTTCAGCTGGCGCACAAGCACTCCCGCACGCTCGCGTGCCGGTGACTTGGCATATCGCGACGGCCAGTGGTTGACGATGATATGAACCACCTCGCCACCCATCTCTCCACTTACGACAAGGAAACCGCGGGTCTTGTAGGTAGTGTCATTATCCTCTGTTATATAAGGAGAGAGCACTGAATTTACCGGCTTGAAGAGTTTGGGATTGTAAAGCAGGGCGCAATCGACACCACGGGTGTCAGGTCCCTCGATGTGTACGAAATCCCATCCGCGCGGAGCGAGAACCTCGTGGTTCACAAGGTCGGCGAGCACGCGGCTGTTCTCAATTTCGGAAACACCCACTGCAGCCATGCCCACAGGAACGACATCTGTACCCATCTCGTTGAGCACTGTTGCCATATTCTTGAGTTTATTCACATATTTTAGTGTACCCCACTTGTTGGTGCCGTCCGGCAGAAATTCATAGTCGTTCTTTCCCGGGTCGTGGATAGTATCGAACAGATTCTCGAGGTTATAGAATCCCACGCTGTACACCTCATACCTCTTCTCCTGCGCCGATGACGTGAACAGCACGGCAAAAAGCATCAGCGCCATCAGCAAACAAAAATTCTTTCTCATTATTATATATTATTTATTCTCGTCTTTGCACTACAGCGGGTAAAATTAATGAAAAAAAACTTTTTCTGTATCATAAGCACAAGAAATTATGTGTCGGAGAACAGAAAATGCAACACAAATGATACCTTTTTCTGTTTATTAGTCAGTGAACGGGAGTTTTATCTTAACATATTGCACCTGAATTCATATTTGTAATACATTTTTACGCATAAAAGCGGATTTTCTTTGATTTTATCAAATATTACTATTAATTTCGCGCTCCTAAAATCATAATATTCTAAAGAACAATCAATAAAACAATATAACCATGGCACAGATGAATTTTGGCGGCGTCATCGAGAACGTCGTGACACGTGAAGAATATCCATTGGCAAAGGCATTGGAGACATTGAAGGATGAGACAATCGCAGTTATCGG
>JAFTTA010000015.1 GCA_017467015.1 Bacteroidaceae bacterium
AGTCGGTCATACCTCCCATCCACCATTTGTTGCCGTTACGACGAGCCATGATGACATAGTCGCCAACAGCTGCGTCGAGAGCGCGTGTCTCGTCCCATGTTGTGGGAACGGGGCCGAGGAATCTCATCATGTCAGGCTCTTTCTCGTAGTTAGTGGGGCGGTCGCAGAGCATCTGCAGAGGCGATTCAAAGATTACGTACATGCCAAGTTGGTGGCAGCGTGTACCCTGTGACATTGGAATTTTATAACGCTCAACAAATTCACCTTTCTTAGAGTTGCGCATAGCGCCGGGTGTGTAGTCCATTGGACCGCAAGCCATACGTGTGAAAGCGAGTGTTACGTTGTGCTCGGGTGTGAGGTCGTCTGTCCATTTGTTCTGCTCACCACCGTATACGCCCTCTGATGTAAGCATGTTGGGGTATGTGCGTGTGATACCTGTGGGCTTGTATGAGCCGTGGTAGTCGACGAGCAACTGAAGCTCGGCTGCACGTTTGGCAGTGTTGTAGTACCAATCTACCATCCACTGGTCGTCGCGCTGCATGAAGTCAATCTTCACACCTTTTACTCCCCACTCTTTGAATTTGGGAAGTGCCTCGTCCATTTTCTCTTCAAGAGCCAGCCATGATACCCACAAAATTACATCTACGTTTTTCTCTTTTGCATAACTGATAATCTCTTCAAGGTCTATTTCGGGAACTACATCCAATATTGTTTTTTTAGTGTCGTACCATCCTCCATCAAGCAAAATGTATTCGATGCCGTTTTTCGATGCAAAATCGATGTAGTATTTGTAGGTCTGTGTGTTTATGCCGCTGCTGAAATCGACGCCTGTAAGAGAGCAGTCGTGCCACCAGTCCCAAGCCACTTTACCAGGTTTAATCCATGACGTATCCTCGATGCGTGAGGGTGAAGCCAATGCGTAGAGTGTGTTGCTGGTAAGGAGCTCAGTGTCTTTGTCGGCAATCACTACGGCACGCCAGGGATAAGAACGGTTGCCGGTTGTCTTTGCAATGAAGTCGGCTCTTTTAGTTACAACCATGTTAAGATGTGAGCGCTTCTTTGTCTCCAATGCGTATGCGGGGAAGATACCTTTGAATGTGTTTCCTTCGCCTTTCTGGTAGTAAACACCGGGGTAGCTCTCGAGGTCGACCTCTGTGATAATCATTCTCACACCGTTGTCTGTAGCCAACATGGGGTGGCTCGCAAATTTGTTCTTCTCGATAGCACCAACGGTGGTGTCGATGAACTTGCGCTCCTGGTGTGTGTACATCGACTTCTCCTCGGGGAAGAGAATCTTGTTGTCGTTTACAAAGTTGTAGGCAACAGTCTCGTCAATTACGTTAACCTCTTTCTTTCCAAAACGTGTAACGAAGCGGTAAGCAACAGCGTCGTCGTAAAGACGGAAAATCACTGAGTATTTTCCAAAGTTGAAAGTACTTTCGTTGTACTTCATGTTTGCCTTGCTTGTACGCACAGCGATTGTGGGTTCAAAGCTCTCCTCAATGGTTTTTGTCTTAGGCTTGAGAGATTTTACTTTCTCGCCGGCAACAACACCGTTGCTGAACTTCATGGCCAGGGGCATTTTAGCAAGCACCTCTTTGCCTGCGAACTCCACAGAGTAGTAGAGCTTCTGGTCCTCGATGCTCACATTGGCTTTTATTTCGCCCGAAGGTGAAGCGAGGGTGGCTCTCTTTTGAGCCGATACAGCAAGCACTGTAACAAATGCTA
>JAFTTA010000225.1 GCA_017467015.1 Bacteroidaceae bacterium
AACAATGTAAGAAACGTCCCTTTGAAAAAGGGAGGAGTTAAGGAGTTGATATCTAATAAAACCTCAGACTCCTCCGGCATGAATGCCACCTCCTCTAAATTTAGAGGAGGAGTTGAAGAAAAAATGAGAAAAAATGAAGAAGCGCATATTCATAGCAATACAATATCTGGAAATTGGCGGTGCAGAACGCTCACTTATAGGATTGCTCAACGCCATGGACTACACACGCTACGATGTAGACCTTTTTGTGTACCAACACACAGGTGAGTTCATGAGCCTTATACCCAAAGAGGTGAACCTGCTACCCGAGATTAAGGAATATGCAGCCATCAACCGACCAATAAAAGATATCATGCGCGAAGGCAGGTTCGGCATAGCAGCAGCACGAATAGTATCGAAACTACAATATGCCATCTATTCAAAGATAAATAAGCCCAAAGAAGATTCGGGACTTTTTCAATATGTTGCAGACTGCGTCACCCCACTGCTTCCATCACTGGAAAAGTTTGGCACATACGACGCAGCAATTAGCTTTCTCACCCCACATAACATTGTACGCGACAAGGTTGCCGCAAAAAAGAAATTGGCATGGATACATACCGACTACTCGACAATATCAGTGAATGCCAGAAAAGAGATATCGGTGTGGGGGGCTTATGACAAGATTTTTGCCGTTTCGCAAGGTGTCAAAGAGAACTTCGCAAAGGTCTTTCCCACCCTCAATGAGAAAATAGAGGTGATGGAAAATATTCTCTCGCCAACAGCTATACGAGAACAGGCTGCCACAGAGGATGTATCTACAGAAATGCCACACATTGATGGAGAAATACGCTTCTGCTCTGTGGGGCGTTTTACCAGAGCGAAAAATTTCGACAATGTACCTTTTATATGCAAAATGCTTGCCGAAAAAGGGTTGCAATTCAAATGGTACATTATAGGTTACGGCGGCGATGAACAGCTTATAAGAGAGAATATACATAAAGCAGGAGTTGATGATATATGCATATTGTTAGGCAAAAAAAGTAACCCCTACCCTTACATTAAAGCCTGCGACATATACATCCAACCATCGCGCTTCGAGGGTAAAGCTGTCACTGTGCGCGAAGCACAGATTTTGAGCAAGCCTGTAATTATCACGCGTTTCGCAACATCATCGGCACAACTTACAGATGGTGTGGATGGAATTATTGTTCCGCTCAATAATGAAGAGGCTGCAGATGGCATTTTTACATTTGCAAAGAATAAGGCCATACAAGAAAAATTCGCGAAGTATATGTCGACACACGACTATGGCAATGAAAAAGAGCTTCAAACGCTGCTTGATGAGATAGATTGAGATGAGCGACGCAGGGGATAGAAAAAAGAAAACTCTCCCTCTTAGGTAAGAGGGAGTACTCGCAAGGGGGAGGGAGTTCGAAAATTTACCAGACTCCTCCGGCATGAATGCCACCTCCTCTAAACTTAGAGGAGGAGTTGAAGAAAAACAAAAAAAACTCTCCCTCTTAGGTAAGAGGGACAACGCGTAACAAGCGTTGTTTGCTAATGCGAACTTCAGCTGCACTCGGCAAAATACAAGTAAACTTTTCTTTTGCTCTCGTTGGCACGAACTTTGCGACGACTGAAGCTTTAGCTTTACCAAGGAGTGCCGAACGCAAAGTGAGGCCCCGCAAGGGGGAGGGAGTTCGAAAAGACAATAAGAAATTCAGACTCCTCCGGCATAAATGCCACCTCCTCTAAACTTAGAGGAGGAGTTGAAGAAACAACAAAAAAAAACGAAAAACTCTCACTCTTGGATAAGAGGGAGGCCATTGCGAACGAGCAACTGTCCCTCTTAGATAAGAGGGACGAGGAGCAAAGCGACGGAGGGAGTTGGAAAAGACATTAAAAATTCAGACTCCACCGGCATAAAATGCCACCTCCTCTAAATTTAGAGGAGGAGTTTAAGAAAAAATGAGAGAAAAAATGAAGAAGCGCATATTTGAATTAGATTTTTTAAGGACAATAGCTTGCATGATGGTAATTGCCATGCATGCGCCAATGATAAGCGAAAATGCGAATGGAATATTTCTGTCATCGCTCAGCTATTTCACCGCCCCATGCATAGGGCTTTTCTTCATGATATCGGGAGCACTGCTACTACCTACCAAAGAAAGCAACAGTATATCCTTCATAAAGAAGAGACTTACCAAAATAGTCTGTCCAACACTAATATGGACACTATTCTACATTATAACAAACACAATCAAAGGCGAAGGAACGGAGACTTTGATTAAGCAATTGACGTCAATTGCATTTTCGCCACAAGGGAACGGGGTTATGTGGTTCATGTACACCCTCATTGGGCTATATATCATTGCCCCCATTATAAGTCGCTGGCTTGAAAGATGCAGCAAGAGAGAGATAGAATTATATCTTGCGCTGTGGGGAGTAACCCTATGCTACCCCATTCTCGAGACAATGTTGTACATCAACCGCAGCGATACCGGCATATTATACTATTGCTCTGGATATGCCGGATATATGTTACTCGGATACTACATGAAACAATACCCCACAGCAATAAGCAGGAAAGTTCTTTTACCACTATGCTGCGTGTCTGTTGCAGCACCCATCGTGTGTAAAACATGTAACATAGAGATCGATTTCTATACTCTTTTCTGGTACCTATCCATATTTGTTGTAATAATGTGTGCAGCATGGTTCAAAATGGCAATGGAGTATGGCAACAAGATTGTGAAAAGCAACATTGGCAGAAGTTTCATAGAAAATTTCTCGAATGTTTCATTCGGAATATATTTAATCCATATCTTTGTGTTGAGAAGTATTCTATGGGAAATGAAATGGATAAAAAGCATCGACTCGTACATATTACAGACAGTGGTTCTGGCAACATGTACCATAGCGATATCCTATGCCACATGCTACGTAATAAGCCTATTGCCCAAAGCAGAATACATCATAGGTTATAAGAAGAAATGATACCGCGCAAAATACACTATTGCTGGTTCGGAGGCAAAGAGAAGCCTGCCGAGGTGCTGCGCTACATGGATACGTGGCGGCAACATTGCCCCGGCTACGAGATAAAGGAATGGAACGAAAGCAATTTCAACATCAACCTGAACCGGTACACCCGTGAGGCTTACGATGCCGGGAAATGGGCTTTTGTGAGCGATGTGGCACGTCTGTGGGCTTTGGTGAACGATGGTGGCATCTACATGGATACCGATGTGGAGGTTGTGCGCTCGCTTGATGCTCTGCTGCACGAAAAGGCTTTTATTGGCTTCGAGGGCACACGCTGGATAGGCACAAACATCATCGGAGCGGAAAAAGGTAATAGTTTCTTACAGCGATTCCTTGAGAGCTACAATGACCGTGTTTACATTGACGAGAAGGGTGAGACGATACAAACCACCAACGTCGAGGAGATAACAAACAGGTTTATTGACGAACATAACATTTGCATGGATGGCAAGAAGCAGTCGGCAGGCGACTTCACAATATACCCCACTGACTATTTCTCGCCATATGATTATATAGACGGACGCACAAAGGCGACAGAGAACACATACAGCATACATCGTTTCTCGCAATCGTGGATCAAACGAAGCCGGATTGTTTCTTTGATGTTAAATTGGTGTCATCGTTTGTGTGGGATGAAGATGAAATGA
>JAFTTA010000226.1 GCA_017467015.1 Bacteroidaceae bacterium
AGAGAGCAGTAAAGGCAATATAGAAAAAGCGGGCACATTAGCCGACAGAGCAGAAAAAATACACCTTGAGAATTTCGGTAAAGAAAATGAAATATACACCGAAATCCTAAACAGGAAGGCGCTGGTGAATAATGCAGCAAGAAAGTATACCGAAGCCATCAAAGATGGTAGCGAAGCAGTAAAAATATGCAAATCCCTTTTTGGCACTGAAGATGAGAGATACGCACTTGCGCTCTATTTTTTGGCACACTTTCACTCATCTGCCGGCAATAAGGAAGAAGCCATCAAACATGGTGAAGAATCCGTATCAGCTTACCGCAACAGTAAAAATATCAACAAATTAAACTATGCCTACGCATTAAACAATCTTGCGATAGAATACCAAAACAAAGGGACATTGCAAGAAGCATTGGCTTTAATTGAAGAAGCATTGCCAATCTTTAAAGACAAACTTGATGCAAATAATATAACATACGCACGTATGTTAAACAATGCAGCAGTAATCTATTCCGAACTTCACAGGAACAAAGAGGCTATACGCATTGGCGAGGAAGCAACAAACGCAGCAAAAAAAGTCGTAGGGGACGAGAATGAATTTTATCTAAAATGTCTGAACGACCTATCAACATTCTATTCAAATTACGGAGATAACAACAAGGCTATAAAACTGCAATCTTCACAGCTTAAGACAGCCGAAAAAATTCTTGGTAAAAACAGCCCGGAATTCCTTGCATACCGAAGCAATCTGGCATCACACATTTATGACAGCGGCAACTACCTGAGCGCATTAGAATTATACATGAATAACATGGAAAGCTACATAGAACTGGACATGTTAGAAAGCACGGACTACGCCCTGTGCCTTATAAATATTGCAAACTGCATGCATAACTTGGGCGACACACAAAATGCCATAAAAAATGCCGAAGAAGCTAAAGCTATTTATAGGAAACATTACAGCACAGAACACCCTCGATATATAAGTTTGCAAATAAATATAGCAGGTTATCATAGTGCCATCGGAGACCATCCAAAAGCAATAGAAATGACAAGGGAAATACTGCCAACAGCCATAAAAGTAATGGGCGACGGTTCCTACTATCATATCTGGATTTTAAACGACCTTGCAATTTATTATAACATTATAGGAGACAACAAAACTGCAATAAAAATTGGAGAGGAAGCCTTATCGAAAGCAAAGCTAACGTTAAACGAAAAAGAAAAACTTTACACTACGCTCCTTAGCAACCTTGCTTCATTTTACGACGCAGCCGGCAATTTAAAGGGAGCTATAAATATTTCAAAAGAGGTATTGTCTATCAGGAAACGTACAGTAGGCAATAAACATCCCGACTACGCACTCACTTTAAACAACCTTGCAACCTACAATTATAAAAATGGTGACATAGAAAAAGCATTGGATTATTATATACAAGCGCTTGGTATACAAGCCGAGACCTCACTAATCGGTTACGCTCATACTCTACAAAACATAGCAGATTGTTTCTTTGAACTTGGCGCAAAAGATGAAGCGATAAAATACACAACGGAATCACTTAGAGAACGTGAAAAAATCTATGGAAAGAGACACGAGGAATATGCCCATTCATTATTTCAATTAGCCAGCTACAAATTGGCTGCAGAAGACACTATAGATTTTTCATCATCATTTATAGAGCTTTACAACATACGTTCACAAGTGATACGCGACATGTTTTCGAAGCTAACCGCCAAAGAACGTGAGATATACTGGCAGGAGAACAACACCTTTTTTGAAGAAGATATTCCATTTGTAGCCCACTATGTAGAAAATCAACAATTGATTGGCGCAGCATATAATGCATCACTACTGACCAAAGGGGTATTGTTAGACACCGAATTAGCCATGGAACAATTACTTCAAGAGAGTGGCGACAATTCAGTGGTTTCATTATACAAAGAGTTAAAAGCAAACCGCATACTGCTCGACAAATTGTATGGACAACCCGTTGCTGATAGAAAGCTAAACACCGATTCTCTTGAAAGCCTGACAAACAAACAAGAGCAGCAACTTATAAAAAAATCCAAAGCCTATGGCGATTACACATACAACATGTCCATCACATGGCGCGATGTACAAAAAGGACTTGATAAAGACGAGATTGCAATAGAATTTAAGCATTTCGACATAGAACAATTAAAAGATATCCAATATGTCGCATTCATACTGAAAAAGGAGTATACCTCGCCCAAGATGATTACTCTATTCACACAAAAAGAGCTCGATGCAATAGAAACAAAAGAAATATATAACACCACCACTCTCTGCAAAAAACTATGGGGTGCAATTGCAACCGAGCTTCAAGGAGTAAAAAACATCTATTTTGCGCCAACCGGCAGTTTGCATAGCATCGCAGTAGAAACATTGCCAATAGATACTCTTTATATAAACGAAAAATACAACATCTATCGTTTATCATCGACACGCGAGTTGGCACTTCAGAAAGAGAAAACTCAAATAAAGAACATTGCCCTCTATGGTGGTTTGATATATGATGCCAACGCATCACTTTTAGAACAAGAGAACAAAAAATACAAAGGCAAACTCAAAGTATCCGAACAAACTATTGACACGCTGATGATACGTGGCGGAGCATCATATTTACCGGCCACCCTAAACGAAGTTGACACAATAAACAAACTATTCAAAGAGATAAACAATATATCCACAAGCTACTACACAGGAATAACAGGCACTGAAGAGTCATTTAAGTTTCTAGGAGGCAAAGAAATAAATCTTCTCCACATTGCAACCCATGGTTTCTATTGGGACGAGAATAAGACACATTGGATGAAAGATAAAAGTTTCTTGAACAACATCAGTGACAATGCCGGTAAAGAAGAGCGAGCCCTTGTACGCTCGGGTCTGTTATTCTCTGGAGCCAACCATGCCCTCAACGGCAATCCAATAAAAGGAGGCATCGACGATGGCGTACTGACAGCTAAAGAACTTGCAAACATAGACTTTAGGAAATTAAATCTGGCAGTGCTATCAGCGTGTCAAAGCGGGTTAGGCGATGTCACCGGAGAAGGTGTCTTTGGAATGCAACGCGGTTTCAAAAAAGCAGGCGCACGAACCTTGCTCATGAGTTTATGGAAAGTTGACGACAAAGCGACAGCAATACTAATGAGAGAATTTTACCACTATCTCATCATAGGCAAAAGCAAATACGAAGCACTTCGCAACGCACAGAAATACCTTCGCAATTACCAAGAAGAAGTTAATGAAGATATGAGCAATAAGAAGACAAAAAAATATTCTAGTCCATACTATTGGGCAGCATTTGTTCTCTTAGATGCTATATAGACAAATCTCGAACTATTCTATAATGTTAAATTACACAAAGCACTTGTCGATTAATCACAAATGACGTAATTTTAAAGACTCAAAAAAAACAATCATGAAAGAGATAACAAGTAACATGTTGCAACGATTCCTAAAGTATGTAACATTCGATACAGAATCAATAGACGACAACACTACTGTACCCACCAGCGAAGGACAATTCGTTTTTGCACGCTATCTGAAAGAGGAACTCGAGAAAATGGGACTTACCGAGATAACACTCGACGATAAGGGATATCTCTATGCCACCCTACCATCCAACAGCACTAAGGAGATACCCACAATAGGATTCATCTCGCACCTCGACACCAGCCCCGACATGAGTGGCAAAAATGTTACTCCCCGCGTGGTGGAGTCGTACACAGGTGGCGACATTGTACTCAACAAGGAGCTAAACATAGCGCTGACAACAAACGACTTCCCCGAGGTAGAGGATTACAAAGGCAACGACCTTGTGGTAACAGACGGCACCACCCTTCTTGGAGCCGACGATAAAGCAGGCATCGCCGAAATCATCTCAGCCGTGGAATATCTGCAAGCCCACCCCGAGATTGAGCACGGAAAAGTGAGGATAGCCTTCAACCCCGACGAAGAGATTGGACGCGGTGCACACAATTTCAACGTACCCCTCTTCGGTTGCGACTGGGCATACACCGTCGACGGAGGCGCCGAGGGCGAACTTGAATTTGAGAATTTCAATGCCGGCAGCGCACTTTTCGCCATCAACGGACGCAACGTACACCCCGGATATGCCAAAGGTAAAATGCTGAACGCTTTGCGCGTGGCAACCGCCATTGTAGAAGCAGTTCCGGCAGCCGAATCACCCGAGCAGACAGATGGATACGAAGGTTTCTACCATCTGATGAGCATCAATGGCGGTGTGGACAAGGCTGAGGTTTCATACATCATACGCGACCACGACAAAGAGATATTCGAGAAACGACTTGATTTCATGAATAAAGTAGCAGAAAAAATAAATGCCACATACGGAGCAAACACCGTGACCGTGGACATCAAACGCCAATATGCCAACATGCGCGAAAAGATAGAGCCTATGATGCACATCATAGACATTGCCCGTAAATCGATGCTCGAAGCAGGTGTAACACCAATGGTAAAACCCATACGAGGCGGCACCGATGGCGCACAACTCTCATTCATGGGACTGCCCTGCCCCAACATGTTCGCAGGAGGAATAAACTTTCACAGCCGCTACGAATTTGTATCGGTACAAGTGATGGAAAAAGCCATGATGACCATAGTTAAAATAGTCGAGAACACCGCCAAACTTTAAGCAAAAAGTTCTATAAACCATGATACTTATAGTAGACGACGACAGCGCCATACGCAGCAGCCTCAGTTTCATGTTGCGCAGAGCAAAATATGACGTCACAGCCGTTGCATCGCCCACGGAAGCAATTGAGACGGTACGCGCCACGGAACCCGACCTCATTCTCATGGACATGAACTTCACCCTCACCACAAGCGGCGAAGAGGGCATATATCTGCTGAAACAGGTAAAAGTGTTCCGTCCCGAGGTACCTGTTATATTAATGACAGCATGGGGAAGCATAGACCTTGCTGTAAAAGGCATGCAGGCAGGAGCCTTTGATTTTATAACAAAGCCGTGGAACAACGCATCGCTGATGCAACGCATAGAAACCGCCCTTGAGCTATCGGGCAAAAAGGAGATAATCACAACCGACGACACCCCACTTTTCGACCGCAGCAACATCATAGGCGACAGTCCTGAACTGAGAAACATACTCGACACAGTGGCACGGATAGCTCCCACAAATGCCTCAGTACTAATCACCGGCGAGAGCGGCACAGGAAAAGAGCTGATAGCCGAAGCCATACACCGCAACAGTAACCGAAAAAGAGAAGCATTTGTCAAAGTGAACCTCGGCGGAATATCACAATCGCTCTTTGAAAGCGAAATGTTCGGACA
>JAFTTA010000227.1 GCA_017467015.1 Bacteroidaceae bacterium
GTACGAACAGACTGCCTTATAATGATTTTTTATCATCTGTAGCATCAACAGAGAAAACACCTGCCCACTCTTTCACCTTCTCCACACTCTCAGGCGAAATACGCGCCATGCTTTCTATCACCTGTTGGAAAGTGCGCGGACGATGCAGATATTTCACTTTCGAGAAAAACTTGTCGGCAAAACATATCAACTGCTCTTCAAGCGTTTCGGGCAACATATCTATCTGCGGCAACTGCCACCCACCCTCGGCAATACGCTCTTTTGTAAGTCCGGTTCCTGTGTGTCGTTCACACACACGCGCATGTTGCGGGAAACCTTCTTTTCTAAGGATTTCCGCGCCGAGGAAGCCATGGCAAATATATTGAGCCTCGCCCCTGCAACCGATATCTGGAGCCGAGGTCAGAAAAATACCGATATCGTGCAACATAGCAGCCTCTTCAACAAATTGCGCATCAAGTGCCAACTGCGGATTGCGTTCCACTATCTCAAGCGCAAAATCCGCAACCATGCGGCTATGCTTCACAAGAATACGTTTACAATCGTTGTCCTCGGGATAATATTTGTTTATAATTGCCATGTAGTCCATAAACAAGTCTCTATATATTTTTACAAATTATTTCACAAAGGTAGCAATTTTATATATTGCTTAATACATATAATCTTTATTTTTCATCGCAAAGAGCTTCAATGGAGAGAGAAATAGAAATTTATTATATAAACAACATCTGAAAATCTGTTTTTTTTCTTAAGTTTGCAAAAACAATAATAAGCAATCATGATATACGACGAAAGAGAGATACGCCACAACCAAGTGATTGAGGCGGCAAAACAGATGATGACAGCAGCACGCACTGCCCCCAAAGCTAAAGGCGAGGATTTATTGGAAATAAAACTCGTTACAGACGAAGACATAAAAACCCTCAGCGACAAGTTGCACCAGATGGGCGAAGAGCGTTCACGCGGAGGCTTGATGCGCGACGCCATAAACATACTTTCTGCCGAGGCAATTGTGCTCATTGGTACTCGCGAGCTGCCCATGGGGCTGAACTGCGCCTACTGCGGATCACCCACCTGCGAAGCACGTGGCGAAGGCACCCCCTGCGCCATGAACCTTGTTGATGTTGGTATTGCATTAGGCTCGGCTTGCGCCACGGCTGCCGACCTGCGACTCGACACCCGAGTGATGTACTCGGCAGGTTACGCTGCACAAGCACTCGGGTGGATGCCCGGTTGCAACTGCACAATAGCCATCCCTGTGAGTGCAAGCGCAAAAAACCCCTTCTTCGACCG
This sequence comes from Bacteroidaceae bacterium, assembly GCA_017467015.1. GTDB lineage: Bacteria > Bacteroidota > Bacteroidia > Bacteroidales > Bacteroidaceae > HGM04593. Next base: position 1,291 of record JAFTTA010000227.1, read on the forward strand.
TAAAAGCATGAGAAAATGACAAAAGGATTATTTCTTCCAGCCGAATGGCACAAGCAAAAATTCGTGCAACTCACATGGCCACACGAAAAAAGCGATTGGGCATATATGTTGCAAGAGGTTGAAGAGTGCTTCACACATCTTGCGGCAGCCATAAGCCTACGCGAGAAACTGTTAATTGTTGCTCCCGACACAAAAAAGGTGGAACAGCACTTAAGAGAAAGCGGTGTAGACACTGCCAACATCACATTTTTCCAGTGCGAGACAAACGACACATGGGCACGCGACCATGCATTTGTAACACTCAGCGATGGCAAGGAACTTACATTTGCCGATTTCTGTTTCAATGGTTGGGGAGAAAAATTCCCAGCGACGCTCGACAACGCCATCAACGGCAAACTGTTCGAGGCAGGAGTGGTAAATGGGAAATACCAAGACAACACAGATTTTGTTCTCGAAGGTGGCTCCATTGAGAGCGACGGAGAAGGCACGATACTCACTACATCGCAATGCCTTATGGCACCCCACCGCAACCAACCTCTGACGCAAGAGGAGATTGAAGAGGAACTAAAGAAGCGGCTCGGAGCGGAACGCGTGCTATGGCTCAACCATGGCAACCTCATAGGCGACGACACAGACGGACATGTAGACACCATTGCACGCCTCGCACCCAATGACACTATTATATATATGCAATGCACCGACACCGACGACGAGCAATATGCCGACCTTAAAGCAATGGAAGAGGAATTGCAAACCTTTAGGACAAAAGAGGGGCAACCATATCGACTGTTGCCATTGCCATCGCCCGATGCCATTTATGAAGATGGAGAGCGACTGCCGGCAACATATGCCAATTTTTTGATAATGAACAACACAATACTCTACCCTACATATGCACAGCCGGAAAACGACGCAGCTGCAGCCAAGGTGCTGCAAACAGCATTTCCCAGCTACGAAATAGCAGGAGTGGACTGCCGCGCACTGATAAAGCAACATGGCTCGCTCCACTGCGTAACAATGCAATACCCCACAAACGACTAATTTAAGAAAATGGACACAATAAAAGTAGGAATAATTCAGCAATCAAACTGCGCCGACGTTGAAAACAACAAACAAAAACTCGCAAAAAACATACGCGATGTAGCATCGAGAGGTGCACAACTGATTGTATTACAAGAGCTACACAACTCGCTCTATTTCTGCCAGACAGAATCGACCGAAAAGTTCGACCTTGCCGAGAGCATTCCCGGACCCTCGACCGAGTTTTACGGAAAACTTGCAGCAGAACTTGGAGTGGTCATCGTGACATCACTCTTTGAATGTCGCGCTAAGGGACTCTACCACAATACAGCCGTGGTCTTCGACAGCGACGGTAGCATTGCCGGCAAATATCGCAAGATGCACATCCCCGACGACCCCGCATATTACGAAAAATTCTACTTCACTCCCGGCGACATAGGCTTCCGCCCAATAAAAACATCCCTTGGAACCTTGGGCGTGCAGGTGTGCTGGGACCAATGGTACCCTGAAGGCGCCCGTCTGATGGCACTGCGCGGAGCAGACATACTCATATACCCCACCGCCATAGGATGGGAAAGCAGCGACACACCGGAAGAAAAATCACGACAACTCGAAGCATGGCAAACAGTGCAACGCGGTCATGCCGTAGCTAACGGACTGCCCGTAATCACCGTTAACCGTTCGGGGCACGAGCCCGACCCCTCAGGAATGACAAACGGCATAAGTTTCTGGGGACATAGTTTCATTGCAGGACCGCAAGGCGAGTTCCTCGCACACTTTGGCGAAGCAGAAGAGAACGCAGTTATCGAAGTCAGTCTGAAACGAAGCGAGACTGTAAGACAGTGGTGGCCATTCCTGCGCGACAGACGTATAGACGAATACTCGGAAATAACAAAAAGATTTATAGACTGAAATAGAAAAATACAAACATAAAAATGGTGTTGAAGTGTTTCAACACCATTTTTATGTTTACAATCAACCCTCACAAATTCCACAAAAAAAAAATAAGAATATTACCAAAATGTGACAAAATCATAAAAAAAACAGCACATTTAAGTAAAAAAAAGGACTATTATACAATCTTTTCATTATATTTGCAAAGTAATGTATAATGCAATAACAGCGTTGTAAAAGAACAAACAGCCAATGAACGAACGCATAAAAGAAGAGGCCTACAAATTACCACCAATAACATTGGAAGAGATGTCAGGCATAAAATTGATGAACCGCACAGACACTAAATATGTTGCGACCATCAATCAGTTATTGGCGTTCTTGAAAGCAGTAGAGGGGACATATTACATACAAGAGATAGATGGCATTCGCTTGGCCTCGTACCATACGACATATTTCGACACAGAAGACAATGAAATGTACGTCATGCACCACAATGGTAAATTGGTACGAGAAAAAATACGTGTCCGCACATACGAAGATTCACAAATAACATTTCTTGAAGTAAAAAACAAGAACAACCACAAACGTACCAACAAAAAACGCATCGAGGTGCAAGCTGTCGACAGCCTACCAGCAGAACAAGAGCGAGTAAGACCATTCTTAGGCAAACATGCATGGTACACCCTCGACGAGATACGCCCGGTAATAGAAAACCGCTTCAACCGAATAACATTGGTTAACTTCGGAAAGACAGAAAGATTGACAATAGATTTCAACCTAAGGTTTCACAACCTGCTCACCGACGAGCATAGAAAATTGGAACACGTAACCATTATTGAGCTAAAGAGAGATGGCAACGTTCCCTCTCCTTGTCTCGACATATTCAGACAACTCAGAATTAAGCGTTCAGGCTTTAGCAAATATTGCATGGGATGCGCCCTAACCAACAAAGGGCTCAAACGCAACAACTTCAAAGAGCGCTTGAACTTGATTAGTAAATTGGAAAACATACAAAAAAATAGTACAAAATGAACCTCTTAACTACTCTGTTGACCGCGGGGATAAACACCGCCAACACCGTCGCAAGCGCATTAGGCGACGAATTTTTGAACGAAACAGTATCTAACACATCCGCCATGACAGGAACCTTCTTCAACCTCGAAGGCACAATAAACCTACTGGCGTTCTTCTTTCTGAACTTACTGTTCGTAGGTATTATCGTTCGCTTCTTCTACTACCCAAAGAGCAAAAGAGGTGACTACTTCTTCACATTCACACTGATAGCCATCAGCATCTTCCTACTCATATATCTGCTAGGAGGAGTAAAACTGAAAACAGGCTTCGCACTGGGACTTTTTGCAATCTTCAGCATCATACGTTACCGTACCGAACAGGTTGCCATACGCGAAATGACTTATCTGTTTGTCATCATCGCAGTCAGCGCCATCAACGGACTTGTAGCAGAAGAGGTTAGTTTCATTGAGATGATAACAGCAAACGGTCTATTTATCTTCTCATTATGGCTCTGCGAGAGCAACTGGTTCATCAGACATCTATCATACAAAATAATCAAATACGACAACATTAACCTTATTACCCCCGACAAAGAGAAAGAACTAATTGCCGACCTGAAAAAACGCACAGGTCTTGAAATTGTAAAAGTGGAAGTAGGAGGCATCGATTTTCTGAAAGATGCAGCCATCATCAAGATGTATTACAGACCCACAAGCAAAGGAATGAACTCAGTAGATCAACTCACAAAAGCACCTAGCGATGAATTTAAAATCAAGAATTAAAAGTAGCGTAATATACGCTATGGCGTTTGCACTCTCAGCAATGCCCATAACACAAGTATTTGCCAATGACGACAACGACAACTTTGGCATATGGACGAGCATAGACGCATCGAAGAAACTCACAGAAAAGATGAAATTCGGAATCGAAGGTGAGTTCCGAACAACCGACGGAGTGAAAGAGGTTGACCGTCGTTCACTTGGTGTGAGTCTCTCCTACAAGCCATTCACATGGTTGAAAGCCGACATCGGCTATATATTTATGAATGCTTACGAACCCGAAGAAACAAAGACTGAGGTATTTGACGTTGTCGATAACCAAACATTGTACAACAAAAAGACCGACCACGCCTACCGCGTAAACAAAGACCGTCTCTATTTGTCACTCACAGGAAGTTTCGACATCGGTCGTTTGGAATTCTCAATTCGCGAACGTCTGCAATACACATACACCAACGATGCATTCACCACAGAAGACAAAGAAGAGTGGTA
>JAFTTA010000228.1 GCA_017467015.1 Bacteroidaceae bacterium
GAAAGGTGCTTATTTGGAGAAATACGACGACAGTTTGCGCGTGGAGGCAACAATAAAAAGCGACACGGCATATTTCTTCAGTGAGAAAAAACTGTGGAAACTAATCGGTAATGTAGATATAAAAAACCAAAAAGGAGAAAAATTCTTCACCGATTTACTTTATTGGAACCAGGAAGATGGCAGTATCTACTCCGATAAATATATAAAAATAGAACAACAAGAGCAAATAACAACCGGCATAGGCTTCCGCTCAAATCAGGAACTCACTAATTGGGAAATCCTATCAACGGAAGGTATATACACCATCAATAATTAATGATGACATCTATTTTAGTCTCTCTCGTAATCGTCATACTGCTCTCTGCACTCTTTTCGGGAATGGAGATAGCGTTCATTGCCTCCAATAAGTTTCTTATGGAGATTGATATGAGCAATAAAACGCTCACTTCGCGCATATTAGACAAATTTTATCGCAATAGCAACAACTTTATTTCCAGCCTGTTGGTTGGTAATAATATAGTAATCGTTATCTATGGTATTCTGATGGCAAATCTGCTGAACAACACGATACTTGCTATTCTAAACAATACACCATCGTTGCAACTGTTGCTTCAGACGATTATATCTACCATTATCATTATCATCACAGGTGAGTTCTTTCCAAAGGCGCTCTTCAGAATTGACCCGAACAGCACCATGAAGCGCTTTGCCTTTCCTGTATTCATACTATATGTGCTTCTTTATCCAATATCGCGTTTTACCACTTGGATTTCTTGTCTGTTGTTGCGTTTGTTGAATGTGAAAATAAACAAAGAGACACGCGATACCACATTCAGTAAGACAGAACTGACTCACCTTATACAGAGCTCAATAGAGAATGCAAAAGAGGAAGAAGAGACTATTGACAACGATGTTAAGATTTTCCAAAATGCTCTCGATTTCTCCGATATTCGCGTGCGTGATTGTTTTGTGCCTCGTACCGAGATATGGGCAGTGGAACTAAGTACCTCTCTCGAAGAACTTAAATTGCAATTCATCGAGTCGGGGCACTCCAAAATAATTGTCTACAAGGATAATATAAACAACGTGGTGGGTTACATACACTCATCGGAACTTTTCCGTACAGCCGATGATTGGCAGAAGAAAATATGCCGCATGCCCATAGTGCCCGAAACGCTTTCGGCACAGAAACTTATGCGTTTGCTCATGCAGCAGAAAAAATCTTTGGCAGTAGTAGTTGACGAATTTGGTGGTACCTCGGGAATTATATCACTCGAGGACCTTTTGGAAGAGATTATTGGCGAGATAGAGGACGAACATGATAACACAAACCACATAGCCAAGAAAACCGGCGACAACGAGTATCTGCTTTCGGGACGTTTGGAGGTGGAGCGCATAAACGAACTTTTCGACCTTCAACTTCCGGAGTCGGATGAATATCAGACCTTAGGTGGTATGATATTGTTTTATCATCAAAGTTTTCCTCAGCTGAATGAAACAGTGACTATAGATAAATATCAGTTCAAAGTGCTGAAACAGCGAAGTACAAAAATAGAATTACTCCGACTCATACTTTCGGAGTAAATAACTCTATGGCTTTTGGGCACAATATGGCATAAAAGAGAATATTTTTAATAAATAACAATAACTTATTGCCCTAAAAAAGCTGTAAATTAAAAGCAATTTTGTAACTTTGTCGGCGTTTGTTCAAAAAACGGAATAAATAAAATAAAAATATACTTAAATTATGGCAACATTACAAAAATTACGCAACATGGGCCCTACATTGGTAATCTTTGTGGGTGTGGCATTGGCTGCGTTCGTATTGGGTGATGCATGGAGAATATTCCAGTCGCATCAAGTATCACAAACTGTTGGAAGCGTGAATGGCGAGGAACTCACCGCTGCCGAATATCAGAAAATGTATGAGGACTATGCAAATGTCATCAAACTCATCAACCAGTCAAATTCACTCTCTGAAGAGGGCTTGAATCAGGTTAAAGAGGAGATTTGGCAGAATTATGTACGTAACAAGGCTCTTAAAGCCGAAGCAGAGAAAATCGGACTTACTGTAACTGCAGCTGAGTTGCAGGAAATTGTAAATGCCGGTCAGGATCCTTATCTGCAGCAGGCTGCTGTCTTCTTCCGCAACGAGCAAGGTGCATTCGACAAAGACAGACTCAATGCTTTTCTCTATGAGTATGAGCAGAACAAAAGCGAGGCTGAATATATTCAGCAGATGAAACCTATATACGATTTCTGGAAGTTTATCGAGAAATCAATAATGGATAACGCTCTTGCATACAAATATCAGACACTAATCTCAAACAGCTACCTTTCTAACCCCGTTGCTGCTGAGAATAGCTTCGAAGGCAACAAGACAACATACGATGTAGAGATTGCTGCGTATCCCTATTCTGCTGTAGCTGATGCAGATGTAACAGTGAGCGATGCAGATGTACAGGCACTTTACAACGAGAAGAAAGAACAGTTTAAACAGTATGCAGAAAGCCGCGATATTAAGTATGTAAGTTTCAAGGTTACTCCCAGTGAGGAAGATCGTGCTGAGTTGAATAACGAAATTTCTGAGTATGCCGAAATGCTGAAAGCAGACGATGCTGACTACGCTGCAATCGCACGTCAAGCAAGCAGCATGGTTCCTTACTCAAAAGTATCTTGGAAAAAAGAGAGCTATCCCGAAGAGGTGGCACTTCGTCTTGACGAGGCAGAGATTAACTCGGTAGATCTCCCCATATATAGCCAGGCAGATGACTCATATACTGTGTTCAAACTTCTTGGTAAAGAGGTAGTGCCTGATTCTGTTAAATATCGTCAGGTTGCTATTGCTGCTCAGACCCCCGAGGCTGCAACAGCCCTTGCCGACAGCCTTTTGACAGCTCTCAAAGGGGGCGCAGATTTTGCAGAGATTGCTAAAAAATATAATCAAAACGATCAGGAGCAGTGGCTCACATCTTCACAGTTCGAGGGTATGGTTGTTGAGGGTTTCAATGCAACATTCATTACAAATTTGCTCAACGCTAAGGTTGGCGAGTACAGTATTATGGATATTGAAGGAGCTCCCACAAAACTTATCTATCAGGTGACTGAGAAGAAAAATGATGTTCAGAAATATCAGGCAGTCGTAATCAAGAAAGCTGTTGAGTTCAGCAGTGACACATACAATGCGGCATACAACAAGTTCAGTGAGTTTGTTGCAAAGTGCAATACAGTAGAGGATCTTGAGAAAAATGCCGAGGAGTATGGTTATCGTGTTCAGGAGCAGAAAAACATTTTCTCTGCATCGCACTTGGTAGTAGGTGGTAATGGCCTGGTTCCTGCGACTAACAGTATTGCCGGCGTGAACGGAACACGTGAAACTCTTAAATGGATCTTCACAAAAGCAAAGACAGGCGAAGTTTCTCCCTTGTATGAGTGTGGCGAAAACGACAATTTGTTGGTAGTTGCTCTCACCGGTGTGAACGAGAAGGGTTACAGAGGACTTGAGACCATATCAGAGAATATTCTTCGTCAGCAGCTTATGAACGACAAGAAAGCCGAGAAAATCATGGCTGAGCTTCAGGGTAAGAAGTTCGAGGCTGTGGCAAGCACTGCAAATGTAAAATGCGATACAGTGAAACACATTTCATTCGGTGCTCCCGCTTACATTCCTATGACATCATCTAATGAGTTTGCAATATGCGCAGCTGTGGCAAACTTGGAGAAAGGTGCTGTTAGCGCACCTATCAAGGGTAATGC
>JAFTTA010000229.1 GCA_017467015.1 Bacteroidaceae bacterium
GATGCTTGAGGAGAACTGCCATTCTCGACATCCGCGCCGTCAGTGGCAGCCGAAGTTGAATTCTGCAATGCAGTTGCACCTGCCATCTGATGCTGCAATTCCTGAAGCATTTCGGGAGAGATGCCCTCCATCTGTTGCCCCTGCTGTAGCTGTTGTTCGTTGCGTTTAACAGCCTCCAAGATCTTGCGTGCATACGGGAAACTGCAATTTTCCAAGACAGTCTTAATGTCAACGGCACGTGAACGAAATAACTCCATAAGGAAATCATTGGCAAGCATCTGATAAGCCGGAGTGTTATAACCATCAGCAACCGTCAAGTCAAGCTCTACGTTTTGTACCTTATCCGGGTTATACATTTTAGCCTCTACACTGTAATCCTTACCGGCAAGTTCAATATGTCGTTCCTCATTATAAAACTGTTGAATAGTCTTCATCAGTTTAGTGTCTCTACGACGACGGAATGTGCGATACGCCTCAAAAAGTCCCTTAAGGTTCAGCGACGAATTGTATGCTTGCTGCGCATAAAGGCTTGCAGGAGTACCAGCCTTGGGAGCCTGCCCTTGCATGGCACTGTTCACACCCGAAATCTCATTTATAAGACGCAACTGCAAACTCAAAAGTTCGAAATCACCTGCAACAGAAGCACCGCTGTTGTATTGTCGCACCACTCCATCAATGCTCTGCCCAGGTTTAAGACGAACAAAAAGCACGCCATTGTAACGTACATATTCATCGACAACCTCCTCGCGTGACATATTCTCAAAAGCTTCGTCATCTACAACCAGAACACCCTTTGACGATGTACCGCGAATGAAGTCTATGAGAGTAGCTGTTCTGTTTATTGCACGCTGCTGATCGATAAACTGCTCGACAAAATTACCCAATCGTCCCTGTATCAGAGGATAAAGATGCAACACATAGTTATGTTCACCATGCCAATAAGGAGTCCGTCCCTCTTGTAACACATCGCCATAAGGCGTCATGTAGCGATAATACCAAAAACGCTCGGTAGCATAAGAATACTCAATGAGCAAAATATCGTCGGGAGCAACATTAAGTTCCTTAGCACGCTGACGTCTGCGTTCATTTTCAGCATCAAATTTCTTTTTCTCCGAATCGCTATACTCCACATACCCCCAAGTGCCACGTAAAGTATCATTCCAGAAATATGCTTCGCGTGACTCAAGATGCCAACCCAATATCACCCTGCAAAGATCGTTGCGCGAGGAAGAGAAGAACGATAGTTCACGACTCTCTTCACCTTGCATACCTCTATTCTCGTCATGTTGAAAGGGGAATACATTAAGATAAATGTTGCTTATATACTCTTTTTCCTCAGGTGAGTGGGCAAAATGTGCGAGAACATCCTCTATAGGCATATCAAACAATTCGCCCACACATGTGACATCCCATTGACGCACATCCTCGAGATTTGTATTAAAGAAAAGACGAGCCGGATTTACCGGATATACCCAAACATCGCACCTATCCTTTGCCGGATTCAACCCATACTCTATGCGTTGTGCCGTCATGCCACCATTAAGCAACATACGCATAGAGTCGGAATCGACCTCCTCTACATCATTAATATCGTGAACATACTCGATGGCAACACTCATCATCTCGCCCACAGCGGCCTCACTTTGGTCGCGGGCCACACACACCGGGCGTGTCAACTGCTGTCTCAATTGTCCATCAATATTGCTTAGGATGGGAGCAATCATATTGTTCTTCAACGGTACTTTACCATTTTTCTTTATAAGGTCGCCTTCTGTCATCCACTGCAACGTATCGGGGTCTCTTACATAATCACCCCACTGGTCACCATAGCTATACATAAGGCTTCGCCGCATTTTGCGGCGCGCCTCTTCGAGAGCGTACCAACACGAAGCACACATGTTCAAGAATTCCGTCTCACGTTTATAGAGTGAGGTCTCTTGTTTCTTCACAGTCTGTTGCTCCGCCTTGACACGATGATTCAAGAACTTATTCATACTCAAAACAATTAGTTAAGTGGTTCGTCGGGATTGCGTTCCAACATAATGAGGTCGTAATCACTGGGGAAGCTATTATCACGCCAAATCGTAAAGTTATCTATCAAATCCACAGGTCCCAATATACGTATGAAATCCTTCTTGCTTTTAGGAGACATCTGAAATTTACGATCTGTATCCTCAGTTTCATAAGCCATAATATTATCTCTTTCGTATTCAGGGATATCAAAACGTTTTTTCACATTTCTAATCTCCACATTACCACTTTGCGCAGCCGGTATGCCCATGTTGAATTTACTCA
>JAFTTA010000016.1 GCA_017467015.1 Bacteroidaceae bacterium
GCTTGGTGTAGACAAAAGCGCCACAGCCGATGCCATAAAAAAGGCATATCGTAAAAAAGCAATTCAATACCACCCCGACAAGCAACAGGACAAGAGCGATGCCGAGAAAAAAGAGGCTGAAGACAAGTTCAAAGAGGCTGCCGAGGCATACAGCGTGCTCAGCGACCCCGACAAAAGAGCCCGCTACGACCAGTTTGGTCATGCAGGTGTAGGAGGCGCAGCCGGTGGCGGCTTCAGCGGTGAAGGTATGGACATAAACGACATTTTCTCCATGTTCGGTGACATCTTCGGTGGCGGTGGTTTCAGCGGATTCGGAGGCTTCGGTGGCGGTGGCGGACGCACACAACAGACACGCTACCGTGGCAGCGACCTCAGAGTGAAAGTAAAGCTCACCCTGCAAGAAATCTCTACCGGAGTAACAAAGAAATTCAAGTTGAAAAAATATGTTGCCTGCAGCCACTGCAACGGCAGTGGTGCCGAAGGTAACGCAACAGAGACCTGCCCCGAATGTAAAGGAACAGGTCGCGTAATACGCACCCAACAAAGCATCTTCGGCATGATGCGCACCGAGACAGCCTGCCCCCGATGCGGCGGTGAAGGAAAAATCATCAAGAACAAATGTCCTCACTGTAACGGCGATGGCATAACAATGGGCGAAGAGGTAGTAGAGGTAAACATCCCCGCAGGCGTAGTAGAAGGCATGCAACTATCAATGCGCGGCAAAGGAAACGCCGGCAAGCATAACGGCGTGAACGGCGACCTGCTCATACTTATAGAAGAGGAGAAACATCCCCAGCTCATACGCGACGAAAACAACCTTGTCTACAATCTACTGCTCGACATACCCACAGCCACACTTGGCGGCGTAGCAGAGATACCCACCATCGATGGAGCTGCACGCGTGAACATAGACGCAGGCACACAACCCGGAAAAGTGTTGCGTCTGCGTGGCAAAGGACTTCCCTCGGTCAACGGATACGGACGAGGCGACATTGTGGTAAATGTAAGCATATACATTCCCGAAACCCTCTCAAAAGATGAGAAGAAGTGTATGGAAAACTTTAAAAATTCCGAAAACTTCAAACCCACAACAAGCATCAAAGAGCAAATTTTCAGACGCTTCAAAAAACTATTCGATTAATCATGACATACGACGAAACCGTCAACTATCTGTTCAACTGCGCTCCGCCCTTCCAGCAAGTAGGCGGAGCGGCTTATAAGGAGGGCTTAGACAACAGCCACATCCTCGATAACCATCTTGGCAACCCCCACCGCAAATTCCGCACCATACACATAGCAGGCACAAACGGCAAAGGCTCATGCTCGCACACCATAGCGTCAATACTGCAAGCCTCGGGCTACAAGGTAGGACTATACACATCGCCCCATCTGATAGATTTTCGCGAGAGAATACGTGTCAACGGAGAGCCCGCAAGCAAAGAATTTGTCATAGATTTTGTAAAACGCGAAAAGGCATTTTTCGAGCCATTGCAACCATCATTCTTTGAACTGACCACAGCAATGGCATTCAGCTATTTTGCACAAGAACAGGTAGACGTGGCGGTAGTCGAAGTAGGACTTGGTGGCAGACTCGACTGCACCAATATAATATCGCCCGACCTCTGCATAATAACCAACATCAGCCCCGACCACACACAGTTTCTCGGCAATACACTCGCCGAGATAGCCGCAGAAAAAGCAGGAATAATAAAACCCTGCACACCGGTAATAATCGGAGAGACCACCCCCGAAACAAAAAAAGTATTCCTCGAAAAAGCAAAATCCGAAAACTCCCCTATCATATTTGCCGAGGAGAACAACCTCGTCCTCGACGCGACCCCACAAAAGAACGGCTACAGCTACAAAACAGAGCAATTCGGCACCCTTCATGGCGAGCTTGGCGGCGACTATCAGGTAAAAAACACCAACACCATCCTCAATGCCATACTAATGCTCATAAACAGCGGCTACAACATCGCAGAAGAGAGCATACACAAAGGTTTTTCAAACATCTGCTCATCGACAGGACTGATGGGACGCTGGCAAACACTGGGAGAAAACCCACGAACAGTGTGCGATGCAGGTCACAACATAGGGGGAATAAAATACATTGTCGGGCAATTGAAGAGAGAGAGCCACCACACACTGCGCATAGTCTTCGGCATGGTAGGCGACAAAGACATAGAAACCGTGCTAAAGATGATGCCCAAAGAGGCAACATACTACTTCACACAAGCAAGCATAAAACGCGCACTGCCGGCAACAGAAATGAAGCAGAAAGCAGCCCGACACGGATTACAAGGAGAGTGCTACCCCACAGTAGCCGAAGCGCTGGAAGCAGCACAAAAAGAATCCTCCCCCGAAGATTTCATATTCATCGGCGGCAGTTGCTTTGTCGTTGCCGACCTCTTGTCAAGCATAAAATGATAGAAAATGCCAAACAAAAGCCTCACTCAAAACAGAAAATTGCAGAAAACAGCACCATGAAAAAATAAAGCCATAAAAAACTCACACTTTATTTTGTTAAAACATATATTTTTATTTTATTTGCAACAAAGTTGCTAAGAGTGCACACATTCGTCACATCCACATGACAAATGCGTCATAAACCGGCAAAAAAAATAACCCAAATGCAATAAAACAAAAATATGAGTTGCTGTAAAAGAAACGCGTCGGGGCTCAAAGCCGCCGACTTCAAAAAGAGCATAAAAGGCAAAAAAGTCGCTCTTTACACACTAAAAAACAACAAAGGTAACGAGGTTGCAATCACAAACTACGGAGGTGCCATCCTCAGCATCATGGTTCCCGACAAAAACGGGAAACTCGCCAATGTAATTCAGGCACACGACAGCATTGACAACCACATCAACAACAATCCCGAACCCTTCCTCAGCACATTGGTAGGCCGTTACGGCAACCGCATTTGCAAAGGAAAGTTCAGCATCGACGGTCAAGAGTATCAGTTAGCTATCAACAACGGTCCCAACCACCTTCACGGTGGCCCCACAGGTTTCCACGCACGCGTATGGGATGCAGAGCGCATTGACGAACAGACAGTAAGCCTGCACTACCTCTCACCCGACGGCGAAGAGGGTTTCCCCGGTAACCTCGATGTAACAGTAGTCTACACATTCACCGACGACAACGAGCTGAAAATCGACTACAAGGCGACAACAGACAAAAAAACCATTGTCAATCTCACAAGCCACGGTTTCTTCTCACTCAGTGGCATCGCCAACCCCACAGCCACAATCGACAATCTCATTTGCGAAATAAACGCAGACAACTATATCCCCATTGACGAAACATCAGTTCCTTACGGCGAAATAGCACCCGTGAAAGGCACACCGTTCGACTTCACCACCCCCATGGAGGTGGGCGCACGTATCGACGCCGACGACCAGCAAATCAAGCATGGTGCAGGTTACGACCACTGCTTCGTACTCAACAAGAAAGAAGCAGGCGAGCTTAGCTTTGCAGCAAAAGTAACAGAGCCCATCAGCGGACGCACAATGGAGGTCTACACAACAGAACCCGGAGTACAAGTATACACATCGAACTGGCACAGCGGCTTCACAGGCTCACAAGGTGCAACATTCACCCGTCGCAGCGCCATCTGCTTCGAGGCGCAGCCCTACCCCGACAGTCCCAACCGCGACAACTTCCCCAGTGTATTGCTTTCACCCGGTGAGGTCTACACACAGACCACCATCTATAAGTTCGGAGTAGAAGAATAATAACAAACTAAATTATCAATAAACATTAAAAAATTTTTAAAAACATGGAACAAAAAAAGAAAAATGGAGCATTCATAGCCATTGCAGCTATGGTGTTCTTGTTTGCTATGATTTCCTTTGTTACTAACATGGCTGCGCCATTCGGTACCATTTGGAAATTGAAGTATGAGTGGGCAGGAATGGTAGGTAACTTGATGAACTTTGCTGCCTATCTGTTCATGGGTATACCTGCAGGTATGATGATCACCAAGATCGGTTACAAGAAAACTGCATTGGTTGCTCTTGCACTCGGTTTAATTGGTGTTGCTGTACAGTACGGTTCAAGCGCAATGGACGGTAATGCTATCAGCGCATACGTTGTTTATCTTCTTGGTGCTTTCATCTGCGGTTTCTGCGTATGTATCCTCAACACTGTAGTTAACCCCATGCTTAACCTTATGGGTGGCGGTGGTAATCGCGGTAACCAGCTTATCCAGATTGGTGGTTCGCTCAACTCTTTGGCAGCAACCCTTACCCCTATGCTCGCCGGTGCAATGATTGGCGAAGTTACAAAAGACACAAGCATGGGTGACGTTTCAATGCTTCTGATTATTGCAATGGCTATCTTTGCAGTTTCATTCATCATCATCTACTTCACCAAAATTGAAGAGCCCGAAACAGAAAGTTCAAATGTGGTTGAAGGCATCAAGGGTGCAATCAAGTACAAACATTTGGTATTAGGTATCATCGCTATCTTCTTCTATGTAGGTATTGAGGTTGTTATCCCCGGACAGTTGCTCTTCTACTTGGGCAAACCCGTTGCCGACGGTGGTGTATTGGGTAGCGTTGCCATTGCAGGTGTAATCGCCGGTTTCTACTGGTTGCTCATGCTCGTTGGTCGTCTTACAAGTGCCTTCATCAGCGGTGCAGTAAGCTCACGCACACAGCTCACAACAGTTTCTTTGGTAGCCATCATTCTGTTGGTTGCTGCTATCTTCATGCCCGAAGCATCAAAAATCACATTGGCAGGTGCCGAAGTACCCTTCAAAGTCGTTCTGATTATCGCTTGCGGTCTCTGTACATCAGTAATGTGGGGTGTTATCTTCAACCTTGCAACAGAAGGATTGGGTAAATATACTGCATCTGCATCAGGTCTGTTCATGACCATGGTAGTTGGTGGTGGTATCATGCCTTTCATCCAGAACATCACAGCAGACATTATCGGTGACATCAACAGCTATTGGATTGTAGTAGCAATGTTGGCATACCTTTTGTTCTATGCTCTCGTAGGTTCAAAACCCTCAAAGAAATAATACCAAACAATCATATTTTCTAACTTTATAACATTTACATACTATGGATATAGAATTTGTAAGAAGTCGCTTCATCAAACATTTCGACGGTACAACAGGTAGCATCTACGCATCTCCCGGTCGTATCAACCTCATCGGTGAGCACACAGACTACAACAACGGTTTCGTATTCCCCGGCGCCGTAAACAAAGGCATCATGGCAGAAATCAAAGCCAACGGAACAGACAAAGTTTGCGCTTACTCAATCGACGAGAAAGACTATGTAGAGTTCGGTTTGAACGAGGAGGATGCTCCCCGCGCTACATGGGCAAGATACATCTTCGGTGTATGTCGCGAAATGATAAAACGCGGTGTTCCCGTTAAAGGTTTCAACACAGCGTTTGCAGGTGATGTACCCCTCGGTGCAGGTATGTCTTCATCAGCAGCATTGGAGAGCACATTCGCTTTCGCTATGAACGACATGTTCGGCGACAACAAGATTGACAAATTCGAACTTGCAAAAGTTGGTCAGGCAACAGAGCACAACTACATCGGTGTAAATTGCGGTATCATGGACCAGTTCGCAAGCGTATTCGGCAAAGCAGGCAGCCTCATCCGTCTCGATTGCCGTTCATTGGAGTACTCATACTTCCCCTTCAAACCCGAAGGTTACCATCTCGTTCTCCTCAACACATGCGTTAAGCACGAACTCGTAGGTTCACCCTACAACGAGCGTCGTCTCAGCTGCGAGCGTGTTGCAGATGTTATCAAGGCTAAATATCCCGAAATCACATCTTTGCGCGATGCTAACTTCGACATGCTCGAAGAGGTTAAAGCAGAGTTGAAACCCGAGGACTACAGCCGTGCTAAATATGTTATCGGCGAGGTACAGCGCGTGCTCGACGTTTGCGACGCTTTGGAAGCAGGCGACTACGAGACAGTAGGTAAGAAGATGTACGAGACACACTTCGGACTCAGCAAAGACTACGATGTAAGCTGCGAGGAGCTCGACTTCTTGGTAGACGTAGCTATCGACTGCGGTGTTACAGGTTCACGTATGATGGGTGGCGGCTTCGGTGGCTGTACCATCAACCTCGTGAAAGACGAGCTCTATGAAATCTTCACAGAGAAAGCTCAGGAGCTCTACAAAGAGAAATATGGCAAATTGCCTAAGATTTACGACGTGGTAATCGGCGACGGTTCACGCAAAATCTGCTAATCAATAGCTATATAACCTCATGAGGGCTGTCCAACATTTTTGTTGCGACAGCCCTGCTTTTTTATTATAGGAAGAAAAAAATAGGAGGGGGATAAATCTAAAAAAATATGTCTATATTTGCAAATATCAATGAAAAGAGGGAAATGAAGCGAATACTCAGCATACTCACATTAGCTTTGTTAATCGTTGCATTCTGAGGAATTTAGGCAAAGAGTTGGTTATGTCCTCGATTCACTAACAGTAGACAATGGTGTAGAAAACGACAAGCTGATGCGCAACAGAGGATGGATGAAACTACCCGACACCTACAACATAGATGAAGAATCATGCGCACGCGATAGCTATGTCAAACTTCGCAAAATAGTCGTTAAAAAATATTTGGGTCAAGGCGACCATTGGTTGCGCATAAAAACAATAGAAAACAGATATGAAGCAGTAATAGACTTCATTGAACTTGTACCACTCAACATAATAAACGACCCTACAAAGCCCGAGGATAGGCACTAAGCGGCACCCATTTGATAGAAAAATTATACCTCAAATCACTATAAAGGATAAGGTTATCGACAAACAACAGGTTGAGCAGAACATTTCTTCTTTCAACAGCGTATTACGGTCAAAAACGACAATAGGCTCAAAAAACACTGCACATTTTTACTATTTTTAAGATAAAAACTACATTCAAAGTGTTAAATTCAACCATATATATGGCTGCAATGCACAAAAGACGTAACTTTGTGCAGTTTTAGAAATAAAATAGTAAATAGTAATAACCAAAAAATCTACTATGAAGAAATTATTCACAACAATGCTTATGGCAGCATTCGCCTTGACATCATTCGCAGGCGGTCTGCTCACAAACACAAACCAACATGCCGCATTCGTTCGTAACCCTGCTCGTTACGCATCACTCGGCATCGACGCAGTTTACTTCAACCCCGCAGGTACAGCTTTCCTTCAGGAGGGTTGGCATCTTTCTGCAAACTGGCAGATGATATGGCAGTCACGCGACGCTATCGACCTGGCAGCAGACAAGAAATACGAGGGTAACGTATATGTTCCTTGCATGCCCACAATCATGGCTGCATACAAAACAGGCGACTGGACATTCAGCGGCTTCTTCGGAATGCCCGGCGGTGGCGGTAAAGCCGAGTTCGACAATGGTCTGCCCCTCTTCGACAGACTCATCGGTGGTCTTGGCTCAAACATCGGCGCAATGGCTCCCGTACCCATGACAGTAAATGGTGCTTCACAGTTCGAGTCAACTCAGTATCTCTTTGCTCTTCAGCTCGGTGCTGCTTACCAGATTAACGACAACCTCTCTGCATACGCAGGTGTACGTGGTAACTACATCAGCAACAACTACCAGGGAACAATCAAAGCTGTTGCCGACCTCAGCGCAGTAGGCATGCCCAGCATGGATGTTATGGCAGTTAACCTCGACATGGACCAGAGCGGTATTGCATTTGCTCCCATCGTAGGCGTAGACTACAAAGTAGGCGACTTCAACTTTGCTGCCAAATATGAGTTCCGTGCAGTTACAACCGTTGAGAACGACACAAAAACAATGGAAGTAACAGCTAACCAGGCTTTGGATGCTATCAAGCCCGGTATGAGCGCAACAATACAGGGTGCTGCAGGTCAGGCTCTCGGTGGTTACCTCGGTGGCTTTGCCGATGGCAACACATTGCGCAGCGACGCTCCCGCAATCCTCTCACTTGCAGGTTCATGGCAGGCACTTGAGCGTCTTCAGGTGATGGCAGGCTGGAACTATTTCTTCGACAAAGATGCTAAGATTGAGTCACTCATGGGTGGCGACAACATGAGAAAGCTCTCTCGCAACACCATCGAGTACCTCTTCGGTACAGAGTTCAAGGTGACAGAGAAGTTCCTCGTTAGCGCAGGTATCCAGTTCAGCAACTTCGGTATCAACGACCAGTACACAAGCGACCTTGGCTTCATCAACGACTCATTCATGACAGGTGTTGGTGGTAAATATAGCTTCACAGACAAGATCGACCTCAACTTCGGTTACTGCTACGCAAACTACGCTCCCGATAACAACGCACTCACAGGCACACGTTACGAGCGTAAGACACACAATGCATCAATCGGCGTAGACTTCCGTTTCTAAGAAATATTTCAAAACCGAATAATTAAAAAATCACAATAAGTAATTATTGTGATTTTTTAATGCAAATAGATAGCGTAATTTTCACTATCTTTGCACTTCGTAAAGCAGGTTTACAGAAATAACAAGCATTAAAGATGGCTGAATATACATCCATATTTTTCCAAAAAATCCCCAAATATCTACTGACAAAGCAAAATCAGACACTGATGGTTTTGTTCGTCTCTTTGTTTGCTGTCATCTTCATAAACATCTTCAAGCCATTCGGCTCAGAAGATTGGATGACAAAAGGTAGATTTAGCCCCACAGAATACCTCTTGTGGTCGACCATACTTGTGTCGTTAGGCATGAGCATCGTTGCCATAAGCCGAGTGATAATGTACCACTACTCAAAGAAACCCGTACACAGCATCACCATATTAAAATATGCCCTATGGGTTATTGTTGAGTTGCTGCTGCTATCGGCATCGTTCACAGTGCTGGCACTAATCACCAGCTACGGAGGCGCATCGCGCGACCCCATGGAGATATACAAAAATGCCTTGCAGAACACGATATTCATCATGTTCATCCCCTATCTCATCTTCATCATGTACCTCTCATACCAAGATAAAAGCGCCAAGCTACGCACCATCATGGAAGAGAACTTAGGCAACAAATCAACATCATTCATAGCCTTCCACGACGATAGAGGAATACTGCAGCTATCTGTAGCAAAGGAAAACCTGCTGTACATAGAATCTGCCGACAACTACATTTCGACATGGTACCTGAAGAACGGACAACTTAAGAAACAGCTGATACGCATAACACTCAAGGACCTCAGCCAACAGCTTGCCGATACAAACATCGTGCGTTGCCACCGCTCCTTCATGGTCAACCTCGACCAGATAAAAGTGCTACGTCGCGAGAAAGAGAACCTTTTCATAGAGTTGGGATACCCAGGACTTAAAGAGATTCCAATATCAAAGACATACGGCGAAGAGGTGCTCAAACGCATTGTGCCAATAAAGTAAAACCACACAAATATGAAACGCATAGCAATATTCGCATCAGGCTCGGGAAGCAATGCCGAGAATATAGCCAACTACTTCAAGGGCTCGTCAGAAGTAGAAATATCACTCATCCTCGCAAACACCCCCAAAGCATACGTTCTTGAAAGAGCCAAGAAATTAGGCATTGAGTCGGTAGTAGTTACTAATGATGAGTTCCGCAATGCCGACAAAGTGATTGACATCCTCAAAGAAAAAGATATTGACTTCATTGTGCTTGCAGGTTTCTTGTTGCTCGTACCCGCCAAACTCATAGCAGCATATCCCGGACGCATCGTCAACATACACCCTGCCCTGCTGCCCAAACATGGAGGCAAAGGAATGTATGGCGACCGAGTGCACGAAGCAGTAGTTGCAGCCGGCGACACCGAAAGCGGAATAACAATACACCTGATAGATGAGTGTTACGACCGCGGAACAACATTCTTCCAAGCCATGTGCCCTGTGCTTCCCACTGACACCCCTCACGATGTTGCTGAGAAGGTGCATGCTCTTGAGTACAAGCACTTTCCACATGTCATTGAAGAAATACTAAAAACCTTGAAGTAAAAATCTTTCATATAATATTAAATGTCGAGGGATGGTTTTGGCCTTTTTGCCTAATGACCTTCTCTCGACTTTTTTTATTATAATTATTGAGGAAAATACGTTGTTAAATACTTTTATTTCATTGACACCGTCTGCCTAAAAGTTTAATGCGCACCAATGAAGCAATGAACCTGACAATGAAAACTACATAACATTTCAGCATTGGTAACTTCTAAACCCAACCGGCACCGTAAGCAGCACAGCGAAAGGCCGGGTATTTTGGTTCTTTTGCCCGGCAAAAGAACATAATAGA
The DNA here is from genome assembly GCA_017467015.1 of Bacteroidaceae bacterium. Taxonomy (GTDB): domain Bacteria; phylum Bacteroidota; class Bacteroidia; order Bacteroidales; family Bacteroidaceae; genus HGM04593. Next base: position 10,252 of record JAFTTA010000016.1, read on the forward strand.
AACAAGGAATTTACGGATTGCAATAAAACGATAAGGGTAAATACTACCGAAGAATACTAAATAATACATTTAGGATTTATTATCCATAATTATTTTGACTACTCTATTATATTTCAGCCATTTGTTATTTGAAAATTTATCGGTGTTCTCTTCTTTTTGTGCCGACAAAAAGAAGCAAAAAGATCTGCGCATGGACGCTTTCTTAACGGCATCCGAAGCTGATGTTTTTTGGGTGTTGCGGAACGACCGTGCCAGCGAGCGAAACTCAAGTTTACTTGCAAA
>JAFTTA010000230.1 GCA_017467015.1 Bacteroidaceae bacterium
AAGTGCAACTGCCTGCAGCTTTTGGCGGAATATTCACCGGAGTGCTGCTCGCAATATCGCGTGTTATAGGAGAAACAGCACCATTGATGTTCACAGCATTGGGATGCTCATTCATACGTTTCGACATAGACAAGCCCATATCAGCAGTTCCACTTCTAATTTGGGAATTTTTCAACGACCCCAATCTGCAAGAACTCATTTGGGGAGCATCGCTGTTTCTTTTGCTGTTTGTTCTTACATTAAACCTCACATCGAAATACTTTGCAAAAAAATGGAAACAATAACACCTATTCTTGAATTTAGAAACACATGTGTATCATACACCAGAGATACAATGGCTGTAAAGAATGTATCAGCGACAGTCGGACGCAACAGCATTACAGCAATAATGGGGCCCTCGGGATGCGGTAAATCCACCCTATTACGTGCCGTCAACCTTATGCACAGTCTCTACCCCAACATCAGCGTCGAGGGCGAGATATTGCTCAGCGGTGAAAATATACTCGCTATGGAACCCATAGAGGTACGCCGACGCATAGGCATGGTTTTTCAGCGCCCTGCTCCATTCCCAACAATGAGCATATACGAGAATGTGTTGGCCGGATTTACTCTGAATGGCATCCGTTTGTCAAAAAGCGAAAAAGAAGAAACAGTGGAAAAATGCCTTAAAAGCGTGGCGCTGTGGGACGAAGTAAAAGATGTTCTGAACAAAAAAGGTACATTCCTTTCGGGAGGACAACAACAACGTCTCTGCATAGCCCGTGCATTGGCAATGAAACCCGAGATATTGTTAATGGACGAGCCAACCTCGGCACTCGACCCTATTGCCACAAAACACATAGAAGAACTGTTGTTAGAACTACAAAAAGATGTGACAATACTCATAGTAACACACAACATGGGACAAGCTAAACGCATTTCGTCTCGTTCCATGTTCATGTATTTAGGTGAGCTTGTCGAGTACGACGAAACTGACGCCATGTTCTCTTCACCCTCCGACGAACGCACAAAAGCCTATCTGACAGGAAAAATGGGATAAGTTACTATATTATTTTATAATCACCATAGTAGCACCAAAGCCATATTTCTGAAATGAGGCATCCTGAGAGATACAGCGAGGGTACTTTCTGCGCAGTTCCTGCGAAATGGCATTGCGCAACACCCCCTCGCCCTTGCCATGGATGAAGACTATGCGTTTACCCTTTTCTTTAAGATGCTCATCAAGTGTCTTGCGCACAATGTCGAGCTGATAGTTGAGAATGTCAAAATTATTCATGCCAGCAGTGGTCTCCAGCAAAGACGAAGCATGTAAATCCACCTCAAGGATGTCGCTACCCTTTTTCAATTTAGGCTGTGCAGGCTGTTGCGACACTGTATCGGCACGTTTCTTATCCATAATGGCACGCTGCATATCCTCGGCATCCACAAAAATCTCTTTAACAGGTTTGTCGTTCACAACAATGTCGTAAACAAGCGCCCCGTCATCAAAGAAAGGATTCTCTTTGAAAAGATGCAATTTATAAAATTTGACGGTATCTATGCGACGTTCAACATTCATGGCAGGTTTAAGTCCGAAACTCTTATTCTCTTTGAAAGGCAACAGTTGCACGCAAACACGCTCCATAGAATTGAGTTCTTCGCGACCAAATTCCTCGATAAAACATTTCGAATCGGGTTCGAGAATACCGTTACCACGTACACGCCAACTTTTACCCTCGGCTGCAAGATAGGTATAATATATAGAATAGTTACTGTCGTTAATCAGATACACTTCGAAACGTGTGCTTGAGAGAGCCTTTACATCCATGGGCAGATAGGCAAGATGGATATTCAGTCTTTCACCCTCGGGACGCTCACGGCGACGATAAGTAACCACAGGCTCATCATCATTATCGGGCACCACCCTTTTCGCCGCAGGTTGCGGTTTGGGCTGCTCCACCTTAGGAGCAACGGTTTTCTTCTCGAAATTATACTCATTAGTATCAATAGCCACACACTCGCTCACAGGCATAGGCAACTCAAAACCATCCTCACCCTCAACAAGAACAATGTCCTTACCGCGAAAACCGGTAACAACGCCACCACCCGTTTCATGTATAAAACGCACTTTATCTCCTATTCTCATAATTCTGAATTTATAATAAAAACCACGCGAAGATACAGCGAAACAACAACACATCAAAAAACATTCACAAATATTTGGCAATAAGATTTAATATAGTTATCTTTGCAGTGAATTTGAGGAAGATGGAGGGGCTGACAAGCCCCTCTTTTTTGTACATAACATACAATCCAACAGTTTACATTTACCCTATATGATTGAGAAACAAAAGGTAACAGAACTTGTCGAAGAGTGGCTCTCCGACAAAGAGTATTTTTTGGTTGATATTGTCATAAGCAAAGATGACAAAATAACAGTAGAGATTGACCATGCCGAAGGCGTGTGGATAGAAGACTGCGCCGAACTAAGCCGTCACATAGAGTCGGGTCTCAGCAGAGAGAGCGAAGATTTCGAACTCGAAGTAGGTTCAGCCGGACTGGGACAACCATTCAAGGTGGTTCAGCAATACAGAAATCACATAGGATTAGAAGTAGAAGTTCTTGGCAAAGATGGCAAGAAATATAAAGGCATACTGAAATCTGTTGAAGATGACAGTTTCGTGCTCTCCATCACCAAGAAAGAGAAATTAGAGGGCATGAAACGCCCCCAGCTTGTCGAAGTAGAATTAAAGTTCACCTACGACGAGGTAAAATACACAAAGTATATAATAAAATTCAAATAAAATGGCAAAGAAAGAAGAAACCATCAACCTTCTGGATACATTCCAGGAATTCAAAGAGTCGAAAAACATCGACCGTACCACAATGATAAGCGTGCTCGAGGAGAGCTTCCGCAAAGTATTGGTAAACATGTATGGAACCGACGAGAACTACTCGGTCATCGTAAACCCCGACCGTGGCGACCTTGAGATACAGCGCAGACGCATAGTAGTTGCCGACGACAACGTTCAGGACGACAACCTCGAAATATCATTGAGCGAAGCACAGAAGATAGACGAGTCGTTTGAAGAGGGCGAAGAGGTGAGCGAAATCATCAAATTTGCCGAGTTTGGTCGTCGTGTAATACTCAACCTCCGTCAGACTCTCGCATCAAAGATTCTTGAGTTAGAGAAAGACAGCCTCTACAACAAATACACCGAAAAAGTTGGTCAGATAATCAGCGCTGAGGTGTATCAGATATGGAAAAAAGAGATACTATTGCTCGACGACGAAGGCAACGAGCTTATCCTCCCCAAGAACGAGCAGATACCCTCGGATTTTTACCGCAAAGGCGAGACAGTACGTGCAGTTGTAGCCCGTGTCGACAACCAGAACAACAACCCCAAAATCATTCTCAGCCGCACATCTCCCGTGTTCCTCGAAAGACTTTTCGAACTGGAAGTACCCGAGATTAACGACGGACTGATAACAATAAAGAAATTCGCCCGCATACCCGGA
>JAFTTA010000017.1 GCA_017467015.1 Bacteroidaceae bacterium
AACGGAGGTAAACAGTCGTCAACCGTTGTCGCCTTTCTACTCTATGTGATAATCCTCACATATCGGGGCGGAATTTGTCGCTCGTTGTAAACGGATGTAAACCCTTGTCAACTATCTACACGAAATAACAAAAAATAAGCTCCGCAAATTCTCCACGTCAGAAATATGTATCAAAAATATGTGGAAATTTGGGAACCATCAAAAAGCTGCCTGAAAGTGTTAAATTTTAGAATATATTGATAATTAAAGTTTTATGTTTGGTTATTTCTGGTTGTTTTTTGTTGTTTTGGGCTTCTAAATACAAGTCCTAAATGCGCGATTGCCTATGCTTGTCAAGTAGTTAGGGATTGTAATATTGGTAAGGATACTGCAACCCTCGAAGGCACTGTTGCTAATGATTGTCACGCTATCGGGGAGTGTAACGTTTGTAAGAGCTGTGCATCCATTGAATGCTGAACTCGGGATTTCCGTGATGTTTCCTAAACATTCGACCACTTGAGCAGATATACAACCACGGAAAGCATTGTCCCCTAATTTTTCAAGACCGTCACAATGTATTGCAGAAAGGTTTTCGCAGCCCATAAATGCGCTGTAACCAATCTCTTTTGCGTTAAACATTATTTCAACATTGTTAAACTGCTTGCATTTGTTAAATGCATATTTGCCTATGTATTCTACTTTAAAATCGCTTTGAACGTTACCGAGATTTGTGCAACCTTCGAATGCTCTCTCGTTGATGTATTTCACTTCGTTTATATCAATCGTTGCTAATAAAGTATCGTTTGCGAATACACGTGAGGCAATTCCTTTTGTGTTGTCACTTATATGTACTGTATGATAGTCGTCTCTTTTGTATGCTACTAACCATCTGCCAATATATATACCACCATTGGGGGCGTTGTTGTACATGGCGGTGTTTTCTATAATATTTGCTCCCACCGATGCAAGTTCGCCTGCTCCCATAACATAAACCTCGTCCAGATTTGTACAGTTGGCAAAAGCGTTGTCTTCTATAGTGATATTTTCGGGTACTCCTATTTGGCGCAATGAGGTGCAGCTGTCAAATGCATTCATTTCAATGCTTTCAAGTGTTTCGGGAAGAGTTATGCTATGTAGGCTTGTGCTTTTTTGAAATAATTTGTAGGGTATCTTTGTTACGCTGTCGCCTAAAACTATTTCCGAGAATTCGGTGCCGTAAAGGATCCTTGTTAAGTCCGATTCGTTGTTTGTGTTAATATATGCCTTTCCTGTACATCCGGTAAATGCCTTGTTACTGATTTCTGCAGCTTTTTCCCCAACGGTTACAGCGTCTATATACAAGTCGATGTTGCCACAGTTGGCAAAAGCATTCGTGCCCAAAGTAAGTGACGCCGATGTAAGTAGTTCCACTTTTTCAAGTGAAGGACAGTTGGCAAAAGCATTTTCCTCTATGTAGTAGTAGCTTTTCTCTGCCTCTGATGCGCTAGCGAAATTTATATGTCTTAGACTGTCGCAGTTAGCGAATGCGTATTGTTCTATGTTGCGATATGTATAACCAGATGCACTCTTGCTCTCGAATGTGACGCTTGTTATCTTGTCGCAGTTATAGAACGCGTATTTGTTGACAGTGCCTCCTACCGTAATGTCGCCGGCAATTTCGCTGCCATTTACAATCAGGCGTACATTGTCATTGGCAGTAAGTGGTGAACCATTTACATTTCCTGCACCTACAACAAAATCGGAGTGCAAATTGATATTGTTCCATGCGTTTATGTCCTCTATATGTACCTCCTTGAGTGATTTACATCCGTGAAAAGCGCCACCGAAAATAGAGAGAGAGCCGGTGGTAGTCGGTATTGTAACCGATTCTATACCTGAGAATCCAAATGCACCTATGCCAATTTGGGTTGCAGAAGTTGGGATTTTTACGCTTTTTATGGCTTCGCAACCCCAGAAAATACCTCCGGCTATATTTTTTATGCCTTCGGGGATAACAATGTCGGTGGTATGTTTTCCTTCTACGAAAATACTATCGGCATAAGTGAATAATTCACAAGGTCCAATTTCGGTGGATTTTGCTGCTACATATTCTTTTAAGTCTGCTATATATATCTTTTTTAAGTTGGTGCAGAACCGGAAACTAATGCCTCCTGAACGGGAAGAAGATGACAGATTTCCGTTTATATATACACTTTCCAGGGCGGTACAATCCTCGAAAGTGTAATCACCAATAAATGTAATTCCTTTAGGGAATGTAAAACTTTTCAGTTTTGTGCATGAGTTGAAGGCGTAGTTGCCTATATGCCAACCTACTTGGTCTTTTATATATCCGAATTCTGTGTTAGGTGTGATTACCTCCTCAAGATTTCTACAATGGGAAAATGCATAGTCGCCTATGGTCAGAATACTATCGCCGATAATGAGTTTTCGAATATTGTCACGATAGTTTAACCAAGCGTCGGTTGAGCTTAGTTCGAATGCACCGGTGTGGCCGACGCCATCTAATTGCAATACCCCCGTTTCGGTGTCAAGTGTCCATATGATACCGGTGGGTAGGGTGTCGCCCACAACTTCGGCTTTTGTGCTTGTAGTCGCGGCAAATATTAATAGCATTGCCGTTACCATTCTTAGTAAATTTCTTTTCATTTTGTGTCTGCTTATTATTAATTTATGACACAAAATTATATATAATAAATTTATTTTCCAAGAACAAAATAGTTCGTGTTAAATAAAGTTAGAAAAAGGCTTCACGCTTTTTCCAACGTGAAGCCTTTTTTCCTATTCAAAATTTACTTCGCCAAAAAATTCCTGTAGATGGAAGTTGGGGCGCGGGAAGTCTATCTTGTTCCACGATAGGAAGTGTGGGTTGGGCAGGTTGTCGCCGCATTTATAGAAGTTAGCATGCATTTTCCTACCCGACCAACTCTCTATTTTGTGGTTGAACAGCGCTGTTACCGGAATGACCTCAATGATGCTCCATCTGTTCTCTCCTTCGCGTAAAGGAAAATTGTCGTTGCCGAGTGAGGGGTAGCGCTCTATGGTTGCCAGTGTGTCAAGAGGCATCTTCTCGGTCTCTTTCTCTTTTCTGTGGTGGGCAACAAGCATGCGACCGATGCAGGTACATTCAAAATTGTAGTATCCTTCTTCGTCGGGAGCTACGAAAAATTCAACGCAGGGGTCGGTCCACACTTCTCCGAAGTTGTCGCTTATTACCGAGTGTATATCTTTTTCTGTGACACTGAATTGCAGGAACAGCTTTTCGCCATTGTGGAAAGCTTTTACTTCGGCATCGGGGGTGTAAGGGAACTGTTCGGGCCAGTTGCAGCAGGCTATTTTTTCGGCTTGCAGATTTGAGAAAATCTTGCTTAACTCCTCAGTGGTGTAGTTCTCCACTGAAATTTGGGGTATTGTGACTTTTTTCATGGGTGTTTTATTTTCTGCTAAGATACAATTAAACGGTCGTAATGCAAAATCTTTTGAACTAATTGTGCCTAAATGCAGTTCCTAAATGAGACTGTAAATTCAACCTCACCCGATTACTCGATGTTTAATTCAACCACACTTTTATTTACAGTCTCTTTGATAGAAATTCAATGTTACATTATAATAACAATTATCTACCCCTGTTTGTTCACGGGTAAAGGTTTAAAAATGTTAAATCCGCAAACTTTTTTTCTTCCGTGGGGATATCTTTGTGGCAAAAAAGATTATGAAGACTCACATTTTTTTTAGTTACAAGAATTGGAAAAACGACCTTAATGGTGCTGTCGAGAAATTGAAAAGTCTCTTTCAGTCATCTGTTTCTGCCGAAACTAACCGCGCGACGGAGAGTGAGAAAGAACTTAAAAAGAATGTTATGTTTGTGGAGGATGAGATTGCCGATGCGTTTACGGAGATAAACGACGAGCGCCGAAGAATTACTGCAGAAATAACTCGTGCCACAGCTGCCGAAGCAGAACTGTTGGCACGAGTGGAGGCTTTAGAAGCAAAAATTTTGTAGGGGTGTTGTATGCTTCTATGTTATGCAAGCTTGAAATCTTCGAAACTGAAACCTCGCATAAGGTCGGCTGTCGGCATGCGTTTCTTGCCGGGCAACTGAAGTGAGGTTAGGTGCAGGTAGCCGTCGGAGAGTGCAACTTTTACGTAGCTCTTTCCGTCGGTCAGCAATGTTCCTTGCGGGTGGGTGACGTTGCATAGCTCTTTGCGGGTTTCGTATACTTTGATTGCTGTGATGTTTCCATCCGGGTCGGCAATCTCCATCCATGCAGCGGGGTAGGGTGATAGTCCGCGAACAAAATTATAGAGTTCTGCACAGCTTTTGTTCCAATCTATTCGGCAGGTGTCGCGGAAAATTTTTGGTGCGGGGCGCAACTCACCGTCGTACATTGTCTCTTGAGGCTGCGACAGGGCTGTGCCATTGACAATGGAGCGTACGGTCTCTACAACTGTGCCGCCACCAATCAGCATCAGTTTGTCGTGTAGTGTGCCGGCGTTGTCGCTCTCCGTTATCTCTACTTTCTCCTGCATGATGACATCGCCTGTGTCTATCTCGTGCTTCAGGAAGAATGTTGTCACTCCGCTCTCTTTGTCGCCGTTGATGATTGCCCAATTGATGGGGGCTGCACCGCGATATTGCGGCAGCAGTGAGGCGTGCAGGTTGAATGTACCCAATCGGGGCATGTTCCACACGCTTTCGGGCAACATTCTGAAGGCTACAACAATCTGCAGGTCGGCTTTCCATGCTGCAAGTGCTTCGAGGAATTCTTCACTCTTGAGCGATTCGGGTTGTAGCAGTGGCAGGTTTTTCTGTAGTGCATACTCTTTAACGGGGCTCATGAGTACCTGATTGCTGCCGCGACGTGTTATAATTTTGTCGGGCATGGTAACTACGCCCACTATTGTGTATCCACACTCCTCGTTCTCCTGCTCAATGAGTCGTTTCAATGGTTCTACTGCGAAGTCGGGGGTGCCGAAGTATGCTATGCGAAGTTTTTCTTTCATAATTGATTAATCTGATGTGAAGTCCAACAATGTTTTGCGATAGGCATTGAAGATTGCCGATTTTGAGACGAAGCCTATGTAGGTGCCGTCGACATCTTCCACTGGGAGGTTCCATGCTTTTGTCTCCTCAAATTTTTTCATCACTGTCTCCATGGGCTCTTCTATGCCCAGACGTACAGGAACGGGTTTCATCAGCCCTGCAACGTTGTAGCGGTGATATAGTTCCTGACGGAACAT
>JAFTTA010000018.1 GCA_017467015.1 Bacteroidaceae bacterium
ATTGAACCACAGCCGCTCTATCTGCATTGCCTTGTGCACTGCAACGGCGAGCCCACGGGGTATGTGTGTGGCAAAGAAGGTGGTATCAGATACAGTGTTGAGGAGTAGTGAACAGCAATGACTTCATCAGATTTTATAAGCAACGGGAACGTTTTTGATGAGAAAGTGCCGCTCGGCAAGGATGGTGCCACATCATTTTCTTATAAGGTATGCAAGGAGGGGCGTCTTTACTTTATGAAGCAGCTACGTCCTGAACTCTTTACCAATTTTGGCAACAGAGCTTTGTTGCATAAGGAGTTCGCATTAGGAAAGAGCATAAGCCACAGTAACATTGTCGGTTACCACTCCATTTGTGAGAACAGTGATGAGTTGTACATTCTTATGGAGTATGTACAGGGATGTACTATTGAGGAGAGACTGGAGAATGACAGAGGTTTCTTTATGAAAGAACATAATGTGTGGAGGATTCTGCTGCAGCTGCTCGACGGACTGAAAGTCCTGCACTCCAAAAGCATTGCGTATGTCGATATAAATGCAAGCAACATTATGCTCACACAGGTAGGCAACAATGTGAAGATTGTTGACCTGGGCTTCTGTTTCAGCAATGAATTCAGCCACACTTTAGGAGCGACAAAAGATTTTGCAGCGCCGGAGGTTATAGAAGGAAATGTCAGTAATATAGATGAGCGTAGCGACATATATTCTGTAGGTTGCCTTATGCGGCATATCAGCAAAAGGAGCGGAGCTAAATACTCGCTGCAGTTCAAGAAGATAATGAACCGCTGCCTTGAAGCAGATAAAGCAAAGCGTTTTGCCACGGTCGATGAAATGATTCGTACCATCAGCCGGTGCAACAGGGGGCATAAAATTGCAACAGTCGCGTTAGCTATGCTGGCAGTTATAGCCGGGAGTGTATTGTTGACCGGCAGTGTTGGGCAGAACGAAGATACCGATATGGTTTTCCAAAGCGAAGCGGACATTATATATCGTGTACTGTCGCACGAAGAAGAAACCTGCGAGGTCATTGGCGGCGAAGGCCGAGGAGGGAACATATACATTGACTCGCACGTAACATTTAAAGGCAGGGATTATAAGACCATGAGCATTGCCGATTCTGCCTTCGTGGAAAGAGACATTCTGTCGGTACATATCCCCGAGGGGGTGCAAAAGATTGGTCACGCAGCATTTTTTGGTTGTGATTCAGTTGTCACAATTTCATTACCGAACACAATAAAAGAATTCTGCAACAGTTTCATCAACATGAAAAGCCTGAAAATAGTAAAATTCCCGTCTAAACTCAAAACCATAAGTTCCAGCGCATTTGTAGAGTGCAAGGCAATAGAGACTTTATGTGTGCCCGAAGGGGTTGAACGCATTGGGTTCGATGCTTTTGGGCGATGCTACGGACTGAAAAACGTGATGTTGCCGCTAAGTCTCAAGGTATTGGAGCGCGGGGTGTTTTGGAAATGTAAAGGGCTCGAAGAGATTACCATTCCGGCGACAGTGGAGGAGATTGGCGACTATGCCTTTTACCATTGTGACAGCCTGAAGCATATATA
>JAFTTA010000231.1 GCA_017467015.1 Bacteroidaceae bacterium
AATAATAAATGTTTTATCTTTATCATAGCTTTTATCTCTTTACTTATTTAACAGGAATACCATCTTTGCTAACCTTCACGATGGAGTCGGGGAACATAACGTGTCCGAGTGAGTCGACACCAAGAGGATTTCCTTCCCAGTTGATGAACTTGCCATCTTCGTTGATGAGGTAAGCATCTTCTGTGATAAGTATCTTAGCTGTATCGGCACGGAAAACGTATTCCTCTTGAGAGAGTTTTGTTTTGTTTGCACTAGGTTTCATGATGTAACCTGTCTTCTTGTACACTTCGCCCTCGGCTGTGTCAAATATCAAGCTGTTGCGATAACCGATGAGGTATGTATCGTTACCTACCTGAATCTGATCTACGAGCTCACCGTCATCGGCGAAACGACGGAACTTGCCATCGTAACCCAATACGCCTGAGTTGTAAAGAGCGCTGTCAATCTGATGTATTACAGCAAATGAAGATGTTGTAATCTGTGATGCGTTTGCAGGGTCTGTACCTTTGAGATAGAGATCGCGTGCAAGGATGTTCCATGTCTTACCCTCTTCGCCCTCTTTGTTGAGGATTTTTGCAACACGACCCCTGTTGTCGGTGATGGTGATTGTAGGACCATACTCACCGGCGTTGGTCTTGATGATTGTTTCGAAGAAGCGACCTGTTGCATCGTCGATAGCTGCTGTCTCGTAACGTACAGTGTCGTATTTAACACCTGCAGATGTTACAGAGAAGGGCAGTTTGTCAACATATACTGCGTTATCCTGGAAGTGGTAACGTGCAAATTTGTTAATCAAACGGATGAGTGATGCTGCACGGCCCAAGTTGCCTGCTGCAATCTCCAACTCAACATCTTCGCGTGTGGGAAGACCAAGTTTGTATGCACCTTCGATAGCTGCATCTGTGGGAACATATACTGTGTAGTGGTATGTGCTGAAGAAAGGAACGATAGCACCTGCAGAAACCTCTTTAGTGGTCTTGTGGTTGTAGAATATCTGATATTTCTTCAATGAGTCTGTTGTAACATCTTCAACATCGGCAAGGGGGAAGATTGATTTCAAGAGAGCGTCGTCAACGATTTCACAAACATCGTTAAACTCTCCGAAAGTACCGCCATTCTCAGAATTTCTCTGGATGTATGTCTTGATAGATGTTGTGGGAGGAGATACCACACCTGACTTATAGGGATGTGTAGAACCGGGCATTGTGTCGGGAGCTACTGTACAGTATGTTACACCATTCTTCTCGGGGAAGCGCTGTTTAACTGTGATTCCGTAGTCGTTAGCGGGATCGTTGAACTGCATTTCAATCTGCTCACCACCCAAGAACTTAACGCCTTCGGCTTTACCCTTCTCAGACACGATACATTTAACTGTACCATAACCTTTTGTGAGGTAGTACTGGTTGCCTGACTCTACGTCATCAACGATGATGAGGTACTCCATGAGGTCGTGCAGACGGTTACCCATGTCTGATGTCTCACTGATTTTTGCTGATGCATTTACCTGATTGATTGATTTAATCAAGTTTGCAGAGTCCAAATCGAACACGCCTTCTGCGTTTCTCTTGTACTGGTCAACCCATACACCATCCTATTTTGCATTTGCCTTCTGCTTGCCAGAGTTGAACTTCCCTGCAAGAGGCTCTGAGCTACCAAGTGATACAGGATCGTAGTATACGAAGTATTCGTCATCGGGAACAATAAAGCTGAAGTATGAGTCCATAGCCAAGAGGTATGAGTCATAGTCCATATCGTCGATGATCTTGTTCATGATGCGCATGTTCTGCATGATGAGGGGAGGTGTCATAACCGCCTGGTATTTTGCAGGACCGAATACATTATTTAATATATATATAATACCGTTGTTTGCAACAACACACTCTTCAACGTCGGCAGGTACGATACCCATGGGGTCACGCGCGTCGTTGGTAACTTTGTCGAAGTTGCTGGGAAGTGTTCCGAGGAATGAACCCTTCATAAGGTTGGCGATGAATGCCTGAACGATATTCAAGGGGATAGAGTCGAGACAGGGTGCGATTGTCTGGAAGTCGTTCTCGTTCAATGCCGCAACATCCTCTTTATTAGCATAACGCTCAACAATTGAAGAACCTACAGCGATAACATCTTTTTGCTGCTGTGTAAGTTCGTCCATATTGACGCTAGGCTGCGCGCTAAGAGGAGCGAAGAAACGGTAAACCATTGAGTCGTTGGGAACGAGCATCGCTGCCATGTCGCCTTCCATACCACCGCTACCTGCATACTGTGCATTTCCGGGATCGTAGGGGAGAACAACACCGTTGAATGTCTCCTGATTCTGAATCATACCTTCGTAATCTGTGTAATCTTTAAAGGTTGATGCACCTTCGATTGAATACTTGATTACGTGTACATATTCTTTCTCTTTGTCGCCTACATTATATGTATAGTCGAAACGGCTCTGCAAATCCTCACCGCTTATCACTACTTCCTTACCCCAAAGAGGATAAGCGAAACGGTCGAGCATGCGGCTGAAGAGTTTTGTATTGGGATGCTCACGAAGCTCCTGTGCCATATCAGAGGGAGGAACAAGCACACCATCCATACGATAGAGATAACCGTTCTTACATGTGATTGTAAGTGTGTCATCAGAATATTTGTCATATTCGATACCACTTGTAACGACTTTTCTGTCATACACGAAAGCCTCGGTTCCTGTACGTGTCTTCTTGAAGTTGAAGAAGATGTCGAAGTCTGTATCTTCGATGTGGTTGTTGCTTACGTACTCGTTGAGGAAGTGTACCATAACGGGGTCTGATGCACCCATCACGACGCGCAGACCTTTACCACCGTTAGCTTCGCGGAAACGGTCGAAGAATTTGTTGTTCTGGGGAAGACGGAAACCTTCACGTGTTGTTGCGCCATCAGAGAAGTGTGCAACGGTGTCCATCATAGCACCCGATGTTGTACGACGCAAACAGCTACCTTCGGTAGGCAAACTGGTGTCGGAGCCAGCGGGACGGCTTGATAACATATCGAGCAGATATGCGTTGTCAAGCATTGAGTTGTAAAGAATAACTTTCAACTGTGCGTCAGAAAAGTCCTCGAACTTCGATACGCCCCAATTGTTGTTTGCGTAAAACTCTGCAAACGCCGCATCGTCGGCGATGAAAAGAGTTTTAGAACCTGTACGTGCCAAAACATCCTTGAGGCCCAAGGCTTCAATGATTTTCACGTACTCCTGGTAAGTGTGTCCACCGGCTCCCTTATTGAGGAAATCGTAGATACTGGAACCCAGCCACGTCGGTTCGCTGTCGTCGTACTTGTAATCGTCCAATTCGTCCTTACAAGACTGCAGTGAGCCGCCTGTAACCAGCGCACACATCAGTACGAGTGCGCAGCTAAATTTACTTAAGCAGTGTTTAAACATAAATATAAATTTTATAAATAATTAAATTTTTTCAACATGCGTTTTCATCAACCTACACTTTACAGCATAGTACTTGTAATGTGCAAAAATAACCCTTTTATATTAATGTTCAAATAAATTTGATAATTTTTCTTCAACGAAGCCATTTTTTCACATTTGAAATTAAACTTTTCACACAAAAGAGCCACAAAACCCCTATTTTTGAAAAAATAACACAACATTTGTGTTTTGATTATTTTAACACTTAAATGTTAATTTATGTAGCAGATTTAACATTAAAAAGTGACGTTTCGAGAGAGCCGGCGCTATGAATTTATAAGTATTTCCGACAAAAAAAACGGCTCTTTTTGTATCGGAAAAAGCCAAAGCAAGAGATGTCGTCGAGCTGTATTTTAGAAGTAATCCAACAACAGAGAGAGAAAAAAAAAGGCAGAGAAATTTCTCTGCCTTTGTGCGCCTGATAGGACTCGAACCTACACGTCGCTAAACACCAGATCCTAAGTCTGGCGCGTCTACCAATTTCGCCACAGGCGCATAAAAATAGCTGGCGGACGCCTTTCTTTTGCAAAGATAGTGCAAACCGAGTTGAGAACAAAATAAATTCACATTTATTTTTTATCACGAGGTGAAACCTATCTTCGGCGAAGTCAAAGTAGTGCAAACCGAGATGGCACAGAAACCAACATAGAGCCAGCCAACACAACCGCCCTAACACCAAACACAAAAAGGCTCGAGAAATTCTCGAGCCTTTTTGTGCATACAATTATCTTATTACCTTACAATCATCTTCTTAGTCTTCACAGCACCATTAGCATAAACACTCTTCACAATGTTCACACCCTTGACAGGTGCAGCAGAGACTTTACCATCTGTTGTATAATAAGTTACAGAAACAACTTCGCCCTCAACATCATCGACAACATCATCACCGACAGCGGTGTTGGGATCCACGTATATAAGCTTCCACTTAGACTGGTCGCCGCTATAATTCCACAGACACATATGTCCCCAGTTTGTCTTACCATCGTCGTGACCGAGCATATGGAGATAAGGATGACTTGATGCGTAAGAAGTAAAGTTAATCATACCATCGTAAGATCCAAGAATATAATTCTGTGTACCAACACTTCTGATAATGTAGAGCAAAGGAGTCTCGCTCATTGGCAGACGAACAGAGAATGTCTCCCATGTACCCATCCAGTCGCCGGTAGATTTATTTTTGAGGTACACATATACATCACCTTCAACAGGCTCGTCTACAACCGCAGAGTCACCCTGTTCGAAAATCCACTTATAGGCATCAACAGGACAGTTCGCCTCATCGAGCAACGTACCCCAATAGGGCTGATTCTCGC
>JAFTTA010000232.1 GCA_017467015.1 Bacteroidaceae bacterium
GATTCCGGAAATGTTGATTTTAATGTTGCCATAAATTCCCTAACAATTCTCAAACAATTTGCGTTTACTTGTACGCAAATATAGCTACAAGTATCGGATTTCCTGCAATATTTTAAGATTGATTTTTTTAGCGATTTTTGCCTTAAATGTATTTATACAACCGCTAAGTGGTTGATTTATAGCGAAAAAGAAAGAGGAAAACCGCTCGACTTTCCTCTTTTTCTTTGGGTGACTAGTGGGATTCGAACCCACGACATTCAGAACCACAATCTGACGCTCTAACCAACTGAACTATAGTCACCATCTTTATGTCTGCTTTCCTTTAGAAAAGCGATGCAAAGGTAGTCGTTTATTTTGATATTTGCAAATTTTTTTGCTTTAAATTGTCCCGTTTTGCTCTATTTTTGATTTAAGCATTGTTTTTTATATGAAAGATACTCTGTCAGACGGATTAGATTAGATAATTTTGTTGCGATGTTTCTTTGATAATTCTTAATTCTTATCCAAATTTCGTATATTTGCAGTTAACTGTAACTACACTCAGCATTCGTTGTGATATATCTGAATTAAGTTTCGCATATCTCGTCCGTTTGTTACAAAAGTAAAGATTTCTATGAAAAAGATTGTATCATTATTGTTGTTCTGCTTCCTGTTTACATTGTCGTTACATGCCGTTGCAAGTGACAAAGGGATTTCAATTGCTGATTGGGAGCGTATCAGCGCTAAGTTGGCACAACTTAATAAGGTTGATTATTTATCGATGGCAAAAAGCCCGATCGATTGGTTGATAGATAATAGTAAGTATAAAGCTAAAGTATATGCCGGCAAAGATGGAAAGTCTGTTGTTATCTCAAACGGGTTGGTAGCGCGTGTTTTTCGTATTGCTCCCAATCTTGCAACTATTGATATTGTAAATCAGATGACTTCGGAGAGTATGCTTCGTGCTGTAAGTTCTGAGGGTGAACTTGTTATTGATGGTAAAAAGTGGGCTCTTGGAGGGTTGAAGGGACAACCCGAGCGTGGCTATTTCAAGCAGCAGTGGCTAAATGAGATGACTGCTGCGGATAACTCTTTTGTTGTTGCGGATTTTGAGATTGTCGACACAATACACACCTTGAAATGGGCAAAAAGCCGTTGGGCACTCAACAAGAATATGCCTACAGGCAAGTCGTTGGTGTTTACAATGAGAGGTGTTGACGAGGTTGCCAATATAAGCGTCAAACTTCATTATGATATTTATGACAATTTACCGGTTATTCGTAAATATATGGAGGTGTTCAATGTTGGTGAAAAACCGGTGAATTTGGATTCATTTAAACTTGAATGCCTTTATTTCACAGAGCCTGAGTCGCCTGTTGAAGAGAAGGATGCTAAAAATTTTTTATTGCCAAACATCCACATCGAGAGTGACTATCATGTAGGCCCGGGTTTCACCGAACGTGAGAGTGACAATGTGGAGCATTGGGTGGAGGACAAGGAGTATACTTCGCAGACAAGTTATAAATTGAGAACTCCATGTACACTGGAGGTGAAAATGGACATCGGTCCGGATGTAGAGATTACGCGTGAACAGCCGTTTGCTTCGTACAAGGTTTATGAGATGCCGATTGATTCACGCGACAGGGAACGTCGTGGCTTGTTCTTGCGTCGTTTTCAACTCGCTGTAGCTCCATGGACATCGGAAAATCCCATATTCATGCATCTGACATCGACCAATCCCGACGTTGTGCGTAGAGCTGTAGATCAATGTGCCGAATGTGGGTATGAGATGATTATCTTGAGCTTTGGTTCAAGACTTAATATGGAGGATGTATCTGAAGCAAATATCCGTCGATTTAGAGAACTTGTCGATTATGCAAACTCAAAAGGTGTAGAGATGGGGGGATATTCTCTGCTTGCAAGTCGTCGCATAAGTAATGATGTTGATGTTATTAATCCAAAGACCGGAAAAACGGGTGGTGCAACTTTTGGTAACTCACCATGTCTGTGCAGTGATTGGGGTGAGGAGTATTTTCGCAAAATAAAAACCTTTATCGAACGCACCGGTATGAAATGTCTTGAACATGATGGTTCGTATCCCGGTGACGTTTGCGCGTCAACTACTCACACACACCATAAGGGTTTGAACGACTCGCAGTGGCGTCAGTTCTACAAAATTACCGGATTTTATAATTGGCTATGTGAGAATGGGGTATATATAAATGTCCCCGATTACTATTTCCTCAATGGCTCAACAAAGGTAGGCATCGGTTATCGCGAGGTAAACTGGTCTTTGCCGCGCGACAGACAGCTTATACACACTCGTCAAATCAATTATAAATGCACTTGGGAACGTCTGCCATCGTCGTTGTGGAGTTTTGTGCCGTTGGTGCAATATCATGGCGGTGGTGCTGCTGCAACATTGGAGCCGTTGAGCGAACATCTTTATGAGTACAAGACCTTGATGTTCCAAAATTATGGCGCCGGTGTGCAGGCTTGCTACCGTGGTCCGCGTCTTTACGATACAGAAGAGACTAAGCAGACTGTGATTGAGATTATCAGTTGGTATAAGCATTATCGCGAAATATTGAATAGCGATATTATTCATCTGCGGCAGCCCGACGCACGCGACTGGGATGGCATAATGCATGTTAACCCCAAATTGAAAGAGAAAGCTTTGGCTTTGCTGTTTAACCCTACCGATGTTGATATAAAGCGCACTATCGAACTGCCTTTATATTATACCGGGCTTGAAAAGAAGGCTAAGATTCGTGAACAGGAGGGCAAGGCAAAAACCTATAAACTCAGTCGCTCATATTGTGTGACAGTTGATGTGGTAATCCCTGCCAATGGTTACACTTGGCTTGTCGTGGAGTAGTTATTCTTTGGTGAATTCGCCGGCAAGCGGTGTTTTCATTTTTTCTGCTATTTCTTCCGGCGATTGGTATTTGCCCATGAGGAACATTAGCTTGGTCAGCAGACATTCTATAGTGCTGTCGTATCCGCTTATTACTCCCGCGTCGAGCAATCTAAGGCCTGTTTCGTAGAGTCGCATGCGTACCATGCCTGTAAGGCATTGCGAGACGTTTACAATGATGATGCCACGTGCTATGGCATCTTTAAGCAGTTTTATGAATGTTGGTTTTTGTGGTGCATTGCCGGCTCCGTATGTTTTAAGTACCACTGCGCGAAGCCCGGGGGTATGTAGTATGTTCTCGATGATGTTCTCTTGTATGCCGGGGAAGAGTGTGAGGACTATGATGTTGGTGTCGTAGCAGTAGTGTGGCGTCAGAGTTTTCTCTTTGTCGGGTGTAGCTATTTTGTCGTATTCATATTTTATGTTTATTCCGGCTGTAGCAAGCGTTGGGTAGTTGTATGAGCGGAAAGCATTGAAGTTTTCGGCATTTATTTTTGTGGTACGGTTACCACGCAGCAGATTGTTCTCGAAGAATATGCATACTTCGGGGACTGCCGGTGTCCCATCCTCTCTGCATGCTGCTGCTATCTCTATCGATGTTATAAGGTTTTCTTTGCCGTCGGTGCGCAACATTCCTATCGGCAACTGGCTGCCGGTGAGTATCACAGGCTTACTGATGTTTTCGAGCATGAAACTGATCGCCGATGCTGTATAAGCCATGGTGTCGGTGCCGTGGAGTATGACAAAGCCGTTGTATTTATTGTAGTTCTCTGTTATTATATGCACAAGCTTTGTCCACATTTCGGGCTCCACATCTGATGAGTCTATAGGTGTGGCAAACTGATACGAGTCTATTTTGTAGTTGAATCGTTTGAGCTCGGGTACGTTCTCTATAAGTTTGTCGAACTTGAAACTTTCGAGAGCTCCGGTTTCACGGTTTTGTATCATGCCTATGGTGCCACCGGTGTATATCAATAGTACTGATGGTGTTCCCTCATTTTTCATCTTTTATATATTTTTTCTGATTCAACGTCGCAGTTGTCGTAAATTGTTCGTCGTATGTATATGCCTGTTGGCAGTTCGTCGAAAGTTGCATTAATCTCTTCTCCGGAAAGCTTGTAGTATGTTGTCTTTATTGCCGTGCGGTTTCCTGTAATGATGCTGTTGATTGACGTTGTTTCGTTTATCTGATAGCCGGTTACAGTGTCGTTGGCAACGAATTTGTTGTAGCTGCTGTAGAGGGTGGTGGTGCGTGGTGTGGGGCGGTGCATCAGGTGCAATTTGTCGCTGCCGTCGGGGTAGCGACCAAAGGAACGGTCATCGTCGTGTGGCGTGAATACTATCTCGTCGCGCCAGAGCAGCATGCTGTCTTTGTCGCAATATGCGCTTAGGATGAGACGTCCACCTGACGATGACAACTTGAATGGCAGGTGCAGTTCACGGTTGTCATTCTCTTCGTCTGCCCATAGTATGCAGTGCCCGTGTGGGGGTATACGTGTGAGGCTGCGGTCGGTGTCTGGTATACGATACATCTTGGGCATCTCTTCATTGTTGCTGATGTAGAGCCCTGCTATGTCGACAATGGTGTCGGTGAGGTTGTATAGCTCCACCCAGTCGCTTTTTTCGAAATAGTCGTTGCGTGTAATCTCTTTGTTGGCTCCAATCTCATTAATTCTGACTGCAGGTACAAGGTGTCCGTATAATGTGTCAATTTTTTCAA
>JAFTTA010000233.1 GCA_017467015.1 Bacteroidaceae bacterium
GCTTAGTAATTATCGGGTTGTTTCGAACTTGTAATAATTTAATTGTCCGTAATTTTTAGTAGTTCTTTGAATTTCTAAAGAATATATTTTTTATAGAATCAGTATCTGAAAAAAATGTCGATATGATTATAAACCGTTTCTTAAATAAATTTCAAAAATCCTTCGAAGCCTTTTTTTATTTCACTCCCAATGCATTATTTTTGCACATCGAGCACAGATGATTGCCCGCATGGGCAGCAAAAAAAAAGATAGAACAATGGCAAAGGATAAAAAAGTTTTTTTGTGCAACGAGTGTGGCTACGATTCTCCTAAATGGTCGGGAAAATGTCCGGCATGTGGCGCGTGGAATAGTTTTGTGGAAAAGAGCATTCGCCAAGATAAAGGTACAAGGAGTGTACCTACGGCAAGTGATGTGGCTGTAAGGCCGGTGCGCATAGACGATGTCTCCACTGATGAACTGCCGCGTGTGGATATGAACGATGCCGAACTTAACCGGGTGCTTGGTGGTGGTTTGGTGCCGGGCTCATTGGTGTTGTTGGGCGGCGAACCGGGTATAGGAAAATCCACTCTTGTGCTTCAGACTGTGTTGCGCATGAGTGGCAAGCGTGTGCTTTATGTTTCAGGCGAGGAGAGTGTGCAGCAGATTAAACTTCGTGCCGAGCGCATCGAGTATAAACATTCCGATTGCATGATTGTGTGCGAGACTTTGCTAGAAAATATTTTTGAACATTTCAAGGAGGTTGCCCCCGAACTTATTATACTAGACTCCATACAAACTATGTGCAGCGAAACGGTGGACTCGTCGCCGGGCAGCGTGTCGCAGATACGCGAATGTACTGCTATGCTGCTGAAATATGCAAAGGAACATAATGTTCCTATTATTCTCATTGGTCATATAACCAAAGAGGGCACAATTGCCGGTCCGAAGATTCTTGAGCACATAGTGGATGTGGTGTTGCAGTTCGAAGGTGACCAGCATTATGTATATCGTGTGTTGCGCTCCATAAAGAACCGTTTCGGCAGCACTGCCGAGATGGGTATATATGAGATGCGCCGCGAGGGGCTGCGTCAGGTCGAGAACCCTTCGGAATTGTTGCTTGGCGACCGTCACAGCGGTATGAGTGGCGTGGCAATATCTGCTGCCATCGAGGGCGTAAGCCCGTTCCTCATCGAGGTGCAGGCTCTTGTCAGTTCGGCAGTATATGGCACGCCCCAACGTTCGGCTACAGGGTTCGATATACGTCGAATGAATATGTTGCTTGCTGTTCTCGAGAAAAGGGTGGGTTTCAAACTTGCCCAAAAGGATGTCTTTCTGAATATTGCAGGTGGCTTGCGGGTGAATGATCCAGCCATTGACCTCTCGGTGATAAGTGCTATACTTTCAAGCAATATGGATGTAGAAATAGAACCAACGGTCTGCATGGCAGGTGAGGTGGGGCTCTCGGGTGAGATACGCCCCGTGAACCGCATAGAACAACGTATTGCCGAGGCAGAGAAGTTGGGTTTCAAACAGATAATTGTTCCAAAATCGAATATAAAACGTCTCGACCTTTCGCGTTTCAAAATTGAGGTGAAGGCGGTAAGCAAGGTCGAGGAGGCTTTCAGAAATATTTTCGGATAAATATTTGTCTTAAATTTTATTTCAACCGATAAAAAAACGTAACTTTGTGTTCTCTATCACACCCACAAGATGATAAATGAATATCAGATAAGAGTACTTCCTCATCAGGCTGTTAACGAACAGGCTGTGCGGAAATATATTGCACAGGCTAAAGGACTCGACGAGAGAACCATTAAGGGTGTGAGGGTTTTGCGTCGAAGTATCGATGCACGTCAGCGCACAATTTTTGTAAATCTTACCATCAGGGTGTTTGTGAACGAGGCTCCTCCGGTGGATGAATATGTTGCTCGAGAGTATGGCAATGTGGAAGGACGCCCTACTGTGGTAGTGGTTGGCGCCGGTCCTGCCGGGCTTTTTGCGGCACTAAAACTGATTGAGTTGAGGTTGCGTCCAATAGTTGTGGAACGTGGCAAGGATGTGCGTACCCGCAAATTGGATGTTGCGGCTATTTCTCGCGAACATAAGGTCAATCCCGAGTCGAACTACTGTTTCGGCGAGGGTGGTGCAGGAGCCTATTCCGATGGTAAACTTTTTACCCGTAGCAAGAAACGGGGTAATATAGATGCTGTGCTTAACATCTTCTGTCAGCATGGTGCCAGCGCTTCAATACTCTCTGATGCCCATCCTCACATAGGTACCGACAAACTGCCGCGTGTCATCGAAAATATGCGTAAACGCATCATCGAGTGTGGCGGTGAGGTGCATTTCGAAACTCGCATGGAGGAGATACTCACAGCAAAGGGTCGGGTGTGTGGCATTCGCACCGACAAGGGCGAATTCTTGGCTGATGCTGTTATTCTTGCCACCGGTCATTCTGCACGCGATGTCTATCGTTCGCTATATGCATCGAACATATTTATTGAGCCAAAAGGCATAGCTGTCGGTGTCAGATTGGAGCATCCATCGGAACTGATAGACTGCATACAATATCATAATCCCAAAGGTCGTGGTAACTATCTGCCTCCTGCTGAATATTCTTACTCAACACAGGTTGACGAGCGTGGTGTGTACAGTTTTTGTATGTGTCCGGGTGGGGTAGTGATCCCCTCGGCTACGGCTGACAATCAATTGCTTGTGAATGGAATGTCTCCGTCGAGTCGCGCCGGACGTTGGAGCAATTCGGGTATGGTGGTGCAGATAAATTGTGACGATATTATGCATCCCGACTTGCAGATTGATTGTGAGGAGAAGTTGGAAATTAATCCATCGTCGCCATTGAGGGTTATGGATTTTCAGGAGTCTTTGGAGCGACTCTGCTGGCTCATGGCTAATCGCAGGCAGACGGCTCCGGCACAACGTATGACCGATTTTGTTAAGGGGAAACTAAGTTACGACCTACCTAAAAGTTCATATGCTCCGGGGCTTATATCATCGCCCATGCACTTTTGGATGCCGCAGTTTATTGCCTCGCGTTTGCGTAGAGGGTTTGAGCAGTTCGGACGCTCATCGCGTGGTTTTCTCACAAGTGAGGCTGCCATCATGGGTGTGGAAACACGAACATCTGCTCCTGTGCGCATAGCACGCAACAACGAAACGTTGCAGCATGTGGAGATTGCAGGTCTGTTTCCTTGTGGCGAAGGCGCAGGTTATGCCGGCGGTATAGTATCGGCGGCAGTAGATGGTGAACGCTGTGCCGAGTCTGTTGCTGAATATTACAATTCTTTATAGTACAAAAATAAACGATAAAATTACATATATATGGAGATTGTTGAGGTTAAAGATAAAAAATTTTCATTGTTCCTTTCACAGGATAAGATAAAAGAGCAGGTGAAAAGGATGGCTTCGGAAATCAGTGCTGACATTGCCGGCAAGCATCCTCTGTTTCTTGTCATACTGAACGGCTCTTTTATTTTTGCAGCTGACTTGTTGCGAGAACTGGATTTTCCTTGCGAAGTTACATTTACACGTGTCGCGTCGTATGAGGGTACTACCTCGACCGGCAAGGTGAAAGAACTGATTGGACTTAACGAAAATATTGAGGGTCGCACTGTGGTTATTGTTGAAGATATTATTGACTCTGGTGTTACCATGTGCGAATTGCTTAAAATACTTGCAAAAAAGAATCCTGCAGATATTCGTGTGGCGTCTCTTTTTGTGAAACCCGACAATTTAAAGGTGGAACTCGATATTCACTATCGTTGCTTCAATATTGCTAACGATTTTATTGTGGGCTATGGACTTGATTATGACCAGGAGGGCAGAAATCTTCCGGGCATATATAAAATTGTGGAATAATATAATTAAACATAAAAAAACTGCTTCAAGATGTTTTGTTCTTGAAGCAGTTTTTTTATGTTGCAGTCTTTTTATAAATCCTCAAGGATGCGCTTTAGCACCACGGTTGCCGAAATCTCGCGGTTGGCAGCCTCGGGGATGACAAGCGAACGGGGGCTTTCGATGATATCGTCGGTGACAATCATGTTGCGACGTACGGGAAGGCAGTGCATGAAGTGGGCGTTGTTGGTCACTGCCATCTGGCGGTCGCTAACTGTCCACGAACGGTCTTTGCTGAGCACTTTTCCATAGTTTTCGCCTGTGTACGCAGCCCAGTTCTTTGCGTAAACAAAGTCGGCGCCTTCGAAGGCTTTCATCTGATCGTATTCTACCTTTGCCGAACCTACAAACTGTGGGTCAAGCTCGTAGCCTTCGGGGTGTGTGATTACAAAATCGTAGTCGGCGGCGTTCATCCACTCGGCAAATGAGTTGGGTACAGCCTGTGGTAGGGCTTTGGGGTGGGGTGCCCATGTCATAACTACTTTGGGACGTGCCTTTGTCTTGTGCTCCTCAATGGTGATGAGGTCGGCGAAACTTTGCAGTGGATGGCGGGTTGCTGCCTCCATGGAGAATACGGGGCGTCCAGAGTATTGTATGAATTGGTTGAGAATGACTTCGTCGTAGTCATATTTTTTGTCCTCAAATCTTGCGAAAGAGCGCACGCCTATTACATCGCAGTAGCTTGCCATCACGGGGATTGCTTCGAGAATATGTTCAGGTTTGTCGCCGTCCATTATTACTCCACGCTCTGTTTCTAGTTTCCATGCTCCTTGATTGATGTCGAGCACAATGACATTCATGCCCAGATTGAGCGCTGCTTTTTGTGTGCTCAGACGTGTGCGCAGGCTTGAGTTGAAGAATACCATCATCAGGGTTTTGTTCTTGCCCAGATGGCTGTATTTAAATCTGTCGGCTTTTATCTCCAGTGCCTCTTTTACGGCAAGGTCGAGGTTGCCTATCTCTTTAACTGATGTAAAATGTCTCATATTGTTTTGCTTTATGGTTGTTTGTTTAATATTGTCGTTGCCAGAATTTCCAGCCGTCGAACTCGCGCTTCAACAAAATGCCTGCGCCTTGTGTGGTGAGCGTGGTCTTGGAGAAATAACGGTCGTTGGTCTTGTTGTATGCCTTGAGGCTGATGTTGCCACTTTTGTTAAGCAACCATTGTACTTCAAAGTCGCCTATGAAGTTCTTGTTTGCCATGGGGTTGTCGCGGTAACCGAGGTTGCCGTTTATCAGCAGTCTGTTGTCGAGCAGACGTCCCGAGAGCATGCCTTCGACTTCCATGCTGTTCCAGCCTTTCTCGCTGGTGGTGAAGTTGCCTGATATGTTCCAGTTGCCATTGTCGATGATTTGTGAAAGCATATTGTTCAACTGTCCTGAGATGGTGTTTGAGATGAGCGACTCCATGGCTGTCGACGACTGACTTTCGTTGTTCTGGTTGTTGTAGTCGTAGGTGTAGAATTTTCCTATTCCTAACAAATATATGAACTGCATGTTTAATTGCTCAGGGGTGCTTATTGCACTCGACAACAGCTCTTTCTCCTCTTCGTTGCCGTCGGGCAACTCGAGGTCGAATGCAAGGTTGGGGGCGAAGATGGTGCCGGTGATGTCCATGAAACAGTTTACCTTGACGTTTTTGCGTCTCTCGGCATCTATGCTCAGGTCGGTAAGGGGTACAGAGGGGATTGTGTAAACAGTTCTAAGGTCGAGCTTGGCATTGAACGGGTCGCCGTTGAACGCTACACTGCTTCCCGAACGTATGTCGAATTCTTTCGGGAATATGTCTTGTAGGGTGAATTTATATGTTCCTCGTGTCAGTCCTAAGTTGCCTTGCATGGTGAAGCCGCCCTTTTCGTCGTATATGGCGTTGACTTTGCCACTGCCATAGATGTCGATGTAGTCGTTTGAGGCTTGGTTGGTATATACGCGCAACTGCATGTCGGGTGTTACATCTATCATGAAGTCGAGGTTCAGTTGGCTGCGTATGTTGTCAGTCTGTTCTTCTGTCAGGAATTTGTCAAGGTTGTGTATGAGGCTCCTGCGTTTGTTCCGGTCTATGAATGTTACGAACTCGTTGTTGATGTTGCCCTCGGGCGTGCTTGCATTGTATATGAATTTAGAGCCGGGACCGGTGGTGACGTTTGCTCTCAGGTTTGTTCCCGATTGGTTTACGCTGAAGTCGGCATCGCCGGTGACAAATGCGGTGCCGTAGAACGACTCTTCTCCAAAGGTGGGATAGTGGAATGCCAAAAGATTGTGTGCTTTTATGTGAAATCCGCAAGTGAAATTTTTCAAACTGTTGTGGTACACTCCTCCTGTGACAAGTCCGCTGTTACCATGGTTGTCTGATATTTGAAAACTGTTAAAGCCTATTTTGTTACGTGTAAATTGTATTGTGTCGCCGACAAGGTTGTAGACTGCGTTTATGGGCTTTATGCGCAGATGTCCCAATGGTGCAAGTGCTCCTTGCATGTTTACATCGCGCATGGCACCGAGTATGTGCAACTTGCCCGAGACGCGTCCCGATGCATCGCCTATAAAACCCGATAACAGGTGGTTGAGAAAGTCTATTCTTGTGTTTTGTGCCTCAATGCCTATGTTCAGCGTGTCGCGCGCGGGGGAGACGAATCCATCTATTAAGGTGCGTGATGAGCCGTCTCTCTCTTTGGCATCTCCCTTCAGCATGATGGCTTGTTGCTCATCGTCCCAATATCCGTTGAAGTCGAGGTCGCCTATTAGTCCATGTTCAAAAGTGAGGTTCTTTATTTGTAGTTTGCTGTTGAAGTTAAGTTTATCCATGAGCGCCGATGCCTGGATGTTGCCTGAGGCTTCTCCTCCTATGTTCACCGGGTGGAAGTCGAGTATGTCGAATACATATTCGAGGTCTATGTTGCGAAGGTCGACATCGAGCCGGTCTTCTTGGTTGGCTCCCACATTGCCGTTTACACGCAGATGTCGGTGTGCGCCTTGTAAAGAGAAGTTATTTATGTTGATGCTGTTTCCGCTGCTTCTTATGCTGCTTGGCGTCAGTTTCCATAGTGTGTCGCTTTGTATAATTTCGCCTTCATGGAGCAGGGCGGTTACGTCAATCTTGTTCTCGTCATTGCGTTGAAGTGTAATGTCTATCCCGACATCTCCTCTGTTGACGGGTGCATAGATGTTGTTCCAGCAGATGTTTGTAAAAAGCGAGTCGTTGTATATGTTGGACGATACTTCTATCGTTATTTCGTTTTCAGGATTGTAGCTCTCCGATTCGGTGGGTATGGGCTTGCGTATCAGTTTTATTCTGTTCTTGTTTTGTTTGTTGTCTATGCTGCTGTTGAAGTCTATGTAGCGGTAGTCGCGTTTGCCGTATTCTACCCCTTTTAGGTTTCCGGCAAGGTTGAACAGATGGTGCTGGTCGTTGCAGTTGCCATAAAGCATAGAGTGCTCTTTGATGGTTACCGGTAGGCTGAAGATCTTTGTCAGTGTGCCGGTGTTGCCTATGTTGAAATGAAAAACAAAGTTGTTGTCTGTCTGGTATACCTGTTCGCCGGTGATGAGCGATGGTAATACACGCCGTAATGCTAACTTTACGCTGTTTTCTAGTGTCTTGCAACTGTAATATCCGGTGAGGTATCCGTTTATGAAGTCGGAATTCACTATGAGGCTCTTTTCGCGTTCAAGGAAGTTGGCGCTTATGTGAAATTGATGTATCTTTTCTCGCTCGTTGGGGGTACTCAAGGTGAAATCGTATATGTCTGTGTTCAGACGCATGTGGTCGGGGTTGTTGCCCACAAGCTCTGATTCCATGCGGAATGACAGATAGTTCGATTCGTTCTTGTCTGTCAGTCGTAGTTTGAATGGATTGAGCGAGTCTACTTCAAGTGATAGCTCATATTTGGGCAGTTCTTTGCTTTTGTCGTACTCCAATGAAAGGTAGACCAATGCATTGCTGTCGTTTAGCTGCATGTGTGCGTCTATTTGCTTGTCATTGTATGTGCCGTGTGCTTTTATAGGAGAATATGTATATTGCTTGTATTGCAGTGGGCTTATGATGGCACTGAAGTCGCCTGTGTGTCCTATGCTGTCGAGAGTGTTCCCGTTTACGGTAACATTCATGTTGCAATAGCCCCATGTGTTGTCGTTGGTGATTTTTCCTATGTTTAACTCATTTGCCAGAAGTGTGGCTGAGTATATGCCTGCTTTGTCGAGGTTGAAGTTTGTGGATAGTACA
>JAFTTA010000234.1 GCA_017467015.1 Bacteroidaceae bacterium
AGCGAAATGTTCGGACACAAACGAGGCGCCTTCACCGATGCCACATCGGATCGTGTGGGACGCTTCGAAATGGCACACCGCGGCACAATATTTCTCGATGAGATAGGCGAACTCGACATCAGTTGCCAAGTGAAACTGCTTCGCGTACTGCAAGAACAGACCTTTGAGGTTTTGGGCGACAGTCACCCACGCAAAGTGGACATACGCGTGGTTAGTGCCACCAATGTCGACCTCGCCCAAATGGTAAAAGAACACACCTTCCGCGAAGACCTGTTCTGGCGAATAAACCTGATAAACATACATCTGCCCGCACTGCGTGAGAGAAAAAGCGACATACCCCTGCTTGTAAACCATTTTGCGAAAAGTTTATGCACGCAGAACAACATAAAGAACGTCGAATTTTCGGCGGAAGCAATGGAGTACCTCGCAAATTTGCCCTATCCCGGCAACATCCGCGAACTGAAAAACCTTGTGGAACGCACCCTGCTTATAAGTGGTAGCAACGTGATAACAGCATCACAAATTCAAGCACAACATAGTGCATCGCCAAGGCTAAATGCCGAAAAAGATGTAAACACAAGCGGAATGACACTCGATGAGATAGAACTGCAAACCATAAAACAGGCATTGGAGAAATACAATGGCAACATTTCACAGGTAGCAGCAATGTTGGGCATAAGCCGCCCTGCCCTATACAGACGTCTCGAAAAATACGGAATAAAATTCAAATAGCCACTACAATCTATGCGTTTGCGATATCTCTTCATTGTACTTGTAGCCATGCTGATAGCAGTATGGATATTGCTGCTTGTGCAAACGCCACACCAAGACAGCAAAATATTTTACATAACAGAAGTAGTAACGCTGCTGTGCTTGCTGTTTCTTATATATTTCTATCGCAAAGCCGTCAGACCACTTAACAGCATAGCCAATGGTATGGAACTGCTGCACGAACAGGACTTCAGCAGCCGGCTTTCGCCCGTAGGGCAACGCGAAGCCGACCAAATAGTAAATATCTTTAACCGCATGATGCAGCAGATGAAAGACGAACGAGTGAGACTACGAGAGCAGAACCACTTCCTCGACCTGCTGATAAATGCCTCGCCCATGGGAGTTATCATACTCGACTTTGACGGTAAGATAACCACCATGAACCCTTCAGCCATCAAATTCATTGCAGAAGAGACGGAAAGCATAGGCAAAAAACTATGCGAACTGACCTCGCCCCTTGCACAAGAGATAGCAATGATGTCAAACGACATGACACGCACTGTCCGCTTGAGCGGCACGGCAATATACCAATGTTCGCGAATGACATTCCAGGACAGAGGTTTTGCACACCCATTCGTACTGATAGAGCCTATGACCGAAGAACTGCATCGCGCCGAAAAAAACGCCTACGAAAAAGTTATACGAATGATCGTTCACGAAGTAAACAACACCATGGGCGGCATAACATCGGCACTCGATTCGGTAAGCGATGCACTACATACAATGAAGGAAGAGACCATGAGCAGCGACACAAAAGAGTTGGCAAGCATCATGAAAGTGTGCGAAGAACGAGGCTACAATATGAGCCGCTTCATCACACGCTTTGCCGAAGTGGTGAAAATCCCTAATCCAATTTGCAAACCCACCGATCTGAACCGTTGCATCGAACAATGCAGAGGTTTCATGGAAAGTATTTGCCAACCCAATAATATAACGCTGAAAATAGAGACGGCATCCGAAGCTGTTCCGGTGGAAATAGACACCACCCTATTTGAACAAGTACTCGTAAACATCATTAAAAATTCTGTTGAGAGCATCGATGGCAGCGGAGAAATCACCATCACCACCAAAGCCAACCCATCGTGCATAGTCGTTACCGACAATGGAAAAGGCATAGACAAAAAAACCGAGAGAGAACTTTTCACGCCCTTCTTTACTACCAAAAAAGGCGGACAAGGAATAGGACTGATGTTTATACGCGAAGTACTCGTCGGTCACAAATGCCGTTTCACACTATGCACAGGCGACGATAAACTCACACGATTTACAATTTTATTTTAGGAAACAACATGCAAAACCGTTATTAAAGCCACAAAAAGGGGCAAAAAAGAGAATTATAGATACTTTTTATCAAAAAAACATTTCTAAATTTCTACATAAGCAAAAAAAGCAATATATTTGCATTCCGAAATCAAAATGATTTTTCAGTAAAACTTTAAAAATATATAAAACAATGACAAAAGCAGAGGTTGTAAATGAAATAGCAAAGAAGACCGGAATTGAAAAAGCAGTTGTTCTTTCTACAGTTGAGACATTCATGGAAGTTGTTAAGGAGTCTTTGATAAATCAGGAACCCGTATATCTTCGCGGATTCGGCAGCTTCATCATCAAGGAGAGAGCAGAAAAGACTGCGCGCGATATACACAAGGAGACAACACTTATCATCCCCGCACACAACATCCCCGCATTCAAACCTGCAAAAACATTCGTTCAGGAAGTAAAAAATAAGTAACATAAGTATTAATAAAACAATTTATTAACCATGCCCAGCGGAAAAAAGAAAAAAAGACATAAGATGTCTACGCACAAGCGTAAAAAAAGATTGAGAAAGAATAGGCATAAGAGCAAAAAGTAATTGCCTACAACACAAAACACAAAGAACAAACTTGCAAGAGGGAACTATTTATAGGCTTTTCAAGTTTGTTCTTTGTTTTAAGAAACATAAGCGCCACACCCAAGAGGTAACTCAAACAAAGGAGATGTCCGCCTTACACAAAAGAGACGATAATAACCTAAAATAGATAAAAAAATAGTGACAAGCGAACTCGTAATCAACGTTCAGCCCCAAGAAGTCTCCATAGCAATAACAGAAGACAAACAGCTGATGGAGTTCCACAAAGAGGAGCAGAACGTATCATTTTCGGTAGGCAACATATATCTGGGACGTGTAAAAAAGATCATGCCCGGACTTACTGACTGCTTTGTTGATGTGGGTTCGGGGAAATAAGCATTTCTTCACTATCTCGATTTAGGTGCACAATTTTACTCCATTCAGAAATATCTGAAGCAAATAACAAGCGACAGGAAAAAAAGCCACCCCATCTCAAAGGCATCAATAATGCCTGAGAAGGGAAAAGAGGGAAACATTTCCGATGCATTGGAGACCGGCAGGGAGATACTTGTACAAATAACAAAAGAGCCCATAAGCACAAAGGGTCCACGTCTCACAGGTGAGCTATCATTTGCAGGACGTTTTCTGATACTCATACCATTTGAAGACAAAGTATCCGTATCATCAAAAATAAAATCTCCCGAAGAGCGCACACGACTGAAACAACTACTCCAAAGCATCAAGCCGAAAAACTTCGGCATAATAGTACGCACAGTGGCCGAAGGCAAGCGAGTGGCTGAGCTCGACAGCGAGCTACGCACACTGGTGGCAGCATGGGAAGCAATGGTGGAAAAGACAAAAAAGGCAACAAAGCCACCCACCATGGTTCACGAAGAATCGAACCGCACAACAGCACTGCTGCGCGACCTCTTTAACCCATCATACGAAAGCATTTACGTAAACGATGAGAGCACATACAGCGACATACTCAACTACGTATCGCTGATAGCACCCGAACGTAAAAGCATTGTTAAACTGTATACCGGCGAACTACCCATATTCGACAATTTCGGTATAACAAAACAGATAAAATCGTCGTTTGGAAAGATTGTTTCATACAAAGGAGGAGCATATTTGGTAATAGAGCACACAGAAGCACTGCATGTGATAGATGTAAACAGCGGTAACCGCTCACGCAACAACGCTCACACACAAGAAGAGAACGCACTGGAAGTAAACCTCGGGGCAGCAGACGAGCTTGCACGCCAACTGCGACTGCGAGACATGGGAGGCATCATAGTTGTCGACTTCATAGACATGGATAAATCCGAGAACCGTCAAGCCCTCTACGAGCGCATGGTGCAAAACATGGAGAACGACCGCGCAAAGCACAACATACTGCCACTAAGCAAGTTCGGTCTCATGCAGATAACACGACAGAGAGTACGTCCGGCTATAAACATTCCCGTAGAAGAGGAGTGCCCCACGTGCTTCGGCAAAGGAAAAGTACGCTCGTCATTGCTCTTCACTGACACCTTAGAGAGTAAAATTGACACACTTACCAACACCATCGGGATAAAGAAACTGAAACTGCATGTACATCCATACGTCGCTGCCTACATAAAAGACAAAGGACTTATTTCCATATACAGAAAATGGCAGATAAAATATGGATTCGGACTACGCATCATCCCCGACCAGAGCCTTGCCTACCTCGAGTATCATTTCTACGACCACAATGGCAAAGAGATGGACATGACTGAGGAGACAGAAATGAAGTAATCTGAAGCACAACCCTGAGCATCAGAGATATACAACAAAAGAGAGCATCCTTTCGAAAGGATGCTCTCTTTTGTTATGGTTATGCAACTATTATCAGATGCCCATAGATGCTTTCATAGCCTCAATCACCTTGTCGGCCTCAGCAAGTGCCTCGGCATAAGCAGCTGGAGATTCGAGCTTGCCTTTGGCCTCCATGTAGAACTTAATCTTAGGCTCTGTGCCCGAAGGACGTACAGAAACCTTGTGACCCGATGCTGTAAAATATTGCAATACGTTTGATGTTTCGGGCATGTCAAGGTCGGTAACATTGCCATTCTCATCAATCTGTTTAAGGCTCTTGTAATCCTTGTATGCCACCACCGGCTCACCAGCCATAGTCTTCAAAGGATTGGCGCGGAAGTTCTCCATCATCTGACGTATCTCATCGGCACCGCTCTTTCCGGGCTTAACAACATTCACTGTAATCTCTTTCGAGAAGCCATACTCCATGTAGATGTCGAGCAACATTTCGTAAAGTGTCTTGCCGTTGTCTTTAGCCCATGCAGCAACCTCAGCTATAAGGCTGCAAGCCGATACTGCGTCTTTGTCGCGGCAGAAATCCTCGGCAAGGAAACCGAAGCTCTCTTCGCCACCGCCGATGTAGTTCATCAGGCCCTCGTTGTCGCGGATAACCTTTGCAATCCACTTGAAGCCTGTGTAGCAGTCATACATCTTCAGGTTGTTCTTCTCAGCAATATTCTTGATAACCTCTGTTGTAACGATTGTCTTCACAACATACTCCTTGCCTGTCATCTTGCCAAGTTTGGTGTATTGTGTAATGATATAATAGAGGAAAATCATACATGTCTGATTACCATTTAGCAACACCCACTCGCCTTTGTCGTCTTTGCAGGCAATGCCCAGACGGTCGGCATCGGGATCAGAAGCCATCACAATGTCGGCATCAATCTCGCGAGCAAGCTTAAGCGCAAGTGTAAGAGCCTCGGCATTCTCGGGGTTGGGCGATATAACTGTGGGGAAGTTGCCATCTTTCACCATCTGCTCCTCAACACAATATACATTCTGGAAGCCCCAACGTTTCAATGAATTGGGGATAAGTGTGCGCCCGCAACCATGTATGGGAGTATATACAATTTTAAGGTCTTTCTGACGTTCCACAACATCGGGAGCAATCATCAATGTGTGAATTTTGTCGAGGAAAACATTGTCTACATCCTCGCCGATAACCTCGATGAGTGCAGGATTACCCTGGAACTTGATATCCTCGACCTTTACACTCTCGACATGCTTTATAGTATTTACATCGTGGGGAGCAAGCATCTGTGCACAATCATCCCAGTAAGCTTTGTAACCATTGTACTCTTTGGGATTGTGGCTGGCTGTGATGTTCACACCGCTTTGGCAACCAAGATGACGGATGGCAAATGAAATTTCGGGTGTGGGACGAAGATCCTCGAAAAGATACACCTTAATGCCGTTTGCCGAAAAGATGTTTGCCGAGATTTCAGCAAACAGGCGGCTGTTGTTGCGGCAGTCGTGACCTACAACCACTGAAATTTGCTCTTTATCCTTGAAACAGATATTCAGATAGTTTGCAAGGCCCTGTGTAGCCTTACCAACTGTATAGATGTTCATACGGTTGCTTCCTGCGCCCATAATACCACGCAGACCACCTGTACCAAATTCGAGTTCTTTGTAGAAAGCATCGACAAGAGCTGTCTTATCATCGTTCTCAAGCATCGCCTGAACCTCTTTGCGTGTCTCTTCATCGTATGCAGGTGAAAGCCACTCATTAGCTTTGGCAGTCACCATTTTAATCAATTCGTTATCCATAAATATGTTATATTAATTTATTACGTTTATTGTATGTGCAAAAGTACTACTTTTTTTTTTACTTCTTAG
>JAFTTA010000235.1 GCA_017467015.1 Bacteroidaceae bacterium
GGCATAAAATTTTTATGGGGCCAGAGGAGAGTATGCAGATTCAATCCAATTTGGGCTCTGACATATGCATGGCCTTTGATGAATGCATAGAAAACCCTGCACCCCGGGAGTATGTAAAGCAGAGTGTTGACAGAACCTTCCGCTGGCTGGAGCGCTGCAAGGCTGAAAACGCACGGCTGAACGCCCTTCCGGATACAGTGAATCCCCAGCAGATGCTCTGGGGTATTAATCAGGGCGGCACCTATGCGGATATCCGCGTGGACCACATGAAGCGGATTGCGGAGCTGGAGCTTCCCGGTTATGCTATCGGTGGTCTTGCTGTAGGTGAGCCAACCGAGAAGATGTATGAAATGATAGAAGTGGTCAACGAGATACTACCTAAGGACAAGCCACGTTATCTTATGGGCGTAGGTACTCCTGCCAATATCCTCGAAGGTATAGAACGTGGTGTTGATATGTTCGACTGCGTAATGCCAACGCGCAATGGGCGTAATGGTATGCTGTTTACGAAAAACGGTATCATGAACATGCGCAACGAAAAGTGGAAACACGACTTCTCACCAATAGAAGAAGATGGTGCATCATATGTGGACACACTATACAGTCGTGCTTATTTGCGCCATCTGTTCGTTTCCGACGAGCTGTTGGCACTGCAGATTGCATCGCTCCACAATCTTGCATTCTATGTATGGCTCACAGGTGAAGCACGTAAACATATTCTGCTCGACAACTATGCTGCCTGGAAAAAAGAGATGCTCGAAAGAGTTACAAGACGATTGTAAAAATAGAGAGACAAAGTTGCATTTTAGACAAGAAAATGGGTATAAAAAATCTCAAAGGCCTATTTATAAAAAGGCTTGATTGGTATATAATTTCAAAGTTCTTAGGAACATATTTTTTTGCAATAGCATTGATTATATCTATTGTAGTCGTATTTGACTACAATGAGAACATTGATGACTTTACAAACTACAATGTTCCTTTCAAAGCAATAGTATTTGACTATTATATGAACTTTGTGCCATATATCACAAACATGTTCAGCGCACTCTTTGTCTTTATTGCTGTAATATACTTCACCTCCAAGCTAGCCGATAACTCAGAGATTATAGCAGCATTCGCATCAGGCGTCAGTTTTAAAAGGCTGTTACGTCCATATATGATATCTGCAGGAATAATTGCTGTGCTCACCTATATATTGGGTGCCTACGTCATACCGCTCAGTAGTCAGACCAGAATAGATTTTGAAGTGAAGTACAAAGGTAAAGACCAAATAGAAACGGCACGAAACATTCAATTGGAGATTGACCCTAACACGATAGCCTACATAGAGCGTTACGACAGTAGAAACAAAACAGGTTATCGTTTCTCACTCGACAAATTTGAAGATAAACGACTTGTGTCACACATGACAGCCCGTACAATAACATACCACCCTGAAGAACAATATAAATGGACTGCAAAAAACTGGACCATTAGAGAATTATACGACGACAAAGAGGTTATTCGCTCAAATACACGTCAACCACTCGACACAATTATAAAATTCGAGCCGAGCGACTTCCTTATAACTTTAGGAATGCAAGAGACCATGACCAGCCCCAAACTGATGGAGTATATAACCCGTCAGAAAGAACGCGGCATGGCTAACATAAAAGAGTTCGAAGTGGAATATCACAAACGAATTGCAATGTCATTCGCAGCATTCATTCTGACAATAATTGGAGCTTCCTTGTCATCAAAAAAGACAAAAGGTGGCATGGGACTTTCCTTGGGAATTGGATTGGGATTGAGCTTCTCGTATATACTTTTCCAGACAATTTCGTCTACCTTTGCGTTGAACGGTAATACCCCGGTGGTGCTTGCAGTGTGGTTACCCAATATACTTTACAGTTTCATAGCAGCCTATCTCTATTGGAAAGCCCCAAAATAAACACTGATTATGGATTTTTACGATATAGATTTCGAGGATGAAGTGCTCGATGCTCTCGACGCAATGAACTTTAGAGAGTGCACCCCCATTCAGGAAAAGACAATAGTTCCGCTGATGGAGGGACACGACCTCATTGGTGTGGCGCAGACCGGTACAGGAAAAACAGCTGCCTACTTACTCCCCGTGCTCAATAAATTGTGTCGTGGCGGATATCCGGAAAATGCTATAAACTGCATAATTATGGCACCGACACGCGAACTCGCACAACAGATAGATAGGCAACTGGAAGGATTTACATATTTCATGCCTGTGTCAAGTGTGGCTGGGTAAGGTGGAAACGACGGTGTACGATACGGTCAAGAGTTACGTGGAATGTCACTCGGTGCTGATATTCTTGTTGCAACCCCGGGACGTCTTATTAGCCACATAACACTTGGAAATGTAGATCTCTCAAAAGTTTCATTCTTCATACTTGACGAAGCCGACCGCATGCTGGATATGGGATTTTACAACGACATCATGACCATTGCCAAACAATTGCCGGCAAACAGACAAACAATGATGTTTTCAGCAACCATGCCCGAGGAGATACGTAAACTTGCCAAAAATATTCTGAAAGACCCGGTACAGGTAACCTTGTCGCTGGCAAAGCCTGCCGACGGCATAACACAACAGGCATACATATGCCACGAACATCAAAAGATTGGAATAATAAAAGATATATTCTCGAAAGAGAGCGCCGAAAGAGTAATTCTTTTCGTTTCAAAGAAAAGCAAGGTGAGGGAGGTTGCCACAGCGTTGCGTAAAATGGGGCTCAATGTTGGAGAGATGCACAGCGATCTCACACAAAGCGAGCGCGACGAAATAATGTTCCTATATAAAAGTCGAAAAGTAGACCTATTGGTTGCCACTGATATCCTTGCTCGAGGTATAGATATAGACGATATACGTATAGTAATAAATTATGATGTTCCCGGCGACCAGGACGATTATATTCATCGTGTAGGACGTACTGCCCGTGCCAATGCCAAAGGTCGTGGTATAACACTTGTTAGCGAGAAAGACCAGATTGCTTTCAAACGCATAGAGGATTTTATAGGCAAATCTATTGAAAAAATGCCACTACCCGATGGTTTGGGCGATGCACCGGAATATTCGCCAGTCAAGAACAAAAACAGCCGTCAAAATAATAAAAGACGCAAGAAACATAACCCATCGTCAAGAAACAATAGAAGCGAGAAAAAAGGGGCTTCGCCCACCACCCCAAACACACCCCCAACAGAGAAGAAAGAGACTAATGACAAAATCAACAAAAGGAGGAGAAACTATAAACCAAAGAATAAAGGTACTTCAACAACAAAAACAGGCAACACAGACTCAAATTAAAGTGTTTATGATTAAAAAAGATTAAAACACTCACTTTTTATATGTTATTTGAGAAATAATGGGTACTTTTGCACAAAACATTTATTTTGTGCAAAAAATGAAAAA